>NZ_DASSYD010000027.1:0-5726 GCF_035703485.1 Dokdonella sp. | reverse complement strand
GTCGAGGTCGCGGACCCCGTGGCCGCCGGGGAACAGCCGGGTCAGGCCCAGAGTCTGGATAGCGAGGGACATTGCGGGGGACGTGGGGGAGGGTGCAGCGCATAGCGTGGGGCACGCCCCTTGCGCGGCGGACGTGGCGCTGGTCACCGGCACTTCCGACAGGGTCCGGTCTGATAGGCTTTCCGGCCCCGTTTTCGCAGTGCATCGGCCGTCGAATGTCCGTCGTGTCCCCCGAGGTTGCCGCCTACGATCCCGCCGCGCTCGAGCCCGCGGCCCAGCGTTTCTGGTCCGGCCTGCGCGCCTACGAGGTCCGCGAGGACGATCCGCGCCCGAAGTTCTACTGCCTCTCGATGCTGCCGTACCCCTCGGGCGCGCTGCACATGGGCCACGTGCGCAACTACACGATCGGCGACGTGATCAGCCGCTACCAGCGCATGACCGGCCGCAACGTGCTGCAGCCGATGGGCTGGGATGCCTTCGGCCTGCCCGCCGAGAACGCCGCGATCAAGAACCGCACCGCGCCGGCGAAGTGGACCTACGCCAACATCGAACACATGAAGGCGCAGCTGCAGCAGATGGGCTACGCCATCGACTGGAGCCGCGAGTTCGCGACCTGCCGCCCGGATTACTACGTCCACGAGCAGCGCATGTTCACGCGCCTGCTGAAGAAGGGCCTGGTCTATCGCCGCAATTCGGTCGTCAACTGGGATCCGGTCGACCAGACCGTACTCGCCAATGAGCAGGTCATTGATGGCAAGGGCTGGCGCTCGGGTGCGGTGGTCGAGAAGCGCGAGATCCCGCAGTGGTTCCTGAAGATCACCGATTACGCGCAGGAGTTGCTCGATGGTCTCGACAACTTGCCGGGCTGGCCGGATTCGGTCAAGACCATGCAGCGCAACTGGATCGGTCGCTCGGAAGGCCTTGAGATCCAGTTTGCGATCGAGGGTGAGACGGATCCGGTGACGGTGTTCACGACGCGCCCGGATACCTTGATGGGCGTCAGCTTCATTTCGGTGGCAGCTGAACATCCACTCGCGCAAAAAGCGGCCTTGAGCCAGCCGGAGGTGGCGGCATTCATCGACGAATGTCGCCATGGCGGAACCTCCGAGGTCGACATCGAAACCCAGGAAAAAAAGGGCGTCGAGACACATTTCAAGGCCGTCCATCCGATCAGCGGTGAAACCCTGCCGGTCTGGGTCGCCAATTTCGTGATGATGAGCTACGGCACCGGTGCGGTCATGGCCGTGCCGGCGCACGATCAGCGCGACTGGGAATTCGCCACCAAATACGATCTGTTGATCCGCATGGTTATCGTCAGAGTCGGCGTGCGTGATGCGGTGCGTGAGCTTGCTCGCGATGTGGCCGGCAACAAGGATTCCATGTCAGCCGCACTCGGTGAAAGTCGCCGAATCGATGTCGTCGAGCCTGCCGGCGAACTCGAAATGCTCGAAGATTTCGAAGAAAACATCATTACCAAGGGCGCGTACACGGAGTATGGATTCCTCGTCAATTCGGGTGAATTCGACGGCCTCAATTTCCGCAATGCCTTTGATGCCATCGCCGCGCGTCTGGAAAAGGAAGGCAAGGGCAAGCGTCGCATCAACTACCGTTTGCGTGACTGGGGCGTGTCGCGACAGCGTTACTGGGGCTGCCCAATCCCGGTGATCTATTGCGCCAAGTGCAATGCCGTTCCGGTGCCGGATGATCAACTGCCGGTGGTGCTGCCCGAAGACGTCGAGTTCACCGGGGTCAAATCGCCGATCAAGGCTGATCCGGAATGGCGCAAGACCGTTTGCCCGAAGTGTGGCGGCCCGGCCGAACGCGAAACCGATACCTTCGATACGTTTATGGAATCGAGCTGGTATTACGCGCGCTACACGTCACCTGGCGCCAGTGACATGGTTGATGAGCGGGCCAATTACTGGGCGCCTGTCGACCAGTACATCGGTGGCATCGAACACGCGATCCTGCATCTTTTATACTTTCGCTTCTATCACAAGCTGTTGCGCGACACCGGTTTTGTCGACAGCGACGAGCCGGCGATCAACCTGCTCTGCCAGGGCATGGTCATTGCCGAGACCTTCTATCGCGAGGATGCGCAAGGTCACAAGGAGTGGATCAATCCGGGCGCTGTTGACGTTCAGCGCGATGACAAGGGGCGCGTCACTGGCGCGCTGCTCAAGGCCGATGGTCAACCGGTGTCGATTGGTGGCACCGAGAAGATGGCCAAGTCGAAGAACAACGGCGTCGACCCGGAATCGATGGTGCGCAAGTACGGTGCTGACACGGTGCGACTGTTCTCGATGTTTGCCGCACCGCCGGATCAGTCGCTGGAATGGAACGAGGCCGGCGTCGAGGGCATGTCACGCTTTCTCAAGCGACTCTGGCGCGAGTTGCATACGCATGTGTCTCAACCCGACCATCCGGACGTGGATGCATCGTCATTGAATGCCACGCAGAAAAACCTGCGTCGCCAGATTCACGAAACCATCAACAAGGTCAGCGATGACTACGGTCGCCGCCTTGCCTTCAACACGGCAATCGCCGCCCTGATGGAGTTGCTCAATGGAGTCACCAAGTTCAATGACATGAGTGACCAGGGCAGGGCAGTGCGCCACGAAGCATTTGAAACGATTGTGCTGTTGCTGAATCCGATCACGCCGCATATCTGCCACGGTTTGTGGCAGGCGCTCGGGCATGGCGAAACGCTGATCGAGGATCAGCCGTGGCCGGTAGCCGATCCAGCTGCGTTGCTGCGCGACGCGGTCAAACTGGCCGTACAGGTCAATGGAAAGTTGCGCGGCACGATTGAAATGCCGGTTTCGGCATCGAAGGAGGAATGCGAGCGCGCCGCCCTGGCCGAGCCGTCGGTGGTTCCGCACATCGAAGGCCAGACGATCAAGAAGGTCGTTGTCGTTCCCGGCAAGATCGTCAACATCGTCGTCTAGGATTTTCCTTCCCCATCAGGGAGAAGGGAGCAGTATTCCATCCAATTTCATCCGCTATGCTTCACCAGTACAACAGCCCAGGTCGCCCATGAAAGCCCATCGCATCACCGCCATTGTTTTGCTCGCCATCCTGCTCTCAGCCTGCGGCTTCCATCTGCGTGAAGAAGTCCGCTTGCCAACTGGCATGCAGCGGCTCGCCATTCAGGGAGTCGATGCGCTGAGTCCGCTCGGGCGTGATCTGCGCAAGGCTTTGACTCGATCTGGTGCCCAGATTGTTGAAGGTTCAGCACAACCCAGCGCCGTACTGAGAATTGGCAACAATACGATCCGCACCGATGTACTTTCTATCGGCGGCAATGCGCGCGCCAACGAATACACGATCCGCTACCACGTCGAGTTCGATGTCGTTGATGCATCGGGTACCTCGATGTTGTCGATGCAGACCCTCGAGCTGAGTCGTGTTTTCACCTTCGATGCCAGCCAGGCACTCGGCATAGCCGCCGAACAGGATTTGCTTACCAACGAACTGCAGCGCGACATGGTACAGGCAATTCTGCGCAGGCTTGAAGTGATCGGTCATGACACAACGCACTGACCGGCGATGTATCCGAACTTCTCGCCCTGCGGATCGATGAAGCGGGCGCGATGAACCTGCCGGTTCCAGGATCGCCGGCATTGCTCGGTACCAGCCTGCTGGCCTGGCGCAACCTCAGTCATGATCGTGCGCGTTTCATCGTCACCTTGATCGGCGTCGGTTTTGCCGTGCTGCTGATGGGCGTGGAGCTGGGCCTGCTGGTCGGTTTCGCACGCACCACTTCGGGTCTGGTCGATCATTCCAATGCCGACTTGTGGATCACCCCGGCCGGAACCACCAATGTCGACATCGCCGGCCGCCTTGATGAGCGGCGTCGCTTTCAGGCACTGGCCGTGCCCGGCGTGGCCTCGGTAGGCAAACTGATGATGCAATTCGCCTTCTGGAAAAAGCCCGATGGCGGCAATGAAAGCGTGGCCCTGGTCGGCATCGAAATCGAGTCCGACAAACTGCAGCCGTGGAATCTGGTCGAGGGCAGCATCGCCGACCTGCAGCAGCAGGACGCGGTCATCATCGATCGGCTCTACGCGGACAAGCTTGGCGTAACGTCGCTCGGTGACACCATCGAGATCAATTCACAGCGCGCGCGGGTGGTCGGCTTTACCCAAGGATTGCGTACATTCACGCAAAGTCCGTATGTCTGGATGACGCATCGCAATGCCCTGGCCTATTCGAAATTTCAGCCCGACCAGACCACCTACCTGCTGGTGTCGGTCAAGCCGGATGCGAATGTCGAAGCCGTGCGCCAGGCGCTGCTTGCGCGGCTCGGGCGGGTCGATGTCTGGAAACGTGATGATTTCGCCCGCCAGGCGCAGAAATACTGGTTGATCACCACCGGTGCCGGTTCCGCATTGTTGCTCTCGGCCTTGCTTGGCCTGGTGGTTGGCATCGTCATTGTTGGCCAGACGCTGTACGCGACCACCGTCGATCGTCTGCCCGAGTATGCAACCTTGCGCGCAATTGGCGCGCCGGCCGCGTATCTGAATCGGGTCATTCTCAAGCAGGCGGCGATCAGTGCCGCTCTCGGCTTCGGCCTCGGTACTGTCGCCGTGTATGCAATCGTCGCCCTGACCTCGTTTGGCAACATTGCCGTGATCGTGCCGTGGTGGCTGGTCGTCGTGCTCGCCGCGCTGACCGTGCTGATGTGTGCGTTCGGTGCGTTGATCTCGATTCGCCGCCTCGTGCGCATTGACCCGACCAGCGTGTTCGCATGAGCGATGTCCTGCTGCGCATCGAGGATGTCGGGGTCACCTATGGCAAGGGTGCGACCGCCTTGTCCGCGCTGCGTGACATCAGCCTGGACGTGCGTGCCGCCGAGGTGACCCTGCTGCTCGGGCCGAGTGGATCGGGCAAGACCACCCTGCTGCAGGTGATGGGTTGCCTGTTGCGGCCAACCCGAGGGCGCGTCTCGATGTTGGGCCAGCCGCTGCATGGGCTCGATACCGAAGCGCTGACGGCGCTGCGCCTCGCCCATGTCGGCTTCGTCTTCCAGCACTACAACCTGTTTCCGACCTTGCGCGCCTGGGAGAACGTCGCTGTCGCCCTCGATCTCAAGCAGGTTCCGGCGCACGAGCAGCAGGCGGCGGCGTTGCAACTTCTCGATCGGCTCGACATGGCTGATCGCGCGACGCACTTTCCGTCCGAGTTGTCCGGCGGCCAGAAGCAGCGTGTCGCGATCGCGCGTGCGCTGGCCGGCAAGCCTGGCCTGATACTGGCCGATGAGCCGACTGCCGCACTCGACAGCAAGGCCGGCCAGGATGTCGTCGCCACCTTGCAGGAGCTTGCCCATGGCGAGAACTGCGCCGTGGTCATCGTCAGCCATGATCCGCGCGTCGAGCCGTATGCCGATCGGGTCCTGCACCTGGAAGACGGTCGCCTCGTCGATGACCGTCGCCGGCACGGCAATCAGGCATGATGGCGCGCATGATTCCTACCCTTGCCGCGTGCCGCCGCCACTCGCCTGTCCTGCACGTTGCCACGCTCGGCTTGGCCGTGTTCGTGCTTGCCGCTTGCCGTGCGGGGAGTGCCGATCCGGCAGCCCCGGATCGCCCCGGCATGGACTCCTCGCGGGTCGCCGCCGGTGGCCTGGTCGAGCCGGTCAGCGAGGAGCGCGTGATCATCCCGCAGATTTCCGGACGCCTGGCCAGGGTGGCCATTGCGGAAGGCGATGTGGTCAGCGCCGGCCA
>NZ_DASSYD010000111.1:0-8900 GCF_035703485.1 Dokdonella sp. | reverse complement strand
TAGAACTGTTCACTTTTGCGTGCGCTACGAGTATTCGAGACCTCTGGCGGAATGCGGAACTGGCGGAATGCGTGTTCATCTTGATGTTGATTTCGCAGCCTCGTACCCTGCCACTGGTCCACACGCCAAACCAGGCTCCGCGCCAGAGAACGTGATTCAGGTAATCAGCGGACGCGCCGACAATTGCAAACCGAGCGCATGCAGAACCTTCAGTACCGTCCCAAATTCCGGATTGCGTTCGCCGGATAGTGCCTTGTAGAGACTCTCGCGCCCGAGTCCAGTTTCGCGCGCCAGTTCGGTCATGCCTTTGGCTCTTGCTATGTCACCGATGGCTTTGGCGATGAATGCAGGATCACCTTCGCTTTCGGCAATACATGCATCCAGATACAGCGCCATTTCTTCCGAAGTACGCAGGTGTTCTGCCACGTCATACGATCGCGTCTTTGTTTTTGCTTTCGTCTTGTTCATGTTCAAAGTCCCTGCGCAAGCTTTGTTGCGGTTTTGATGTCCTTCGTCTGCGTGGTCTTGTCGCCACCGCAGAGGAGAATAACCACGACCTTGCCGCGCTGCGTGTAATACACCCGATACCCGGGGCCAACATCGATCTTCATTTCGCAGATACCGCCTTTAAGCACGCGATGCTGACCAGGATTGCCCCCTGCCAGCCGCTCGACACGTGCCTGAATGCGCGCACGTCCAGCCAAGTCGGCGAGTGCGTTCAACCATTCGATGAAGTTGGTTGTGGCTGCAATCTTCACTGATAGTGTATCCGAATGGATACACCTGAGCAACCAAGCAGCTCGATAGTACGGCGAACGAAAATCCCGCTGGAAAGCGGCTTGACATTCAATTTGGCGGAGAGAGTGGAATATGTTCGGCTCGTCCCTGAGCCTCACCCTCCGCGCTGCGCGCTCCGGGCCAGCCCTTCGGCTGTCCAAATTCATTCCAGATGAATTTGTCGAACCCTTGTCGGTTCGTCCACGCACTCCCATCCAACAAATACGAAAAAAGCCCCATACGGGGCTCATTTCATATTTGGCGGAGAGAGTGGGATTCGAACCCACGGTGGGCGTAAACCCACGGCAGTTTTCAAGACTGCTGCCTTAAACCACTCGGCCATCTCTCCGTATTGTTCCGCTCGTCACGGCTTGCTCTGCAAGCCACCACGGCAGTTTGACTCCGGGCGTCCCACCCTGCGCCCTTCGGGCCATCGCCTGCGGCGATGTTGGCTCCGGCTTCCTGCCTGCGCACTCAAGACTGCTGCCTTAAACCACTCGGCCATCTCTCCGTATTGTTCCGCTCGTCACGGCTTGCTCTGCAAGCCACCACGGCAGTTTGACTCCGGGCGTCCCGCCCAACAACTGCGGGGGGCGGAGTTTAGCCTAGTCGGGAGAATTGCCCAAGATGACCTTCTCACGAGGGGAGAAGGAAATGAACGCAGCGTCCAGGTGCCATCGACACTTTGTTGACTGCGAATCAGCTCAATCGGGTGATGCCGCCCATGTAAGGCCGCAGCACTTCCGGAACGTCGATCGAGCCGTCGGCATTCTGGTAGTTCTCCATCACCGCAATCAGGGCACGGCCGACTGCGGTGCCGGAACCGTTGAGGGTGTGCACGAGCTCAGGCTTGTTCGATTCCGGATTTCGCCAGCGCGCCATCATGCGGCGAGCCTGGAAGTCGGTGCAGTTCGAACACGAGGATATTTCACGAAACGTATTCTGGCTCGGCAGCCAGACTTCGAGATCGAAAGTCTTGGTCGCGGTAAAACCCATGTCGCCGGTACACAACAGCATGCGCCGGTACGGCAGGCCGAGTTTTTCCAGAACCACTTCAGCGCTGCGTGTCATCCGCTCATGTTCTGCTGCGCTCTCGGCGGGCTTGCAGATACTGACCAGCTCGACCTTCTCGAACTGATGCTGGCGGATCATGCCGCGCACATCGCGGCCACCTGAACCCGCTTCGGAGCGGAAGCACAATGAGTGCGCAGTCATGCGTAGCGGCAAATCATCTGCATCGACAATCGTATTGCGGACGATATTGGTCAACGGCACTTCGGCGGTCGGGATCAGATAGCGTCGGGCTTCATTGACCTCGATCGCGAACAGATCCTCCTCGAATTTTGGCAGTTGTCCGGTGCCCTGCATCGATTCTGAATTGACGATGAGTGGAACATTCGTCTCAAGATAGCCGTGCTCGCCGGTATGCAGATCGAGCATGAACTGGGCCAGCGCGCGATGCAGGCGAGCAAGTCCGCCGCGCAGCACGGTGAACCGCGATCCGGACAATTTCGCCGCGACTTCGCCATCGAGCCAGCCTTTGTGCGCGCCGAGTTCGACGTGGTCCTTGACCGGAAAGTCAAAGCTGCGCGGCGTGCCCCAGCGATGCTTCTCGACATTGCCGGCTTCATCCTTGCCTTCCGGCGCGGACTCGTCAGGCAGGTTCGGAATCCCCAGCGTGATCGTCGCCAGTTGTTGCTGGATCTCGCCAAGCCGTGTCTCATTGGTCTTGAGTTGATCTGCAATGGCGGCGACTTCGGCCATTAGTGCGGCGCTGTCCTCACCCTTGCTCTTGGCGATGCCGATCGCCTTTGAGCGAGTATTGCGCAAGTTTTGCAATTCCTGGGTTTCGACCTGAACCGCTTTGCGCTGTGCTTCCAATGATTCGATGACCGCCGAATCAAGGATATAGCCACGCGTGGCGAGGCGCTGGGCGACAACATCAAGCTGCCCGCGCAGAAGGGCTGGATCAAGCATGAGAGGGAATCCGCAAATCTGACGAAGGGCGCGGATTATCGCCGCGCCACCCGTTTGCCGCAAACCAGACCAACTGCGGGGCCCGTCGGACGGGCGCTAGCCCTGCTCATCCATGCATTCGGCGAGACAGCGTGGTTTGATTGGAAGTGCTTAGAATCGCCGGGGTTGCGTACGTCCCAGCCACCACGCGATGAGGATGCCGCCGAGCAGCCAGCCTACGGCTTGTTCGACAAATCCGGCGATCAGGAATTCATTGGGAAACCGATACCAGTTCCACATCGGCGCGATCGATACTGCCCAGGCGAAAACACCCATCGCGGTTGCCCCGATTACTCTTGCCGTGAATCCCCATGCCGTCGCCGCCAGCAACCAGGCCACGATCAGACTGCCAAGGAATACCGAGCCAAACTGCTTGATCAATTGCGGCGTCATCTGCATTGGGTCGCCATACGGTGGACTGACCACCATATAGACGAATGGCTCGGCTTTTGCCTTCTCGGAGAACACGGCCATGACCGCATCGTCGCCCCATTGCTCGGCGCTCACGTAGGGCAACACATAGATTCCTGGCGCCTGTGCGCCAATTTTGACCGCTTCAAGGACCGCATTTTCGTTGCTCGGAGCGCGCAGCCCCATCTCGCCGAGAGGTAACACGGTGTGGGCAACAAAGCCCCAGATGAACAGGATCACGGAACTGAATATGGCAGCTATCAGGATACGCATCGGCACTCCTCCCCAGGATTGTCAACGCGACGCTACGCCTGTTCCGGCATGATCGCAATTCGAATCATGGATTCGGGTCAGCTCGGATCAGGGCTGACTGCGCTCAGTCAATTCGGCCAGCATGACTGCGATCGCATCGAGTTCGGCCGAGGATCTTCCGGCCCCGCGAGGGCGCCTGTAGTTGTTGAGCATGATCGCAAAGGCGAGGCGCTCGTCTGCAGCCGTCAAGGCGTAGCCAGCCAGTGCATAGGTGTTGGCCATGCTGCCGGTCTTGGCGTGGATGCGTCCCTTGGCGGCACTGTTGCGCATGCGCCAGGTCAGGGAGCCATCAACTCCCGCCTCGGGCAAACCCAGTCGAAGCGCCTTTGCGCCGGGGCTGTCACCAAGGTGGACAAGAAGACTGCTCAAAGCCGCCGGCGAAGTCAGGTCGCGCCGCGACAAACCCGGACCATCTTCGATCAGGACACCATCGAGTGGCACATCAATTCGGGTCAGATACCGACGCAAGGCGCGAATGCCGCGCGATTCGCTGGATCGAAACTTCGGCGATTCGTCGCCTGCCGCTTTCTCATCGGCGGCGTCCTTTGCTCCGACCATCAAGAGAAAATTCTGCAGATAAAGGTTTTGCGAAACCTTGAGCCCACGATTGACGATTTCGGCGAGTGGTGCTGACCATACATCCGCGATGCGCTGGACCTTGTCTCCGACAAGCGCATCATTGCGCTCTGGCCAATAGACGCTGCGCGACGGCCCCTTGACGGTGACGCCCTGACGCAACAGCGCCGCGCGCAATTGTTCGGCAGCAATCAAGGCTGGATCATGCACGGCCTGGCGGTAGTACTGGATCTCCGAATTGCTCGCGATCGTGCCGAAAGCATGCAGGATCGGGGATCCCGGTGCGCGATAAAGATTGATGTCGGTGGGAGCCGGCGCGCGCAGGGTTCGCAACTGGTTGTCGAGATCCGCGGCTGATCCGGGTGGATCGAAGACAATGCGTGCCAACGCTCCGATCTGCGGAGCAGGTCGAACCTGGATACGCACGATATTCTCGTCAACGCTTAGCGCCGAAACCGGCGCGCCAAACCAGCTTTGCAAATCGGCGGCTTCCCAACCGCTGCCATACAGCGGCGCAGCAAACCAGGTGGCATCGCCGATCAGCGAGCCCCGCACGGATTTGACGCCGGATTTGCGCACGGCGGTTGCCAGGGTGTCCGCCCAGGACACACGCTTGTCGAGACCGAGCGTCGGATCACCGTAACCGACCAGGACCAGATCACCGCGCAATTCACCATCCCTGCCCGGCTTCTCGCTGCCGAACACGCTGGTCGGAATCCGGTAATCGGGGCCAAACGTATCGAGTACGAGTGCGGCGGTGTACAACTTGGCCGTGGATGCAGGCACGAACAACTTGTCGGCGTCGTGCGCGTAAATCACCTTGCCGGTATCGAGTGAAACAACCTGGACGCCCCAGAAAGCATTGGAAAACGCTGGCTCGGCAAGATGCGCGTCGATGCGTTTGGCCAGTGTTGCCAGGCTGGAATCAGTGGTGGAGGACGTGTCGCCTGCATCCTTTGCATCTACGTGAGGTGCAATCAGACAGACAAACAGAAGGCTGGCGAAAAAACGCAAGCACGAAACCATCATGATCCACCCTCACCATTGCGTGCCTGACGACGTGCCGCTCTCAGCGCGGCGAGCTTTTCGCCAATCTTCAGTTCAAGCCCGCGTTCGACCGGCGCATAGAACTCACGATCTCTCAGCGCATCGGGCAGACACTGCTGATCCAGGGCGACACCGCCCTCGGCATCATGATCGTATTGATAGCCCTTGCCGTAGCCAAGGCCTTTCATCAGTTTGGTCGGTGCATTGCGCAAGTGCATGGGCACTTCCAGCGTACCGTTGGCGCGCACCTCGGCGCGTGTCGCATTGAAAGCCGCATAGACCGCGTTGCTTTTCGCCGCGATGGCCAGATAGATCACCAGTTCGGCAAAGGCGAGCTCGCCTTCGGGCGAGCCAAGTCGATCATAGGTATTCCAGGCCTCAAGCGAGAGGGTCAACGCACGCGGATCGGCGAGGCCAATGTCCTCGATCGCCATGCGCGTCAGCCGCCGAGCGATATAAGCCGGATCGACGCCGCCATCGAGCATGCGCGTCAGCCAATACAAGGCGGCATCGGGATCAGACGAACGTACCGACTTATGCAGGGCGGAAATCTGGTCGTAAAACTGCTCACCGCCCTTGTCGAAACGGCGCGTGCGATCGGCCAGCACCTGGGTCAGCGTGGTTTCGTCGATGCGACCGTCGTCGGCCAGCTCGGCGGCGATTTCGAGCAAGGTCAGCGCGCGTCGCACATCACCATCGGCGGCCTGGGCGATCAGGCGCAGCGACTCGTCTTCGATCTTCAAGTACTGGTCGCCGAGACCGCGCTCGCTGTCCGCCAGGGCACGATTCAAGGCCGCGACGATCTGCTCGATGTTCAAGGATTCGAGCACATGTACGCGGCAGCGCGAAAGCAAAGCCGAGTTCAACTCAAATGAGGGATTCTCGGTGGTCGCGCCGACCATGATGATGATGCCGCGCTCGATATGCGGCAGAAACGCATCCTGCTGGGTCTTGTTGAAGCGATGCACCTCGTCAACAAACAGCACGGTGCGTCGCCCCTGGCCGAAGTTCACTTCGGCCTCGGCCAGCGCGGCGCGCACATCGGGCAAGCCGGAGAGCACCGCCGAAATCGCCTTGAAATCGGCATCGGCATAGCGCGCGAGCAGCAAGGCCAGCGTGGTCTTGCCGCAACCCGGTGGACCCCACAGGATCATCGAATGCAGCTTGCCGCTCTCGATCGCGCGGCGCAGCGGCTTGCCGGCATCAAGCAGGCGCGATTGGCCAACGATTTCTTCGAGCGTGCGCGGACGCATGCGCTCGGCCAACGGCTTGAGGCCTTCGGGTTCAGTGAACAAATTGGTGCTTGGAGAAATTTTCTTGCGTGCCATGCCGCCATGATACGGAAGGAATTCGCAACATGTTTTCAGAAACCTCAGATTTTCGTCTTGCGCAAGCGCAACGCATTGCTGATCACCGAAACCGAGGACAAGCTCATCGCTGCCGCAGCAATGATCGGGCTGAGCAGCAGACCGAAGAACGGATACAGGACTCCGGCGGCGATCGGCACGCCGAGGGTGTTGTAGCCGAAGGCGAAGCCGAGGTTCTGGTGGATGTTGCGCACCGCGGCGGCCGACAATCGGCGCGCGCGCAGGATGCCGGCAAGTTCGCCCTTGACCAGGGTGACCTGGGCGCTCTCCATCGCGATGTCGGTGCCATCGCCCATGGCGATACCGACATCCGACGCAGCCAGCGCCGGTGCGTCGTTGATGCCGTCGCCGGCCAAAGCCACACGTGCGCCGGCTTTCTGCAATTTGCGGATCATGTTGGCCTTGTCTTCGGGTGACTGGCCAGCGTGCACTTCATCAAGCGGCAGGCTGCGCGCCACGGCTTTCGCGGTCGCCTCGTTGTCGCCGGTCAACATGATCAACTTGAGACCTTCGTGCTTGAGCCTTTCCAGCACGTCGGCAGCATCGGCCTTGAGCGGATCCTGTACGGCGATAAGGCCGATGACCTGATCCCCGACCGCGACGAACATCACCGTCTTGGCATCTTCGCGCAGCGTGTCTGCCTTGGCGGCGAGATCGTCGCCCAGCGTGCATGCTTCGACCATCTTGCGATTGCCGAGACGGATCGATTGGCCATCGACCTTGCCGCGCACGCCGCGCCCGGTCTTCGAGGCGAAATCCTCGGCGTTCTGATAGCTGACCCCGCGCTCCTTCGCCCCTGACAGCACCGCATGGGCGAGCGGATGTTCGCTGGCCGATTCAAGCGCGGCGGCCAGTGCTAGCACGTCGGATTCTTCCTTGCCCGGTGCGGCAACGACGTCGGTCAGGCGCGGACGGCCTTCGGTGATCGTGCCGGTCTTGTCGAGAACCAGAGTGTCGACCCGGCTCAGCATTTCGATGGCGGCCGCTTCGCGGAAAAGCACGCCGGATTCGGCACCGCGACCGCTGGCGACCATGATCGAGATCGGCGTGGCCAGCCCGAGTGCACAAGGACAGGCGATGATCAGCACGGCGACCGCATTGACCACGGCATAGGCCAGACGCGGCTCCGGACCGATCAGCCACCACACCACAAAGGTCAGCAGCGAGATCACGACCACGGCCGGAACGAAATACAGCGAGACGCGATCGGCCAGACGCTGCAACGGTGCCTTCGAACGCTGCGCCTTGGCGACCAGTTCGATGATCTGCGCGAGCACGGTTTCATCGCCAACCTTGTCGGCGCGCATGACGAAGCTGCCGGTGCCGTTGATGGTGCCGCCGGTGACCTTGTCGCCCTCGCCCTTCTCGACCGCCACCGGTTCGCCGCTGAGCATCGATTCATCGACATTGCTGCGGCCTTCGAGCACGCTGCCGTCAACCGGGATTTTCGCGCCCGGTCGCACGCGCAGGCGATCGCCGACTTCGACTTCCTCCAGTGGAACTTCGCTTTCCTTGTCATTGGCATCGAGTCGATACACGGTCTTCGGGGCGAGATCGAGCAGGCGACGCAGGGCCTGGGAAGTCTTGCCGCGAGCGCGCAGCTCCAGCCATTCACCGAGCAATACGAGGGCGACAATCACGCCGGCGGCTTCGAAGTAGAACGGCACATCACCGTTGGAGTCATGCATCGACGGCGGAAACAGATCCGGCGCGAACATGGCGACCAGGCTGAATGCGTAGGCGACGATCACACCGAGTCCGATCAGGGTGTACATGTTCGGCGAGCCGGAAATCGCGCCGCTCCAGCCGCGTGCGTAATAGGCCCTGCCGAGCCAGAGCACGATCGGCGTGGCGAGCAGGAACTCTGCCCAGCGCAAGATCGTCGAGACCGGCGGGTCGAAATGCAGGCCGAACAGGTGCGGCACCATGGCGACCAGCAACAGCGGCAATCCCAGCACCGAGGCGATCAGGAAGCGACGGTGGACCGAACGCAATTCGCTGTCATCCTCGTCGGCGCCGGGGCGTTCCGGTTCCAGTGCCATGCCGCACTTCGGGCAGGAGCCGGGTCCGACCTGGCGCACTTCCGGATGCATCGGGCACAGGTAGATCGCGTTCTTGTCCTGTTTCTCCGGCTTGGCCTTGCGCGCCGGATCGAGATAGAGAGGCGGGTCGTCGATGAATTTTGTGCGGCAGCCGGCCGAGCAGAAATGGAAGGTCTGACCGTCATGCTCGGCAGATAGCTTGGAGGTTGCCGGATCGACGAGCATGCCGCAGACCGGATCCTTGACCTGTCCGGACGCTGCAGGCGCGGCCTTTGCCGCGTGATTGCCGGTGGCTGCCGAAGAACCGTGATCGTGCGTGGTCATGTCTACTCCAGACGGGAAGTGTTTGCCG
>NZ_DASSYD010000108.1:0-56176 GCF_035703485.1 Dokdonella sp. | reverse complement strand
CGCACGAGTTCGAGCGCGCGCGGCAGTTCGATCGTGTACGGATCATCCTCCTTGCCCAGCGAGGCATAGGTTTTTCCGATCTTGACGAAGGGGCCGAATCGGCCGACGCCGATCACGATATCTTCGCCTTCCTCGGACGTGCCGACGGTACGCGGCAGCTTGAACAATTCGAGTGCTTCCTCGGCGCTGATCGTGTGCATGCTCTGGCCCGGCCGCAGGCTTGCGAATTTTGGTTTCTCTTCGTCTTCCTTGGTGCCGATTTGAGCGAAGGGTCCGTAGCGACCGAGGCGCACCGACAATGGCTTGCCGGATTTCGGATCGGTGCCGAGAACACGGCTGCCGCTGGCCTCGGATTTGTCGACCGTCTCGATCTTTTCGTCGATCTGGGCCTTGAATGGCTTCCAGAATCGGCTCAACAACGGAACCCAGTCTTCTTCGCCGCGACTGACCGCATCGAGTTCATCTTCGAGTTTGGCGGTGAAGTCATAGTCGACGTAGCGGGCAAAGTGGCTGGCAAGAAAGCGCCCGACTGCCCGGCCAACATCGGTCGGTTTGAAGCGGCGGCTGTCGAGGATCACATATTCGCGATTGAGCAGGACCTGGATGATGCTGGCATAGGTTGACGGCCGGCCGATGCCATGCTCTTCAAGGGTCTTGACCAGGCTCGCTTCGGAGAACCGCGGCGGTGGCTCGGTGAAGTGCTGATCGGTGAGGATGTCGCGCAGGGGTACGGCCTCGCCAACTTTCATTTTCGGCAACTTGCGCGCCTGATCATCGTCCTCGGCGGTCTTCTGGTCACGGCCCTCCTCATAAACGGCGAGGAAGCCTGGATCGACAACCGTGGTTCCGGTGGCGCGAAATGCCGCATCGGGGCCGCAGGGAAAGTCCACCGAAACGGTATTCAGGGTGGCGTACTGCATCTGGCTGGCGACAGTACGCTTCCAGATCAATTCGTACAATTTGGCATGATCGGGCGAGAGATAGGCCGCGACGCGCTTCGGCGTCAATGCCGCTGACGTGGGCCGGATTGCCTCATGGGCTTCCTGGGCATTCTTCGATTTCGACTTGTAGACGTTGATCTCCGCCGGCAGCGCCTGACGGCCGAATTCGCGCTCGATCACCTCGCGCAACTCGCCGGTCGCTTCCTGCGATATCGATACCGAGTCGGTACGCATGTAGGTGATCAGGCCAACCACGCCCTCATCGCCGATCGCGATTCCCTCGTAGAGTTGCTGGGCCAGACGCATGGTTCGACTGGTTGCATAACCGAGCTTGCGCGCGGCTTCCTGCTGCAGGGTCGAGGTGGTGAATGGTGCCGAAGGCCGACGCTTGCGCTCTTTCGACTGCACCTCGCCGACGACCAGTCGACCTTGCGCAGCCTTGGTCAAGGCTTTCTGTGCGGCACGCGCGTCGGTTTCGTTGGTCAGGTCGAACTGCTCGAACTTCTTGTCGTTGAGCTTGAGCAAGCGCGCCTTGAAGGCTTGATCCGGATGCGCGAGGTCGGCTTCGACCGACCAGTATTCGCGCGGGATGAAAGCCTCGATCTCCTCTTCGCGCTCGACAATCATGCGCAACGCAGGCGACTGCACGCGCCCGGCCGAGAGGCCACGTTGCACCTTGCGCCAAAGCACTGGTGACAGATTGAATCCGACCAGGTAATCGAGTGCACGACGTGCCTGCTGGGCGTTGACCAGTTCCATCGAAAGCTGACGCGGGTTGGCGACCGCTTCCTTGATCGCGCGCGGCGTGATCTCGGAAAACACGACGCGATGCACGGCCTTGTCCTTGAGCAGGTTCTTCTCGCGCAGGATCTCGGCGATATGCCAGGAGATCGCCTCACCTTCGCGATCCAGATCGGTCGCGAGATACAGGGAGTCGGCTTGTTTCATCGCCTTGACGATCGCGTCGACGTGCTTTTCGTTCTTCTCGATCAGATCGTAATTCATCGCGAATTCGTGATCGGGATCGACCGCACCTTCTTTCGGCACGAGGTCGCGCACGTGTCCGTACGAAGCGAGGACCTGAAAGTCCTTGCCCAGATACTTGTTGATCGTCTTGGCCTTGGCAGGCGATTCGACGATGAGCAGATTCTTGGCCATGTTGCGGTCCTTGCCGCCGGTGATCGGTGCTGCGCTGACGGCGCAGCCTGAAAAATCGGTTGATGTCGCGTGACGCCTATATCAGAAGGACACAGGCGTTCGCGGGCTGTCAAGCCCGACGCGGCGCACTATACCCAATCAAATTGGCCGGTGGTGCCGATGCCGTCCCGCTGGCAGGCTGTGAACAGACTCAGTCAAGCGGTGTGCGCTGGTACTTTCCACCGCGTGCGCTGCTGACTTCACCCTCGAGTTCAAGCAGCAACAGCATCGAGGACAGGGCGCCAGCATCCAATCGGGTTCGATCCGCCAGCGTATCGAGGTCGACTTCCTCATGTCCAAGCGCTTCGAGCAGACGCTGGTAGTCTGCATCACGTTGCGGCTTGAGCCGGCCCTTCGACGCGGGGCTCCCGAGTGGGGAGCCGGCGTCATCCGGAACCTGCAGTCGCAACCGCAGCCGATCACCGAGCGCGGCGGCGAGTCCGGAAAGCTCGCCGATGATTTCATCGACTGTTTCGGTAAGACGAGCGCCGTCACGAATCAATTGATGGCATCCACGGGCCAGCGGACTGTTGATCGAACCCGGAATGGCAAACACTTCGCGGCCCTGTTCGGTTGCGTAGCGGGCCGTGATCAATGAGCCCGATTTCATGCTTGCCTCGACCACCAGTGTGCCGAGGGCCAGTCCCGAGATGATCCGGTTGCGCCTCGGGAAGTGCTCGGCTTTGCCTGGCGTTCCGGGCGGGAACTCGCTGACCAGGGCGCCGCTGGCCGCAATGTCGGCGGCCAGCGCGCGATGCTTGCGCGGATAAACGAGATCCGGCCCGGTTCCGAGCACGGCGAGGGTCTGGCCGCGCGCGTCCAGCGCTGCGCGATGTGCGGCCGCGTCGATACCGTCAGCCATGCCGCTGGTGATCGCGAAACCGGCGCCGGCCAGGGCACGAGAGAAACGCCGGGTGATCGCCATACCCGCCTCGCTGGCGCTGCGGCTGCCAACGATGGCGATTTGCGGCATCCACAGCAGGCTGGCGTCGCCATCGATGAATAGCGCCGCAGGAGCACCCGGGATTTCACGCAGCAGCGATGGATAGTCGTTGTCATCCCAGCCGAGCAGATGATGGTTCGACGCTGCCAGCCAAGCCAGATCCGACTCGATGAGCTGCGCATCGGGTGCATCCAGCCAGCGTCGCGCCTGATCGTCCAGTTCGGTTACGTCCCTGCCGCTACGGAAATGCTTCAGCACGTCCTCGGCGCTGCCATGCCGGGCAACCTGCTTGCGCAGCGTGGCAGGCCCGAGGCCCGGAGTGCGCAAGAGAATCAGCCAGGCTTCCATGGCCATCCGTGAGGCTTCCTTGATCGAGACATTTGCCGAGTCTAACAATACACGCAAACAAAAACGGCGCGGTGTCTTCGACCGCGCCGTTCGTTGCTGAATGTCAGGCGATTCTTACGGAGTGCTGTCCGGATCGTGCATGAAGTCGCCGATCTGGACCGGACGGACACTGTCCATGATGAGCCCGTAGCTGACCCGTTTGAAGGTGCGGAAGACCATCACATGACCGACGAATTCGGGTGGCAGTTTCACTTTCGAGTCATGCGGGTTGAAGAACGCGCGGCTCTTGCCCTCCGGGTAGTCGGTACGATCCTGGACGACTTCGCCTTCGGTGTAGATTGCATAGGTCGTGCCGTTGTCGACACCATCTTCCGAGCCGCGTGTCATCGCGATGACCTGCGACGGACCGACTACGGCAAGCGCATCGGTAAATGCGACGACGCGCATGTTGTCCGGTGCGGATGCGGGCGGATGCGGGACGAACTGATCGTCGTAGGGTTTGGCATCCAGAGGCAGGATGAAATCACCCTCACGAACCTCGAAATCCGAATACGTCACCAAGGCCGAGCTCGGGTCGCCGGTACGGGTGACCTGAACCGTGCCGAATTCAAGGACCTCGTAGCCGAGGAAACGCACGCGCCCCTTGAAGGTCCACTCATGCGGTCCGTGCCGCCAAAGCAGGCTCTGACGCCCATCACGACCATCGCGTGACTGGCGATAGGTTTCGCGGACTTCACCGGCTTTCTTCGGCGGCATGTCGTAGTAGCGGCCCATCGGGCGGACCAATGCGAATTGATCGCCAACGTTGGCATCAAGGCCGCGAACGTAAACGAGTTGCCCTGACGTGCCGCGCAAGCGGTTTTCCTCGATGGCGACGACATGCGGCGCATTGCGGATCGCATCCTCGTCGACCACCTTGGTGTTCTTGAGCAACTGCTTGATCGCCGACAATGGAATCGGCTTGACCGCAAGATCAAGTGAAGTCTCGCGTATATGCGGGCCGATCGAGCCTTCGCCGTGACTGACACTGCCGTCAGACAGAACCAGTTCGTCACCAGGATAGATAAGGTGTGGGTTGCGCACTTTATTGTTCAGTTGCCAGATCTCTGGCCAGTGCCAGGGCTTGATCAGGAACTTCGCGGAAATGCTCCACAACGTATCGCCCTTCTTGACGATGTAGGTGTGAGGTGCGTTGTCGGTCCACTGCTGCGCGGCAAACACGGAAACCGTGAGCAGAAGCCCTGCTGAAATCGAAAGTAGTTTTTTAAGCATGACTGCCAATTACCTGATTCCCCTATGGCTTTGCCGAGTGTATAGGAAACTTCTGGCGGATAAAACGACTCCTCGCTGGAAACCGGAACCTTGTCGCAAAGTGAGCCCAGGCCGGGTCTCGCCTTTACTGCCTCCGGAAAACTGTCGCAGGACAGGGGAAAAGCCGCTTTCAGGCAGCCTGCGGATCGCCTGTGGCCGCCGAAACGCGTAGAATTTTCGGATTGAAAAGGGCTGCAGCTTGTCGAACTTCGCCGGCTGAGGCGAGAATTCGGCCGGGCGAGGTCGGATTTTTGACGATATGCGGGCTCACTGGGGCGTCAGGAGTCAAAAAGGCGGCGCCAACAGGGGCCGCGCAGGTGGAATGGCCGTCCAGCCGGGACAAGTCCGGCGGGCAGCTTGCCCGTAGCGTTGTCTGCCCCCATATTCAGACCCAAGCACGTCACTCGACCATCGCGAACCCGGATTTCCTGCCATGAGCATTCTCACCATTCTCGAATTTCCCGATCCGCGTCTGCGCACCAAGGCGCAGCCGGTGACCACGTTCGATGCGGCGCTGAAAAAGCTCAGCGACGATATGCTGACGACCATGTACGAGGCGCCGGGAATCGGCCTCGCTGCGTCCCAGGTTGATCGCCACATCCAGTTGCTGGTGCTCGATGTATCCGAAGAAAAGAACGCGCCGATGACCATCGTCAATCCGCGCATTCTTGAGCGCGAAGGCACCCAGACCTGTCAGGAGGGATGTCTGTCGGTGCCGGGAATCTTTGCCGATGTCGATCGATCCGATCGCATACGCCTCGCCGCCCAGGATGTCGCCGGAAATCCGATCGAACTCGAAGCCGATGGTTTGCTCGCGGTCTGCATCCAGCATGAGATGGATCATCTGATTGGCAAGCTGTTTGTCGACTATTTGTCTCCACTCAAGCGCGACATGGTGCGCAAGAAGCTCGAAAAGCAGCGTCGCCACGCGGAATCCTCCGCGACCGCAAGCGCCTGATCCATGACGTCTCGCCCACGTCTGGTGTTCGCTGGAACGCCGGAATTTGCCGTGCCGGCCCTGCGTGCCTGCGTGCAATCCGGATGCGATGTGGTGGCCGTCTACAGCCAGCCGGATCGGCCGGCTGGACGTGGGCGCAAGTTGACCGCGAGTCCGGTCAAGCAGGCTGCGATCGCTGCGGGAATCGAAGTCAGGCAACCCGAATCGTTGCGTAGCGTCGACGCACGCAATGAACTGGCTGCGTATGCGCCTGATTTGCTGGTGGTGGTTGCCTACGGCTTGATCCTGTCGCGATCAGTGCTCGCGATTCCGCGTCTGGGCTGCTGGAACGTACATGCCTCGTTGCTGCCGCGCTGGCGAGGTGCCGCGCCAATCCAGCGCGCAATACTTGCCGGCGACAGGCAAACCGGTGTCGGTCTGATGCGCATGGAGGCGGGTCTGGATACCGGTCCGGTGTTTCTTGAGCGGCGCACACCAATCCGCAGCGACGAGACCGGTGGCAGCCTTCACGATCGCCTGTCTGTGCTCGGTGCCGAAGTACTCGGCGAGGGTCTGAGGCAGCTGATTGCCGGCGAACTCGCTGAACCGATCGCGCAATCAGACCGCGGCGTCGAATACGCGCACAAGCTCGACAAGGCCGAGGCGAAACTGGACTGGAACACGCCGGCGATTTCACTGCAGCGTAAAGTCCGTGCATTCGATCCCTGGCCAGTGGCCGAAACCCGGCTTGCTGGCGAACGTCTGCGCATCTGGTCGGCGCAGGTCATGGAGGAGGCGACGTCACTGGCGCCTGGCACGGTCGTCAAGGCGGGTGTTGATGGTCTCGACATTGCCACGTCTGACGGCATCTTGCGCATTCTCGAAATCCAGCGTGATGGCGGACGGCGCATGACGGTTCGCGACTGGCTCAATGCACGCCCGGCACTGGCTGATTCGCTGCTCGGCGAGCAGGCGTGAGCAACCCGGCCGACCATGCCGGGGCGGCGATTCGCGCCGATGCCGCACGCATTCTTGCCCGGGTCGTATTCGATGGCGTTTCGCTGCGTTCCGGGTTTGATGCGCGCGCCGCCCGCAACGCCGACCCGCGTGATCGCTCGCTGCTCTCGGCGACGCTGTTTTCGGCCTCGCGCTGGTGGTTGCGTTTCGATGCGGTGCTGGCCCAATTACTTGAGCGCTCGCTGCCGAAAAAGGCGTGCGAAATCCACTCCTTGCTGGTCGTCGGCTTCGTCCAGATCGAAATCATGGCGATGCCGGAATACGCCGTGGTCGCAGCCTGCGTTGATGCGGCTCGCCTGCTTGGTCAGCCGCGCCATGCCGGCCTGGTCAATGCGGTGTTGCGCCGGTATCTGCGCGAGCGCAGCGTCTTGCTTGCCGAAGCCGACCGCGATGAGGTCAGTCGAACCGCGCATCCGCGCTGGATGATTGATCGCATCGGCACCGACTGGCCGCGCGATCTGCAAGCAATCCTTGCCGCGAACAATTGCGAAGCGCCGCTGACCCTGCGCGTCAATCGACGCCGAAGCACGCGCGAGGATCTGCTTGAACGCTTCGCCGCAGCCTCGATCGAAGCTGTCGCACCCGCACATCTCGCCGACGCCGTGATTCTGACCGATAGCACCGATGTCAGTCGTTTGCCGGGATTTGTCGAAGGCTGGTTTTCGGTCCAGGACGGCGCTGCCCAGCAGGTTGTCGATGTTCTTGATGTCGTCGACGGCCAGCGTGTGCTGGATGCCTGCGCAGCACCGGGTGGCAAGAGTGCACATATCCTCGAACGCGCCGACATCGAGCTGACTGCGCTCGATTCGGATGCCGGTCGCCTGCCGCGTCTGCGCGAGAATCTGACCCGGCTCGGCCTCGCGGCAAACGTCGTGCATGGCGACGCATCACGCCCGGAGGCGTGGTGGGATGGCAAGCCGTTCGATCGCATCCTGCTTGATGCGCCATGCTCGGCCAGCGGCATCATTCGTCGCCAACCCGACATCAAGTTGCATCGGCGTGCCGCTGACATCGCGCCGCTGGCAGCGATTCAGAGAAGACTTGGGGCGGCCCTGTGGCCTATGCTCGCTCCCGGCGGAAAGCTGCTGTACGCAACCTGTTCGTTGTTGCGTGCCGAAAACGAAGCCGTGATTGCCGATTTGCTCGATGCCCACGTCGATGCGCGCGCGCTGCCCATTCACGAACGCCATGGGCGCGTTGCCGGCAGCGGTCGACAGAACTTGCCGGGCAACAAGGGGATGGACGGTTTTTATTATGCGCTTGTGGAAAAAGCTCGCAATTAGCGCGATCCTGACCGGCTTGCTGGTCGGCTGCAATGCAATGCGCGATCAGGTGCCTGGCAGTTTGCAGGTTCGCGAAGCGGCTCTTGCCTCGGCCGCTGAAGGCATGCGCCTCGATCTCGATATCGATTGCCGCCTCAACGGGCCAATCAATGACGCCCTGGAGCACGGAATCCCCATCACTCTCGTTATTCACCTGCGCGCACAGAGCACTCGCGGCACGATCGCGGACCGACGTCAGATCGAATTGCGCTATTTTCCGCTGACTCGGCGCTATCAGTTGCGTGACAGCGGCAGCGACGAAGTTCGCAGTTTTGCTGCGGTCGCCTATCTGATTGATGCCCTGGCCTCATTGCGATTGCCGTTGTCGTCGGAGTTCAACGATCTGCCTGCCGGAACCCGTCTGACCCTGGATGTGCAACTCGATCACTCGGTCTTGCCGGGTGCCCTGCGTCTGCCGGCCATGCTTGAGCCGGCCTGGCGTCTCTCAGCACCGGAGTATGCGTGGACCGTCGCCGCTGGCTGAACCTGATCGGCCGACGCGTCTTGCCCACGCTGGCCGTACTCGCCCTGCTACTGGCCTCGCTGAAGCTGGCTGAACAGGCTGCGGGCGGCAGCGGTGCGTTTGTCGATGCTTATCCCTGGGTGCTTGGCGCGGCGATGCTGGCCTTGTTCGTGCTGTTCGTGCTGATCGGCCGACGCCTGTGGTGGTTGCGCCGTGATCTGGGTCGCGATGCCCCTGGCGCACGTCTGAGCCGACGCCTGTTGCTGACCCTGGTGCTGCTCGCCGTACCGCCGGTGGTTGTGGTTTATGGATTCGCCTTGCGCTTCATCAACGCCACTGTCGACAGCTGGTTCGATGTCAGCCTTGAACGTGCTCTGGATGATGCGCTTGAGGTTGGCCGCATCGTCGTCGACGAACATCTGCGCAAGGCCGAGGCGGGAACCACCGAACTTGCCGACGAACTCGGCAACGAGTTCGATCGCAACCTGCAGGCCACGCTGGATCGCGAGATCGAGCCGCTCGGCGCTACCCAGCTCAGCGTGTTCGATGCAGACCGACGCGTGCTCGCCATGGCCAGTTCGGATCCACGCTATCTGGAGCCGCTGTTTCCGGATTCCTCGATCCTGATGCGGGTCAGTGGCAAGGACCGCTTTGCCGCCGCCGAACCGCTCGGCGACACCCTCCTGATTCGGGTTGTCATGCCGATCAGCTCGGTATCCGGCGCAGGCAAGCCGCGACTGTTGCAGGGACTCTATCCACTGCCTGAGCGCCTGCAACCGCTGACCACGAGTATCGAGAAAGCGAGTTTCGATTTTCAGCGTCTCAAATATCTGCGCGGATCGCTGAAACTGACCTTTGGCCTGATTCTGACCTTCGTGCTGACCTTGTCGGTACTGTTCGCGGTGCTCGCGGCATTCGGTGTGTCACGCCGTCTGCTCGCGCCGGTCGGCCGACTGATTCACGCCACCCGAGCAATTGGCGAAGGCCGCTTTGATGCGCCGCTGCCGGTGGCCAGCAACGATGAACTCGGCCATCTGGTCAACTCCTTCAATCAGATGTCGCGCGAACTTGAGCTTGCTGGCATGCGTGCCCAGCGCAGCGCGCAGGAGATCGATACCCAACGCGCCTGGCTTGGTGCCGTGCTTGAGCGACTTTCGGCCGGGGTTCTCGGCTTCGATCATGCCGGCGTCCTGCGTGTTGCCAATCGCGCCGGCGAGATCATTCTTGGCGTTTCGATCGGCAGCTATGCCGGGCGCACGCTGGCCGAGATCAAGCGCGACCACCCCGAACTGGCGAGCATCGCCGATCCATTGGCCCGGCACATGCGCGAAGGTCTGCGCGAGTGGCGTGAAGAGATTGTGGTCGAGTCATCGAGTGGCCGCCGAGTACTCATGCTGCGCGGCGCGGCATTGCCGGGCGACGGCGGATTCGTCGCCGTATTCGATGACCTGACCGTGCTCAACAGCGCCCAGCGCGATGCCGCCTGGGGCGAAGTCGCGCAACGTCTCGCGCATGAAGTGAAGAACCCGTTGACGCCAATCCAGCTTGCTGCCGAGCGCTTGCGCCGACGTTTCATCGGGCGCCTGCCAGCCGACGACAGCGAGTTGCTCGATCGCGCCACCCACACCATCGTCAGTCAGGTCGAAGCGCTGAAAACCATGGTCAATGCTTTTGGCGACTATGCACGTCCGCCGCAGCTGACAACGAGACCGGTGGCCCTGCATGCACTGATTACCGATGTGCTTGACCTCTACGGCAGCGACCAGCGTCTGAACCTGAGCCGCCAGTTCGTCGAAGGCGAACCGATGATCAAGGTTGATGCGGTGCGCATGCGCCAGGCCCTGCACAACCTGCTCAAGAATGCGCTGGAGGCCATCGGCGATCAGCGCAAGCCGCAAATTGTCGTGAGTACGGATATCGTTCGAGAGGACGACAACGCCTGGGTTGAAATCAAGGTCGCCGACAACGGCCCCGGTCTGCCGGAAGGCTTCGGTGAGCGCTGGTTCGAGCCCTATACCTCAAGCAAGGCGCGCGGCACCGGGTTGGGTCTTGCTGTGGTCAAGAAGATTGCCGAGGAACACGGCGGCAGCGTGCGCGCCGAGCAGCGTGACGGCGGCGGTGCCTCATTCACGCTGCGCTTGCCGCTCGGAAATGTTCCGCATTCCTGACCGCAATGTAATGTACGTTGCCGAGCCGATTCGGCACGAGTCTGGTCCGGCTCTGGGATATCCTGAGCCACTTCTTCCACCTTTCGAGTGTCATTGAGTGATTCCCGAAAACACCGGCATTGCCTCAAGAACGCCCCGCGAGCGACGCGAATTCTGGTTGTTCCTGTTGATCGCACTGGTCGTGCTCGGGGCTGGTATTGGTCTGCGTGATCCATGGCCGGCCGACGAACCGCGCTTTACCCTGGCCGCGAAACACATGGTCGATAGCGGTGAGTGGTTGATCACCCACCGTGGCAGCGAGTTGTACTCGGACAAGCCGCCGATGTTCATGGCCATGCAGGCGGCGTCGTATGAATTGACCCGAAGCTGGCGCATTGCGTTTCTGCTGCCTTCGTTGCTCGCGGCGCTGGGGACGCTGTTCCTGATCTACGATTTCGGCCGTCGACAATGGGATCACCGGGTCGGTTTGTGGGCTGGAATCCTGGTCCTGTCGACATTCCAGTTCGCCTACCAGTCCAAGCGCGCGCAAATCGATCCACTGGTGATGTTCTTCATCACCCTGGCCAACTACGGATTGCTCAGACACATGCTGCTCGGGCCGAACTGGCGTGCCTATTGGCTGGGCTGCTTTGCCGCCGGCCTCGGCGTCATAACCAAGGGCGTCGGTGTGCTTGCCTTGCTCATGCTGCTTCCGTTCGCTTTTGCGCGCTGGCGACACTGGCAGAATCTGGCGGATATCAAAGGCGGCACTCTGCGCTGGCTGGCTGGCGCGCTGGCGTTTCTCGTCGCCATCGCCCTGTGGATCGTGCCGATGGTGCTGACCGTGCATGGCAGCAGTGCGCCGGAGTACCACGCCTATTTGCAGGACATCCTGTTTCGCCAGACCGCCGCACGCTACACCGAATCCTGGGATCACCATCAACCCTGGTGGTATTTCGCTGGTGTCATTGCCTATGGATGGTTGCCGCTGAGCATCATCCTGATTGGCGTTGTGCCGCGCTGGACCGAGCGCCTGATGGCGCGCGATGCGCGCTTCCTGCTGCCGCTGGCCTGGGTCGCGCTGATCCTGCTTTTTTTCTCGTTTCCGAGCGGCAAGCGCGATGTCTACATCATGCCGGCACTGCCGTGGGTCGCCTTGCTCGCCGCGCCATTCATCGACGAGTTGCTGGACAAGCGCTGGTTGCGCCGTGCGCTGTTTGGATTGACCGTATTGCTGGCCGCCATTTTCCTCACTGCCGGAATCGGTGCCTGGAACGGCTGGATTGCCGCAGCCAACGAACTGGTTGTCGAGCGCGGACTCGGCAACGGTGGTGCCGGGCTATGGGGCTTCCTCATCGCCGTTGGCACGATCGCGGCGCTGGCGGCATTGCTGTTTCGTGTTCGTCGCAGCGCCGTCGGTCTGGGCGTGAGCCTGGCTGGAATCTGGTTGCTGTGGGGTTTCTGGGCCTATCCCGTGCTCAATGACTCCACCTCGGCGGCAAAGATCATGCGCAAGGCCGGTGAGATCGCCGGGCCGACTTCCGAGATCGCCCTGGTCGGCTGGAAGGAGCAGAACCTCCTGTTCGCCGATCGCGAGGTCACCGAATTCGGCTTCAAGAAACCCAAGAGTCAGCAGCTTGCCGAGGCGATTCGCTGGCAAGAGCTGAAGCCCGACTCGCGCTGGGTGTTTATTCTTGATCGGGTCATGCCACCGTGTATCGATCGCGACAAGGCAGTCGTCGTCGGTCACGCCAATCGTCGCGAATGGCTGATGTTCAAGTCGAATGCCGTGGCTACCGCTTGCCGAGGTGGCAGGGTGCCCGAGACGAAGGCCGAAACGGCTGAGCAGATCGAGGAGGAATAGCACAAGGCCCACGCCACGGCTTGTCCTGCTTTCGTACGAACCGCTTGTCGCGATTCGCCATTCACCCCAAAAACCTGTTGGACCTGTCGCTGCATGAAGCGCTATCTCCTGTTTGCTACAACTCTCTATGCGCTGCCGATCCTGCGTCCAATCGCGCGCGCGATTGCGGCTGCTGGCGATGAATCTGCGTGGTCCGTTTCACCGGCATTGCGCAACTACATGAATGCCGACGAGCAGGTGCTGCGCGATCTCGATCAGATCAAGGCATTTGCACCGCACGCCGTTCTCTCGGCGAGCAACTGGGTGCCGCACTTCTTTCCGGGCATCAAGGTGCAGGTATTCCATGGCTTCAATGTGAACAAGCGCGAGCCCGGGCGGGGTCATTTCCGTATTCGTGGTCTTTTTGACTTGTATTGCACGCAGGGGCCGGCGACGACGCAGCCGTTCCAGCTTCTGGCGCGTCAACATCGACACTTCGCTGTCGTTGAAACGGGCTGGCCCAAACTCGATCCGCTGTTCAATGCGCGCACCGAGCGCACCCGGCTGGCCGCTGCCAATGGTCGCAAGGTGTGCATGTATGCGGCCACGTTCACGCGCAATCTGAGCTCGGCACACGCCTTGTACGATGAGATCGCCAGGCAGGTTGCGTATGGTGAGCACTACTGGTTGCTGACCCTCCATCCAAAGGTCAAGCCCAATCTGGTTGCGAAATATCGCGCGCTGGCCGGCCCGAATGCGCAATTCTTCGAAGCGCCTGATCTGACCTCGATGCTTTCTGCAGCCGATGTCCTGGTATCTGACACCTCGTCGGTCGTGTCCGAATTCATGGTCCAGCGCAAACCGGTGGTAACGTTCCGCAATCGCGCACCGAAAGCGTACATGATCGATATCCAGCAGCCACAACAACTCGCCGCCGCCCTGCGCGATGCCCTGGATCCGTCGCCGCAGCTGATCAGGGAGATCGAGCACGGCGCGCAACAAACCCACCCGTACCGCGATGGCGCGTCCAGCGAACGGGTTCTCGCCGCAATTGCCGATTTTGAGAAAAGTTCTCTGGGTCAGCTTGAATCCAAGCCCTTGAACCTGTTGCGCAAGCTGCAGGGACGGATCAATTACCGGCGCTGGCTCAGCGAATCGATGCGCGCATGAGTTTTCATCGATACGCCGGCACGGGCGGGAATTCTTCGCCGCTTCTGAGCGCAGCGTGGATTCCATTGTGGTTGGCAGCCGCGTTGTTCGCGATCTTCCAGACCGGCTTCATGCCGCTGTATTCGACGCGTACTCTGGGCGTGGCCTGGGAAATGTGGAACAGCGGACAATTTCTTGTACCGCACGCGAACGGATTGCCCTACAGCCACAAGGTGCCTTTGCTGTTCTGGCTGATCCATGCCGGTTGGTTTGTGGGTGGGGTCGGCGATGTCTGGCCTCGCCTGCTCGAAGTGCTGATCGGCCTCGGCGTACTGTTTCAGGCCCGGCGCCTGGCCCGCGTGCTGTTTCGGAATTCGCCGGAAGTCAGTCGATTGACGCCCTGGCTGCTGGCCGCGTTCAGCTATGCGTTCCTGTTCAGCCTGCAGATCATGTACGAGATGCTGCTGACCTTTTGCGTACTCGCTGCAATCAACGCCCTGGTTGGTCGCGATGTCGAGCGGCGGCCGATGTTCGTGTGGTTCGCGATCGCCGTCGCCGCCGGTCTGCTCAGCAAGGGTCCGGTGATGCTGCTGCACGTTGTCTTTCCGTTTCTGCTCGGACCGCTCTGGCATCCCTGGGCACGGCGCTCGCGTGCGGTCTGGTATCTCGGCGGTGGTCTGGCCTTGCTCGCGGGCTGCGCGGCTCTGGCTGCCTGGGCGATTCCTGCCAGCGTGATCGGTGGTGAAGTCTATCGAAACGAATTGTTCTACATGCAAACCGCCGGACGCGTGGTCGACAGTTTCGATCATGCCCGGCCGTGGTGGTGGTATGGATCGATGTTGCCGGCCTTGTTGCTGCCATGGCTGCTGTGGCCACGCGCATGGCAGGCCGCATTTGCCACGTCGAGCGCCGGCCGACAGCCGGGCCGACGACTGATCGCCTGCTGGATGATCCCGGTATTGGTCGGATTCTCGCTGGTCAGTGGCAAGCAAACCTATTACTTCTTGCCGGAACTGGCTGGCGTGGCGATGTTCATGGCGGCCGGCTTCGTGACCTTGTCGCAACGCCGACATAAACCATCTGCGGCAAGTCGCCCGTGGCTGCTTGCCGTCGGTTTGTTGGCCATTGCCGGTGGTTTGCTGATGTTGCCGCAATGGGTCGCCGACGGACGCGTCGACTATCCGGCATTGGTTGATATCTCGATGACCAGTCCGTGGTTCGCTGTCGCTGCCGCCGCCCTTGGCATGCTGATGTTTCTGGTCCCGCGCAATGACGTCGGCGCGTTGCGCATGATCAGTGCCATCAGCATCGCGGCGGTCTGCCTGGCCTATCTGTTGTTTGCGCGCTCGTTCTGGGTGCAGTTTGATCTGCGGCCCGCAGCCGAACGCATTTCCAGCCTGCAGAACGCCGGCATTCCAGTCGCTCATTTCCAGGTCTATGAAAATCAGTTCCAGTATCTCGGCCGTTTGCAGAAACCACTCGACATCGTCATTGGCGGCACCCTGGACGAATGGTCGGCGACGCACCCGCAAGGTCGGGTCATTCACTACGTCGATAGCCTGACGGCGGCCGACCTGCGCTACGCCGAACTCGTGCAGCCGTTCCGTTCGACCTGGCTACTGATCGAGCCCGCTGACACCTGGATCCAGCGCCGCCGCGGACTGATACCGGCGTTGCCGGATCAGCCGGCCATCCGCTATCCGTCGGACTATTGGCCCTACGCGCAAGCCGAAGCGCGACCGGCAACTCCGTAGGCACGTCCGACAAAAGGCCGGACGATGACCCAAGGCAGAGCTCATGCGCTATGCTTCTGTCTCTTTTTTGCAACGAGCCGCCCATGCCTTCGGCACGCATTCTCATCGTCGACGACGAGCCCGATATTCGCAGTACGGTCAAGGAAATCCTTGAGGATGAAGGCTATGCCGTGACCACGGCAGAGTCGGCGGCGGCAGCGCGCGAGGCGCGCCGAGGCGAGCGCCCGGACGTGGTTCTGCTCGATATCTGGATGCCCGACCTTGATGGCATCAGCCTGCTGCGCGAATGGAACGAGCGCGGTGGCCTGCCGTGCCCAATCATCATGATGAGTGGCCACGGCACGATCGAAACCGCGATTGAGGCAACCCGGCTCGGAGCCTACGATTTCGTCGAAAAGCCCTTGTCGCTGGCCAAGCTGCTGCTGACCGTCGAGCGTGCGCTGGAAGCGAGCCGATTGCGTCGGGAAAATGAAGGCTTGCGCAGTCAGTTGATCCTGCCGCTGGATCCGGTTGCGACCAGTCGGGCAATGCAGGCGCTCAAGGCGCAAACGGAGAAACTCTCGGCGCACGATGCCTGGATTCTGATCCAGGGGGAGCGCGGCACCGACAAGGAAGCACTGGCGCGCTGGCTGCACGAAAAGAGCGGGCGTGGCGAGGGGCCATTCATTACCGTCGCACCTGGCTCGATTGCCAGCGACCATGCCGCCCGCGCACTGTTTGGCAGCGATGACAATGGCACGATCCAGTATGGCCTGATTGAACAGGCCAACGGCGGTACCTTGTACCTCGATGAAGTGGCCGATCTCGGCGCCGAACTGCAACTGCGCCTGTCGAGCGCTTTTGCGCGGCGCAGCCTGATCCGTTGCGGAGCGCCCGATGCGGTGCCGATCGATTTGCGCGTGATCGCCGCCACTTCGCAGGATCTTGATGCTGCCGTGCAGGCGGGCAAGTTTCGCGAAGAGCTCTACTACCAGCTCAACGTCGTGCCCTTGCAGGTGCCGCCGCTGCGCGAACGCATCGAGGACATCCCGGAATTGCTGCGCTTCTACGCCGATTTTTTTGCCAATCGCGACAAGTTGCCTTACCGCCAGTTTCCGGTTGCCGTGCAAAACCGCCTGCGCAACTATCCGTGGCCAGGAAACCTGCGTGAGTTGCGCAATCTGGTCCAGCGCCTGCTCATTCTCGGCAATGCGCCTGAAGTCAGCATCGAGGAGGTGGAGCTTGCTCTTGGCACCGCCGCCGGTTCGCCGCCGCCGCCGAAAGGCGCCGCACTGGGTATCGATTTCAGCCAGCCACTGCGCGAGGCACGCGAACAGTTTGAGCGCGCCTATCTGATGCACCAGCTCAATGAGGCGGGTGGCAGCGTCGGCAAGCTGGCCAAGATGGTCGGCATGGAACGAACCCATCTCTATCGCAAGCTCAAGGATCTAGGCGTCGATCCGAAATCGGCCGGGCGCGAGGAGTAGGACGACGCTGATCAGGCTTCGTTCCGATTGCGACAGTTGCCTGATCGTACTTTCGGACAATCGACGCGAAAGGCATCTCGTGGTTCGATGAACTGGCGCGAACTCCGAACACCATCAACCGGAACCTTCAGCGACTGTCTGCGATCCAACTCGCGTTGACACCTGCGCGAGCCGACGCGTTGATTCGTCCGGTCCGCTGCACCCCTTTTCACTCACGAGGAGAATCCCATGCAACTTGAAGGCAAGGTCGCGCTGATCACCGGCGCCGCCAGCGGCATCGGCAAGCGCATCGCCGAGGTTTTTGCAAAGAACGGCGCGGCGATAGCGATCGCCGATCTGAACATCGAGGGCGCGCAGGCGACCGCGAAGGAAATCGAGGATGCCGGCGGCAAGGCCATCGGCGTCAAGATGAATGTGACGGATGAGGCCGAGGTTGACGCCGGCGTCGCCGAGACGGTCAAGCGACTTGGCAAGGTCGATATCCTGATCTCCAATGCCGGCATCCAGATCGTCAAGCCGATCGAGGAATTCAGTCTGGCCGAATGGAAAAAGCTGCTCGCGATCCATCTCGACGGTGCTTTCCTGACCACGCGCGCCTGCATCAAGGACATGTACAAGCGTGGTGATGGCGGTGCGGTCATCTACATGGGCTCGGTGCATTCGCACGAAGCCTCGAAACTCAAGGCGCCGTATTGCGCGGCCAAACATGGTCTGCTCGGCCTCGCCCGCGTGCTGGCCAAGGAAGGGGGTCCCAAGGGTGTGCGCGCCAATGTCATTTGCCCGGGCTTCGTGCGCACGCCGCTGGTCGAAAAGCAGATTCCGGAGCAAGCCAAGGAGCTCGGCATTAGCGAGGATGAAGTGATCAAGAACGTCATGTTGAAAGACACCGTCGATGCCAAATTCACCACGGTTGATGATGTCGCCAACCTGGCATTGTTTCTCGCCGCTTTTGAAACCAATGCACTGACCGGACAAAGCATCACCGTCAGCCACGGCTGGCACATGCAGTGAGCCCGAGGCAAAAGTCTGCCGCGCAAACGCGGCGAAAGGGACCGGCGCCCGTCGTCGAGTCAATCGCCCGGTACCAGCGCATCGCCCTGGTCCTGCAGGGCGGAGGCGCGCTTGGCGCGTATCAGTGTGGCGTCTACGAGTCGCTGCACGGGGCCGGGATCCGCCCCGATTGGTTTGCCGGCACCTCGATCGGCGCGATCAACGCGGCGATCATCGCCGGCAACGCCGAGACCGATCGCATTGGTCGTCTGCGCGAGTTCTGGAATCAGATCACCGGTCACGGTGCATCCATGGCCTGGCCGCTCGATGTGCTGGCCGCAGCAGCGGCCTGGATGCCGCCAAGCAAGGCGCTGACCTCCGCCCTGTCGGCAAGCAGCGCTCTCGGCAGCCTGACCATCGGCCAGCGCGGCTTTTTCGAGCCGCGTCCACTGCCACCGACACTGTTTGCCGATGGCAGTCCGCAGGCAACGAGTTTGTACGACACCTCAGCACTCAAGCACACCCTCGAGCGGCTGGTTGATTTCGACCGCATCAATCATGGCGATGTGCGTCTGTCGGTTGGTGCGGCCAACGTCACCAGCGGCAACGTGCGTTATTTCGATTCCGCGCGGGAAACCCTCCGTGCCGAACACATCATGGCCTCGGCCGCGTTGCCTCCGGCATTTCCGGCCATCGAGATCGATGGCGAGTTGTGGTGGGATGGCGGCATCGTCTCGAATACGCCACTCAACCATGTGTTGTCAGGCAAGCCGCGGCTCGACAGTCTGGTACTCCAGGTCGATCTGTGGAGCGCGCATGGCGAGCGCCCGAAAACCCTGATGGATGTGTTCGAGCGGCAAAAGGACATCCAGTATTCCAGCCGCACCCGCTATGGAACCGACGTGGTCGCTCGCGAACAGAAGCTGCGCAACGCGCTCGGCATGCTCATTGAAAACCTGCCTGGCAAGAAACTTCCGCCGGCGCTGGAGCTCGACCTTGAGCCCTGGTTATGTGACCGCGTCTTCAACATCGTGCATCTGATTTACCAGGCCAAGCATCATGAGCAGCAGTACAAGGACTATTCTTTCGGTACCACATCAATGCACGAACACTGGAGCGGCGGACTCGCCGACATGCAGCGCACCCTTGAGAAGCCGGAGTTCTTTGCCCTGCCGTCACGTGACATCGGCGTCGTCACCCATGATATTCACCGCGTTCTGAAATCCGGCAAAGCCTGATTCACGCGCGACCATGCGGATTTTCGGCGACAGCCCGGTTGCCCGCATCAGAACGACAAGCGATCATCTGTGCATGGACAAACCTCTCTCGGCGCGACTGCGCAAGCAAATCGATGGCCCGCGCGATGGCGCCCTGTTGCGATTTTCGATTGGCAATGCGTTGATGGCAGAAGGCGATACCGCAGGCGCTGTCGAAGCGTTTCGTGCGGCGACCGGATTTGATCCGCGCTATTCGGCTGCCTGGAAACTGCTCGGTTCGGCGCTTGAAGCGAACGGCGACAGCAGCGAGGCGGACGCAGCCTGGGAGCGGGGCATCGCGGTCGCTCACGAACGCGGTGATACCCAGGCGGCCAAGGAGATGCAGGTCTTCCTGCGCCGCTTGCGCAAGCGCATCGCACCATGATCAACCAGCGTATGGTTCTGGTGCTGGTAGTCTTGCTGGCTCTGGGCGGTGCGGGAAACTGGTGGTTGCATCGCCCGATCGCCCGTGCTGCCGGCATGCTGGTTGATCAGGAACCGCGACAGAGCGAACCGGCCAGCCGCCAGCCAATCACACACGGCGACTATCAACTGATTCCGCTCGCCGACTACGACATCGAGGCGCGCGTACTATCGCGCGAAGACTATTCGATCGACGCGGGCAGTGATCTGTCGCCGACCGATCTCGCCGTCGGCTGGAAACGCATGTCCGATACCTCAGTAATCGAGCAACTCGACATCAGTCAGTCCGTACGCTTCTTCACTTACCGCTGGAGCAGCGTGCCGCCGATTCCGCAGCGCGAAATCGAACGCTCCGCCGCCAACATGCACATGATCCCGGCGGACAAAAGTGTCGCCCGCGAACTCGACAAGATTCGCCAGGGCGCCATCGTCAGGTTTCGCGGTCAACTCGTCGAAGCGCATCGCAAGGATGGCTTCCAATGGCGCAGTTCGCTGACCCGCGATGACACCGGCGCAGGTGCCTGCGAATTGTTTCTGGTCGATTCGATCGAGCGCATGTAGCGACTCACGCAGTATCCGCCCCATTTGTCGCAAGTGATTTGATCGCAACTGAACAAGGCTGCTGGGTGAAGTGAGGCGTTTGCGCGTCGATCCTGGTCAGAAATCCCGCGGCACAGCGTTTGCAAGTATTCTCGTCATTGGCGAATTCATGCCGTTCAGATGCCGTGCGGGAGAAGAATGTGACACAGAGTGGAACAGATACGCTTCAGCTGGATGCACAGAAGCCGCGGAACAACGAGGACTTCTCGATTGGTCCCTACCGGATTCTGAGTTTGCTCGGTGAAGGCGGCATGGGCCGGGTCTATCTGGCCCAGCAAATCCATCCGCAGCGCCAGGTTGCGCTCAAGGTCGTGCGTGGAGTTTCCGTCTCGGTCATCGAGCGCATGCGCCGCGAAATCGAGGTGCTGGCGCAACTTGAACATCCTGGTATCGCCCGGCTTTATGCGGCGGGTGAGTCGCGCGTCGATGATGTGAATGTGCCGTGGCTGGCGCTTGAATATGTGCGTGGTGTCGATCTGGTTCGTCACGCACAGAACAACAACCTCGATCTGGTCGCGCGTTTGGGCCTGCTGATCGAGGTGGCTCGCGCGGTGCATTACGCACATGAGCGCGGTGTTATCCATCGTGATCTGAAACCCGGCAATATCCTCGTCGATGAAGACGGTCATCCAAAGGTGCTTGATTTCGGTATCGCGCGTCTGCGCGATGACGCTGCACAAGGGCTGACCCAGGACGGCCAGGTACTTGGCACCTTGCCCTACATGAGTGCCGAACAACTGGCCGGTGATGGCACGCAAATCGATGCGCGCAGCGATGTCTATTCACTCGGCGTGCTCGCTTACGAATTGATTGGCGGTCAGTTGCCGCATCCACGCCTGAACACATCGACGATCTTCGAGGCGCTCGACATCCTGCGCCACGACACGCCGCCGCGTCTGGCGACGATCAGCGCGGCGGCGCGAGGCGATCTCGATACGGTGATCATGAAATCGCTGGCCAGCGAGCGCGAGCAGCGTTATCCGAGCGCCGCTGCGTGGGCCGACGATCTGCAGCGCATCATCGATCATCGACCGATCATGGCGCGGCCGTTGACCCGCATGTATCGGGCATCGCGCTTCGTGCGTCGACATCGCCTGCTCACAGCGGCCATGGCCAGCATCGTGCTGATTCTTGCCGTGGCCAGTATCGTCTCGCTGCGTTTTGCTCTGGCCGAACAGACGGCACGTGCCGAGGCCGATCAGCGAGCGCAGGAATCTGCCGCAGTCAACGCATTTCTCGAACGCATGCTGGCCTCGGCTGATCCGGAATTGTCGGCTGGGCGCAAGTTGACCGTCGACGAAGTGGTCGATCAAGCCGAGCGCGACATGCAGCGTCTCGAAGCCGAGCCCGGCGTCCAGCGCGCAGTGGCGATCACGCTGGCACGGACCCGGCGTGCACTGGGTGAATACGATGCCGCCCTGGCCCTCAATCAGCGCGCATACCATCTCGGCGAAGTCACGGCTGCATCGGCGGCGCAGCAAGCCGATCTGCTGCATCAGCGCGCGGTCCTTTACACCGATCTCGGTCAGTTCGAGCAATCGATATCGACGCTCGAGGAGGCACGCAACGGTTGGCCGGAGCCTTCACTGGCGACTCGCTTGAGTCTTGATCTGACCGCCGCGCGCATTGATGACGAGGCGGGTCGACCCGAGCCGGCGGAAGAAAAATATCGTGCCTTGCTGGCGAGCGCGGCAGCGATCGACAAGGCGACGATCAAGGCCGATGCAGACTTGCGCATGACGATCGAAATCGCACGCAGCAATCTGTCCGGCGTGTTGCGTGATCGCGGCGCGCTTGATGAGGCGGAACAGTTGACGCGCGCGGTGCTCGAGGGCCGCATCGAGGAACTGGGCGAACGTGCACCGCTGACCCTCGCCAGTCGCAACAAGCTGGCCCTCGTGCTCGCCGCGCGTGGCGACAACGTGCAGGCCGAAAAGGAAGCCGCGGAAGGTCTGCGCCTGCAACGCGAGGTGCTTGGCAACAATCACGTCAACACGCTGACTTCGATGCAGACCCTGGCCAATATCCTCATGGCGCTCAAGCAATTCGATGAAGCCGAGGCGCTGACCCGCGAGTCACTCAAGGGCATGCAGGCGCAATTCGGCGATGACTATGCACAGTCCCTCGCTTCGATGAACACGCTGGCCTATCTGCTTGAGGAGCGCGGCAAGATCGATGAGGCGGAAGCGGCTTACCGGAGCATCATCGAGATCCAGACCCGAGGTGGTGTCGAGCATCCGACCACGCTGGCGCCGCGCAACAATCTGGCCATGCTGTTGATGAAGGCCGGTCGCTACGATGCCGCACGCGCTGAATTCACCGCGCTGATGAAACACTCGCGAGCCACCGTCGGCGACGATCATGCGATGACCGCGATCTTCATGAGCAACGAAGGCTGGTGTCTGAGTCGGATGGGTCGAACGGCCGAGGCACGCGTGGAACTTGAGGATGCCCACCAACGCCTGCTCGGTATTTTTGGTGCCGATCATTCGCGTACCAAAGCTGCCGCGGAACGTCTGGCTGAGGTCTATCGCAAGCTCGGCGACAATCAGAAAGCCGATGCGTTGATGCCGACGCCCGACGCATGATGGGATTTTTTTCACTATTCACGCTTGCGGGTCTGACCCTGGTTCTCGGCGTATTCGCACTGGTGCTGATGGTGTTGCTGCGCAGCCAGCGCCGACAGCTGGCAAATGAGCGCACGATGGCATCCGCGCGATTGTCCGAACGCGAATCGCTGGTCCGCGCCCAGGCCACCCTCGCCGAGCGCGAGCGCATCTACAGCGACCTGCATGATGATATCGGCGCACGTCTGCTCGGCATGATTCACTCCGCCGAATCGCCGGAACAGGCCGATCGCGCACGCGCCGTGCTGCAGGATCTGCGTGATGTGGTCAGCCGCTCGCGCGGTACGCCCGGCTCGCTCAGCGATACGCTTGGCGAAATCCGCGGCGAAACCTCGCAACGGCTCGCCGCCGCCGGCATCTCGCTGAGCTGGGAGATCAACGACGATCTGCCTGATCCCGAACTCGATACCGCACGCGCCCTGCATCTGCATCGCATCGTGCGCGAGGCGATCAGCAATGTGATCCGGCATGCGCGGGCCAGCCATGTGCGCGTGCGCATGAAGGTGATCGGTGGCAAGCTCTGTCTGGATCTGACCGATGACGGTGGTGGCAAGGATCCCGCGCCGACATCGAAAGGTCGTGGCCTCGACAACATGCGCGATCGCGCGGCCGAGCTCGAAGGCGATATCGACTGGAAGCCTGGTACCGAGGGTGGTACCAAGGTGTTGCTGACCATGCCGCTCGGTGATTCGCCCACATGAGCTTTGATCGCGCCCTCGTTGTCGATGATCTGGAAAGCAGCCGTGACTGGCTGTCGCGTGCGCTTGAGCAGGCGTTCCCGGGAATCGAGATCGCCTGTGCGGCTTCGCTAGCCGAAGCGCAGACGCATGTCGAGTCCGCGCCGCCGCTGGCCCTGATCGATCTCGGTCTGCCCGATGGTTCGGGTATCCGCCTGATCGAGAAGCTGCAGCCGCTCGGCACGTTGTGCATTGTCGCCACCGTGTTCGATGACGATGCGCATCTGTTTCCCGCCTTGCACGCGGGAGCGCAAGGTTACGTGCTCAAGGATCAGGCGACCGATACGCTGGCCGGGATGCTGACCGGAATCGCCGCCGGTCAGCCGCCGCTGTCGCCATCCATTGCGCGGCGTCTGCTGCGCCATTTCCAGCCGATCGCCGCCGATCCCGGCGAGCCGAGCCTGACCGGTCGAGAAACCGATGTGCTGCGCCTGATCGCCAAGGGCCACACGGTCGTTGAGGTCGCTGGCCTGCTTGGTTTGTCACGCCATACGGCGGCGGGCTATCTCAAGGATGTTTACCGCAAGCTCAGCGTCAACTCGCGCGCCGAAGCCACGCTGGTGGCAACGCGGCGCGGATTGGTCGGAACCGACGGCTGACTATTCCCGGTCTGAGTGGATTGCTTGAGGCCGGTTCGGCAGGCCCAGCTCTTCGAACGCATCGCAGAAGATTCCATCCATGCCGTATTGCAAGGCGCACGGTGCATAAGTCGGAATCTCGTGCCAGAAACAATTGATCTGGTTCGGATCGCTGGCGCATGCGGCGAGCAGGGTGGTGTTGGCCGGGTTCGAGGAATCGATCGCGCCGACCAGCGGCAGCGGGCCCGGTGATTCGGTCAGTGTCGGATCAAGGTAGACGCCGAAACTGACGTAGCCGGTCGATCCTGCGGCCATCGATGCGCCCTGACAGGTCAGCAACTGACCATTGGCGAGACTGCCGCTGGTCGTGCAGGTCAGCGCCGGAATCGCCGAGTAGGTCTGCGTATAGGCAAAGCCGCGCGGCAGCTTGATCTGCACCGCGGTATTGGCCGCCACGCCGTCGCCGATATTTCTGAAATTGACGACGACCGGTCCGTTGTCCTGACCGATGGTGAAGTACGCGGGCGAGTGCTGCACATCGGGATCGCTGAAGCGCAGGTAGGCCGCACTCGGTGGACGCGTATTCACCGCGAGCCGACCGCAGCCGCGCTGGTAGGGATCGGCCGCGCAAGTCGTCGGTGGTGCGACCTGGTCATTGCCGATGGCTGCGTGGAAGTAGAGCGGCCCCGGCACCACGATATCGGGCGCGAAGTCGGTACGGATTGAGGCGAAGCCGACCTGGCCACTGGCCATGTACGGCACCGTGCAGGTCAGTAGCTGGCCATCAATCTCCATGGCGGCCGAGCAGTTCCATGCCGGTATGCCTGAGGTGAATCCGCTGTAAGTGACGCCCGCTGGAAACTTGACCTTGAGGATGGCCGGCGTGTTGCTTGGTCCGAAGCCGGTATTGACCATGTAGACCGGGATGATGTTCTGCAGCGAGCCGGCTTCGATTTCAAGCGACCAGATGTCGACCGGGTTGGAGTGACCCGCACCCCAGCCAAGAATCTCGATTTTCGATTCCTGCACGGTCGGGTTGACCGTTGCGCAACCATTCGTGCTCGGCGACGGCTCGCAGATCAGGATTGGCGGCAAGGGCACCTGAGCGCTGCTCAAGGTCGTACTGATCTCGACCGGTGCCAACGGCATGTCGATATCGGTGTGTGCCGTGATCGAGACAACGCTCATGTTGTAGTTGGTATCGGTAAGCGTGGTGGTCTTGGTGCAAATCATTTCGCGCGAATCCGCGCCGGTAACCGTGCAGGTCCATCCACCGCCGTTGCCGTACAGAAACGTCATTCCTTCCGGCAATGTGGAGTGCACGGTAAACATGCCTGAATAGACAATGCCGTCGCCGATGTTTTCCTTGCGAATCTGAATGACGTAGCTGAACTCGGTGCCGGTATAAGTCGTTGGCATCTGCACGTCGAGGCGTAACGGTCCGGCATTGGCCAGCGACGAAACACCGGCGAGCAACGCGAACAGGAGAAATCGATTGAAGCTGGCTTGGGCGCGCATGGCGATCGGTTCCGCAGGATTTTACCCACGGTAATCCGGTGCGCGCGCTTCGGTAACCCCGCAAACAGGGGGTGTCAGCTCTCTGCCGAGGACTTCCTGCGCTTGCGATCAAGCTTGCTGTTGATGAATTCGGTATCTTCGCCAAGGCTTGGAGAGGGTCGCGCCAGGGCGAGTTCGGCATCCGAGAAGCGGATCGGTGTGCGCACACCGGGGACGTGGCCGTTTTCGTGGCGGGCCGACGCCAGAGCGCGTTGCATGCCGCGATGGCGTACCTGGGGATCGGCAAACACCTGATCGATGCGGTTGATCGGCCCAGCCGGCACGCCGCGCAATTCGAGTTGCTCAAGCAGCTCATCCCGATCACGCTTGCCGAGTAGCGGTTCGAGAATCGTGACGAGTTCCTCGCGATGTCCGACCCGGGCCGAATTGCTGAGAAATCGCGGATCGCTGGCCAGCCCGGGTTGATCGATCTCTGCACACAATTGCGCAAACTGCGCATCATTGCCGACGGCCAGCATGATGTGACCATCGCGCACGGCGAACACCTGGTACGGCACGATATTCGGATGCGCATTGCCGAGTCGCGTCGGCACCTTGCCGGAAACCAGATAGTTGAGATTCTGGTTGGCCAGCATCGCCACCATGGTGTCGAGCAGGGCGATATCGACCTGCTGGCCGAGTCCCGTGCGTTCGCGCATGGCCAGCGCGGCCTGGATCGCGATCACGCCATACAGCCCCGCGCACAGGTCGCCGATCGCGACACCGACTTTCTGCGGCTGGCCAGCGGCCTCGCCGGTGATGCTCATCAAGCCGCCCATGGCCTGGATCATTGCGTCGTAGCCGGCACGCTTCGCATACGGGCCATCCTGACCGAAGCCGGTCAGCGAGCAGTAGACCAGGCGCGGGTTGAGTGCATTGAGCGATGCGTAATCGAGGCCGTATCGGGCCAGGCCGCCGACCTTGAAGTTTTCGATCAGCACATCGGCATCGGCAACCAGATCACGCACCATGGCAACGCCTGCCTCGCTGCGCAGGTCGGCGATCACCGAGCGCTTGCCACGATTGCAACTGTGGAAATACGCTGCATCACCGTCGTTGCCATCGGTATCGCGCACGAACGGTGGCCCCCAGCGTCGGGTGTCGTCGCCTTGCGGCGCTTCGATCTTGATCACCTCGGCGCCGAGATCGGCCAGGGTCTGGCCAATCCACGGTCCGGCCAGGATCCGGGCCAGTTCAATGACCTTGAGGCCAGCCAGAGGCGTGCGCGGGTTTTCCATGTTTGATCCATTGCGGTAGTGAATGGCCATCGTAACCACCGCAATGACGCACCGCACTCCCCAATCTGGCCCCATTGTCCGTTGGAATCTGGCCCTATGAGGTTATCGCCTGTACTCTCAAGCTAGTGGTTGATTCTGGAGTGCAATGATGACCAACAATGCGAGTTTGCTGCAGCGTCGAAGTGACGCGATCCCGCGCGGTATCGGTACGGCGCTGCCGGTTTTTGCCGCGCGTGCGCGCAATGCCGAGCTGTGGGATGTCGAAGACCGGCGCTTCATCGATTTTGCCGCCGGTATCGCGGTGCTCAATGTTGGCCATTGCCATCCGCGCGTGATCGAAGCGGCGCGCAACCAGCTTGAGGCGTTCACGCATACGGCATTCCAGGTTGCCGCCTACGAGTCCTACGTCGCGCTGGCCGAGCGGCTCAATGCGCTCGCGCCGATCAAGGGTGCGGCCAAGACGATCCTGTTTTCGACCGGCGCCGAAGCCGTCGAGAACGCGATCAAGATCGCGCGCAAGGCGACCGGTCGCTCGGCGGTAATTGCGTTTTCCGGTGGTTTCCACGGGCGCAGCTTCATGGCCATGGCCCTGACCGGCAAGACCGCTCCATACAAGCGCGGCTTCGGGCCGTTGCCGGGCGAAGTTTTCCACGTGCCGTTCCCGGTCAGCCATCAGGGTGTCGAGGTCGAGCACAGTCTCAAGGCACTGCAGCAGATCTTCAAGGCCGATGTCGCCGCCGATGAAGTCGCCGCGATCATCATCGAGCCGGTGCAGGGCGAGGGCGGTTTCCATGCGGCACCGCCGGCTTTGCTGCAGGCCCTGCGCACGCTGTGCGACGAGCACGGCATCGTGCTCATCGCCGATGAAGTGCAGACCGGCTTTGCGCGCACCGGCAAGTTGTTTGGTATCGAGCATTCCGGTGTCGAGCCGGATCTGATCACGGTGGCGAAATCGCTGGCCGGCGGCTTTCCGTTGTCCGGCGTGATCGGTCGCGCGGCGATCCTGGACGCGATTGATCCGGGCGGGCTCGGCGGCACCTATGCCGGATCGCCGCTGGCCTGCGTGGCGGCGCTGGCCGTGCTCGATGTGATCGAAGACGAAGGCCTGTGTGCGCGAGCGCAGCTGCTCGGAGACTCGGTCAGCCGGCAGCTGCAGGCGTTTGCCGCACGTCAGGATCTGCGTCCGCTCGGACATGTCCGTGCGCTCGGCTCGATGATCGCGTTCGACCTGCTCGCCACGCGTGGTGGCGATGAGGTTGATCCGGTGGCTACCCAGGCGGTGATCAAGCGCGCCCACGCGCTGGGCCTGATCCTGCTCAGTTGCGGCGCCCAGGGCGAGGCGATCCGCATCCTGTTTCCATTGACCATTGGCGACGCCGTACTGGCCGAGGGCATGGCCCTGCTCGAGCAGGCCCTGGCGCCTGACTGAGTGACGCGCCGGCCAGCCAGCGCGGATCGCACTGCCATGCGCGGAGGATCTTCATGATTCCCGCGCACCGGCGCGATCCGCGCAGCATGGATGACCTCAATATCGTCCTCGATCCGGCCACTGGCCTGAGCCTGCAGCATCAGTTGCGGCAGAAATTGATCGATGCGATCCATCGCGGCGTACTCGAACCCGGTCGCCGGCTGCCGTCCACGCGCAGCCTTGCCGAGCGCATTGGCGTGTCGCGCAATACGGTCAGCCTCGCCTATGACGCCTTGCTTGCCGATGGTCATATCGTCAGCCGCCCGCGCAGCGGCATCTTCGTCGCCAGCGACGTACCGAAAGTGCGCATCGCCTCGGGGCGTCGAGGCAGCGGCGAGGGCGGGCCGCTGGCCGCACGCCTGCCGACGGCACCGGACGATCGCGGCTTTCGCTGCCCGCGCAACTGGCATCAGTATCCGTTTCCGTTCATCGACGGTTGTGTGGATTCGCGGCTGATGCCGAATACCGAATGGCGCGAAGCGCTGCGCCTGGCTTCGTCGCGGCACGAAATCGATGCGATCAATCGCAGTGCCAATGACACCGATGACGCGATGCTGATCGACGAGGTGCGCAGCAAGGTCCTGCCGATGCGCGGCATCGATGCCGACGCCGATGAAGTGTTGCTGACACTGTCGGCGCGTCACGCCCTGCAGTTGATCGGCAGCCTGCTGGTCGAGCGCGGCACGCCGGTGGTGCTCGAAGCGCCGGTCGATGCCGAATTCGAGAGGCGCATGCGTGACCGCCACGCCGAACTGTCGATGCTCGACGACCACGATGGAAAGCCGCTGCCGCAGCGGGCGGTCGTGGTTACCAGTGCCCGGCGCAGTTCAGCAGCCGACTCGGATCGACCGCGCGCCTTGCTGGCCAGGGTTGCCGAAGCCGACGCGGTGCTGGTCGAGCACGACATGCCACCCGGCGCGCGTGATGGCAGCAACGTGCCGCCGGCATTGCGCGCGTTGGACGAGGAAGGCCGTGTGGTCCATGTCGGCACGCTGTCACCGGCGGTTTCCTGCGGCGAGTCGCCTGGCATCATCGTCAGCGAGACGGCTTTCATCGAACGCCTGCGCCAGTTGCGGCGTATCCAGGGCACGCTGTTGCCGGCCCTGTTGCAACGCGCCTGGGCCTATTTCATCGGACTCGGCCACTACTCGGCCGGGCTGGTGCGCAGCGGTCGCGTGCTCGAAGGCCGCCGCACCGCGCTGCGTGACGGACTCAACCACTATCTGCATCAGCGCGTCAGCATCGAAACCCTGCCCGGTGCCAGCGCCTACTGGGTCAGGCTTCCCGAGAATCTCGACACGCGCGAGTTTGCGCGTGCCGCCGCCGAGATCGGTGTGCTGGTCGAACCGACCCGACTCGAAGGCGGCCGAGAGGCCTTGTGCATGGGCGTCACCGGTATCGATGAAGCGCGCATCCGGGATGGCGTGAAGAATCTCTCGCGGCTGATCCGCGGTGATCTGGCCGAGACTCCGCGCCATCTCGATGACGAACCGATCGTGCCGTTGCGTGGCGCGGCACTGCGCCGGACCCTGGCCGGCGCGACCTTGCTCTACAACACCGTGTATGGCGAACCGGCCACACTTGAAGTCCGCGCCAATGGCGAACTGGACGGCACCGCCGGCCATGCCGGCGAAGATTGCGACAGTGGACGCTGGTGGATCGATGACGGCCGCTGGTATCGGCAATGGCGACGCTGGGCCTATGCCGAGGTTTCGGCCTATCGGGTAGTCGTTGATGGTGACCGGCTGCGCTGGTATGGCGAAGATGGGCTGCTTGCCGATACCGCCGTGATCACCCGCCAGGGGCGTCGCAAAAGCAAGGCTACGCGCCGCACTGGCCTAACCACTTGACGCAACTGGCACCATCCCCGGTGTCCAACTGGCTCTAATGAACAGAGTCATCTGGCGCTACCGTCAAGCATCCACCTGCAACGACGGAGTCTATCTTGGCCGATCCATCCAGCGCCCACACGGCGAGCCGCCGCACCCACCCATTCGGTATTGCAGGCTTGCAGCTCGCCTATGCACCCGGCGACAACATCGATCAGATGATCGCCGAGATCGCCGCAGTCGCCAAGCGCTTCCCGTGGGTGAGCATGGTGGTCGCCGGTGAGCTGTGCGGCTATGGCGCAAACACCGAGTTTGCCAAATGCATGCCCGATGCCGAAGCGCGCCTGTGTCGCGCGGCGGTCGAGCACTCGCTGTGGATCATTCCGGGATCGCTCTACGAGAATCGTGATGGCGCGATCTTCAACACGACGCCGGTGATCAATCCGCAGGGCGAGGTAATTGCCCGCTATCGCAAGATCTTTCCGTTCCTGCCGTATGAAGCCAGCATCGCGCCGGGCAATGAGTTCGTCGTCTTCGACGTGCCCGATGTCGGTCGCTTCGGCATCTCGATCTGCTACGACATGTGGTTTCCGGAGACGACACGATCACTGATCAGCCTCGGTGCCGAAGTCATCCTGCACCCGACCATGACCAATACGATCGACCGCGAACCCGAAATCTCGATTGCCCGCGCCAGTGCCCTGATCAACCAGTGCTATTTCGTCGATATCAATGTCGCCGGCAATCTCGGCGTCGGTCAATCGGTGATCTGCGGACCGGGCGGCGAGATCATCTATCAGGCCGGTATTGGCCGCGAAATCATGCCGTTCGAAGTCGATCTCGACTATCTGCGTCGTTGCCGCGAACGCGGCTGGCAGGGTCTTGGTCAGCCATTGAAAAGCTTCCGTGACAATCCGGTCGTCTATCCCGCCTACGCCGCAGCACGTGCGCCCTCCGTAGCGCTCGAAAGTCTCGGCAAGCTTGAGCTGCCCGGACGTCTCTGACTCCGAACCCTACTTCTTCAACCACGCGCCTTAAACACGGGGAACCGCCAGCATGAATGCCCATCGCAATCGCAACACCGCCGCGCAAGATCGCGGCACCCGTCACACCTTGCTCGCCGTCGCCATCGCGACTGCCCTGGTGATGCCCGGCCTGGTTTTCGCGCAAGACGAAAATTCCGAGAAGGACAGAAACACCACCCAGCTCGCCCCGGTCACGGTGACCGCGCAGGGTCGTGAGGAAGACATTCTCAGCGTGCCATACAACATCAGCGCGGTCTCCGGCGACACCATCGAGTCATCCAATATCCTCGATACCGCCGAGTTGATGCGCAGCGTTCCCGGTGTCGGCGTGATCGATCGCGGCGCACGCAACTCAAGCGTGGTCAGTGGCATTCGTATCCGCGGTCTCAATGTCGACAGCTCGGCACTCGGTGACTACGCCGTCTCGGCTGCATCGACCGTAGCGACCTATGTCGACGACACGCCGCTGTTCGCCAACTTTCTGCTCTCCGACATCGAGCGCGTCGAGGTACTGCGTGGCCCGCAGGGCACCTTGTACGGATCCGGTGCGCTTGGCGGCGCAGTGCGCTTCATCTTGCGCAAGCCGGAGCTGGGTGGATTCAGTGGTCGGGTCAGCTTGAGCGGGTCGAGCGTCAAGCATTCCGACAGTATCAGCAGCTCGGCGTCGGCAACACTGAACATTCCACTGGCCGAGACAATGGCCTTGCGTTTGAATACCACGATCAATGATTTCCCGGGTGTCACTGACTACCGTCAAATCTATGTGCTCGACGATCAGGGCACGCCCGTTGCGCCGTCCGGCATTCTCGATACCGATGCGAGCTATCGCAGCAAGAAGGATGCCGATTTCGTCAAGCAATCCTATGGTCGCGCCTCGCTGTTGTGGCGTCCGAGTGAAACGTTTGACATGACCTTGAGCTACATGGCCCAGGCCGACCGTTTTGGCGGTCGCCGGGGCACTTCGCTCGGCACCGATGGTTACGGTGTGCCCTATCAGGATCTGGAAGTCGGCTCGATCCAGCTTGAACCAGCGGATCGTCATGTCAATCTGACCAGCCTCGAGGCAAATATCGATCTCGGCTTCGCCACGCTGACTTCAAGTACCGCGGACTACAATCACGTTGGCGACATCACCAGCGAGAACACCGGATTCTACGCGCAGAACGGTTGGCTGGCCGCGTTCTACTACAACTATCCGCGCCCCATGGCCTCGGCCGTGCGCACCTACGGCGACAGCGCCTTCACCCAGGAATTCCGCCTCGCCTCGAACAACGGCGAGCGCTTCGACTATGTGCTCGGCGCCTACTATCAGAACCAGAAGCGCAACAGCTCGCAAGACAGCCTGTTGCGCGGCTTCAAGCAGTGGTGGGATGCCGCTTATCCGGCTTTCGCCGATGCCGTGATCAGTGATCAGGACTACCTGTATCGGCAGAAAGAGCGTTTCAAGGAAACCGCGTTCTACGGCGAATTGACCTGGCATGCCACGGACACGGTCCAGTTCACCGGCGGCATGCGCTATTTCAATGACGATTCGACGACCAATGTGTTCCAGACCACCGGGCTCTACTCAGGCGTTGTTGACAGCTCGACCTCGAAGGGCACCCAGGACGACTCCGGTACCTTGTTCAAGGGCAATGTGTCGTGGAGCTTCGCACCGAGCAATCAGCTTTACGCCACCGTTTCAGAAGGCTATCGCCGTGGTGGCACCAACGGCACACCAACGACAGGCAACTTCGCCGAGGACCCGGCCTGGACCACCTACCAATCCGATACCGTGCGCAATTACGAGCTGGGTTTGAAGGGTGCGGTCGGACGCATGACCTACAACGCCAACGTGTTCTATGTCGACTGGAAGGATCCGCAGATCAACTCATCGACCACCAACTGGGGCTTCTTTGCCGTGCAGAATGCGGAAAAGGCAAGCACCCGGGGTATCGAGCTTGAGCTGGCGGGAGGAATCGGTGACGGCTTCAGCTACGGTCTCGGCTACACCTATACCGATGCCCAGTTGGAGGCTGATACGTTCGCCGTCGATGGTGCTTATCAGGTCGGCTTCAAGGGTGATCAATTGCCCGGCGCACCGAAGCATCGGATCAATGCGAACGCGAGCTATGGTTTTCCACTGGCCGACGGCTGGTTGACGTTCCGCGGCGACATCTACAACCAGTCGAGCATGCGCAACGCGCTGAGCCTGAGTCCGAGATTCGATACCACGCTCAGTGGTTTTACCATCCTCAACGCATCGATGACCTACGCCCGCGATAGTTGGGATGCCACACTGTGGATCAAGAATATCGGCAACGTCGATGCCGTCAACGGCATTTATACTGACTTGTATATGGGTACCTCACCCGAGCAGAATTACTACGGCAACGGCTCGAAAGCGCTGGTCACATTGCCGCGTACCGTTGGCGTCACCGCCAGCTACCGTTTCTGAGGAATCCGGGGGAAGGCATGGACAACAGGATTTGAACATGCCTTTGCAGGATGTCGGGCTCGCGCTTGAGAGAATCGAAGCGATGCTCGGCAAGGGGGAATCCCGAGCCGCGGAGAACGCTGCTCGGGCTCTCCTTCTGGCCAGTCCGGAACACCACGATGCGCAGGTTTTGCTCGGCCACGCGCTGCGTTTGCAGGGTCGTGCTGGCGAAGCGCTTGATGTGGCCAGACATGCGCAGTCGCTGGCGGTGAAGCATCCGGCTTCACGCATGTTGCTGATCGACCTGTTGCTTGAACAGGGTCTGCGCGACGAAGGTCTTGAAATCCTCGATCAACTTGCGGCGGACGCTGACGCGCATCCTCCGCGCCTGCTGCAGGATGTCGCCCAGCGCTACACGATGCTTGGTTTGCACGTCGAGGCCGAGGGCTGCCATGCGCGTGCGCTCAAACAGCAGCCGGACAACGCGCAATTCATCTACAACCATGCGACCTCGTTGATCGCGCTCGGTCGGCTGGTTGCGGCCGAGGCGGCGCTCGACCGCGTGATCGCCCTGAAGCCTGACGATGCCGATGCCTGGTACAACCGCGCGACGCTGCGCAAACAGACGTCCGAACACCATCATGTGCAGGCGATCGAAGCGCAGCTGGGAAAAACCCCCGCCGGCACGGCGCCCAGGGTTGCACTGGGCTATGCACTGGCCAAGGAACTCGAAGATCTGCGTGAATACCCACGCTCGTTTGCGGCGTTGAAAGAGGCCGCCGATACGCGACGTCGGCATCTGCGCTATCGGGTCGAGGATGATCTCGAAACGATGCAGCTGATCGCCGCCGCTTTCGATGGCGCGTTTTTCGCCCGCGAGCATCGCGGTCATGACGACGCGCGGCCGCTGTTCATTGTCGGTCTGCCGCGCAGTGGCACGACCCTGGTTGATCGCATCCTGAGTTCGCATTCGACCATCCGCAGTCGCGGCGAGACCAGTGATCTGGTCATGGCCTTGGTCAGGCAGGCCGGCAAGGTCGCCAACAAGGCCGAACTGGTGCAGCGCTCGACGACGCTCGACTTCGCCGACCTCGGACAAGCCTATTGCGCCAATCTCGGCGACGGCCCGGAGCAACGCCTGATCGACAAGACGCCGGTCAATTTTCTCTATCTCGGCATCATCGCCGCGGCCTTGCCCAACGCGCGCATCATCCATCTGCGGCGCAATCCGATGGATGCCTGCTATGCGATGTACAAGACGCTGTTTCGCATGGCCTATCCGTTTTCCTACGATCTCGGCGATCTGGCCCGCTACTGGATTGCCTACGATCGCCTGATGAAGCATTGGAAAAAGGTGCTGCCCGCAGCGCAGTTTCTTGAACTCTCCTACGAGGATCTGGTTGCTGATCAGGAAGGTGTCAGCCGCCGCCTGGTCGATTTCGTCGGTGTGCCCTGGCAGGACGAATGCCTGGCCTTTGAACGCAATCCCGAGCCTTCGCTGACCGCGAGTGCGGCCCAGGTGCGCCAGCCGATCTACACCTCTTCAGTCGCCTTGTGGCGGCGCTACGAAAATGAACTCGTTCCACTTCGCGCTGCCTTCGAGGCGGCTGGCGTGGCCATCGAACATCCGGACAACGGAGCCACGCCGTGAGCGAAACGCCTGCACAACCTGTCATCGAAGCAACCCCCGCCCTCGCCATTGACGGCTTCTGGCTTTACCTCCTGTTCGCCCTGCTTGCCACCGCTGGTTTCTTCTACATCAACATCATGGCGGCGATCGTCGATGGCCTGATCACCGGTCTCGACTTCAGCAATGCACAGGCCGGCATGGTCGGTTCGGCGAACATCTACGGTGCCAGCGTCGGTGCATTGTGTGCGGTGTTTGTCGTGCGCCGGGTCGAATGGCGTCCGGCACTGGTGATCCTGTTCAGCCTGCTCATGGCCATCGATCTGGCTTCGACCGTGATCCGCGATCCGACCGTGCTGATCGCCGTGCGCGCGGTGCATGGCCTCATTGGTGGCTTGAGCGTCGGCATCGCCTATTCGGTGATGGCGCGGCTGAATTCGCCAGACCGTGCCTTCGGCGTACTGCTCGTGTTGCAGTTCGGCCTTGGCGGACTCGGCGTGATGTATCTGCCACTGCTGGTGCCGCTGTACGGCGCACAGATCCTGTTTTTCGTGCTCGCGACCCTGACCGCGATTGCATTGGTATCGATGCTGGCGATTCCGAAACGCCTGTGCAAGAACCGCAGCCGGGCCGAACTCGAAGCGATTCCAGCCAGCTATCGCAAGCTCACGGTAATCCTGTCGCTGCTCGCGCTGTTCCTGTTCCAGGCCGGCAACATGGCCCTGGCCGCTTTCATCATCCGCCTCGGCGAACATGCGCATCTGACCCGTGACTTCATCGGCCAGGCACTCGGCTGGGCAACCTGGATTGGCGCGGCCGGCGCCGGGCTGGTCATCTTCATGGGCACGCGCTTCGGTCGATTGCGGCCGTTGATCGCCGCCTTCCTGCTGACCTTCGCCGGCACCGCCGGATTTTTCTGGAGCGAAAGCCAGCCGATCTTCATGGTTGCCAACGTCGGCACGGCGATCACCTGGTCGTTCGTCGTGCCGTATTTGTTCGGCATGATTTCACGTCTCGATCCGACGGGCCGCCTGGCCGCGCTCGGCGGTTTCGTCTCAAAATGTGGTCTCGCCTCGGGGCCGTTGGTCGCCGGCCTGCTGTTGGGTGAGGACAATTTCGATTTGCTGATCTGGGTCGCCATGGCCGCGCTCGCGCTGTCATCCCTTGCCGCGTTCGCGGCCGCGCGCCAGGTCGATCAACTGGAGCCTGCAACATGAGTCATTCTTCGATTCCCGGTCTCAAGGACACCGACCTTCTGCGCACGCAATGCCTGATCAACGGGCGATGGCTCGACCAGGCAGACGGCAAGTCCTGTGCGGTGAGCAATCCGGCCAGCGGCGAGAACCTCGGCACCGTGCCTGATCTCGGCGCCAATGAAACCAACGCGGCGATCGATGCCGCGCAGTCCGCCTTGCCCGCATGGGCAAAGAAGACGGCGAAAGAGCGCGCTCACATTCTGCGTCGCATGTACGAGCTGATGCTCGAACACCAGGATGACCTGGCCCGCATCCTCACTGCCGAACAAGGCAAACCGCTGGCCGAAGCCAAGGGCGAGATCGCCTACTCGGCGAGCTTCCTCGAATGGTTTGGTGAGGAAGCCAAGCGCATGTACGGTGATGTCATCCCGGGTCATGCGACCGACAAGCGCATCATGGTTCTGCGCCAGCCGATCGGCGTGGTGAGCATGATCACGCCGTGGAATTTCCCCTCGGCGATGCTCGCGCGCAAGATCGGCCCGGCGCTCGCCGCCGGCTGCACCGTGGTTTGCAAGCCGGCCTTGCAGACACCGTTTTCGGCACTGGCCTTCGGCGTCATTGCCGAGCGTGCGGGGGTTCCGGCGGGCGTGGTCAATATCGTCACCGGCAAGTCCTCGACCGATATCGGCAAGGCCATGACCGCGCATCCCGACGTGCGCAAACTCAGCTTCACCGGCTCGACCGCGGTCGGCAAGAAGCTGATGGCGCAATGCGCCGAGGGCATGAAGCGCGTGTCGCTGGAACTCGGCGGCAATGCACCGTTTATCGTCTTCGACGATGCCGATCTCGATGCTGCTGTCGAAGGCGCGATCGCCAGCAAGTACCGCAATACCGGGCAGACCTGCGTCTGCGCCAACCGCCTGTTCGTACAGGCGGGCATCTATGACGCTTTTGCAGAGAAGCTCGCCACGGCGGTCTCGAAGCTGCGCATTGGCGACGGCCTCAAGGGCGTCACCGAGCAAGGCCCGCTGATCGACGACAAGGCGCTGGCCAAGGTCGAGGAACATGTCGCCGATGCGCTTGCCAAGGGCGCACGTGTACTCAGCGGCGGCAAGCGCCATGCCCTCGGTGGAAATTTCTACGAACCAACCCTGCTGGCCGAGGTGAATACCGACATGTTGATTGCGCGCGAGGAAACTTTCGGGCCGGTCGCGCCGCTGTTCCGTTTCGAATCCGAGGAAGAAGTCATTGCCCTGGCCAACGCCACCGAGTTCGGCCTCGCCGGCTATTTCTACACGCGCGATCTGGCGCGCAGCTGGCGCGTCGCCGAAGCGCTGGAGTGCGGCATCATCGGCGTCAACACCGGCATCATCTCGACCGAGGTCGCGCCATTCGGCGGCATCAAGCAATCCGGTACCGGTCGCGAAGGTTCCAAATACGGATTGGACGACTACACCGAGCTCAAGTACGTCTGCATCGGCGAGGTTTGAAATGATCGTTCGCTTGCTAGCCATCATCGTTGCCGTCGTCATCGCCACGCCGGCACTGGCGCGCGATGCGCTCGACTACAAGACCATGGCTTCGGGCAAGTACCGCAGCAGCGTGGATCTTTCCGCCTACGCACCCGGCGCTGACGCGAGGCCGCCGACGCATCGTTTCGAGGGGCGTCTGCAACTCAGCGGCAAGCCGTCGCTGCGCACTCTGGTTGCCGACAAGGACTATCTGACCCGTGCAGGAATCGCCGCTTCGAAGTCCTGGATCGATGATTTCGACTACGCCTTCGTCCAGCACGGTGATGTGCTGATCCCGCAAAAGCGCGGCCCGATCCGCAGCAGCCATGCCTGGTGGGAAGTCATCCTCGAACCCGGACGGGTCTGGGATGAGCCCGGCGATCAGGGCTATACGCGCGCAGCGATTCCGTTCGCGCTGACCCAGAAGAATTCCAATTGCGCGCACAACGGCGTGCTGATGATCCTGTTCAATGACACCAGGATCATCGATCGCGCCGCCATGCAGATCAGCAGCGAGACCTGCCTGTACCTGCAACGTGACATGTGGGGTTGGCTGAAAGCACGCTACACGCCGCAGCCGGTGGCGAACGCCGATGCCCTTGTCGCGGCGTACGAGGGCGAAGTCGCCGCGCGGCTGCCGACGAAACCGTTGTCGGCGTTGGCCAGCGAGTTCGATGGATTCGATGTTGCAAACTTGATCACCGCGCCGACCCGTTCGCGCACCCGCCACGGTGTGGTCTACCAGGGCATCCACTACGTTTCCCGATGTCCGACCCGGCACGGCGACTATCCGTATTGCGACGTGCTCGATGTGCCTTCGTATTCGGTGGCCAAGTCAGCGGTTGCAGGCGTCGCCCTGATGCGCATGGAGAAGCTGTATCCGGGCACGGCGAAGCAACCGATGAGCCCGTACGTGCCCGCGACCGGCTGCCGGACCGAGGCGTGGCAGCAAGTCTATCTGCTCAACCTGCTCGACATGGATACCGGTCACTACGACTCGGCCACCTACATGGCCGATGAGGATGCGGAGAAGATCGTCCACTTCTTCAATCCTGAGGACTACGCGCACAAACTTGCCTTCAGTTGCGAGGCCTATCCGCGCGTAAGCGCAGCCGGCAAGACCTGGGTCTACCACACCACCGACACCTACCTGCTCGGCGTCGCCCTCAACAATCTGCTCAAGCAGCAACCCGGCCGCAAGGGCCAGGACATTTTCAGCGATGTGCTTGATGCCGATATCTACGCGCCGCTCAAACTGAGTCCAACCGCGCGAACCACGCGGCGCACCTATGACGACGCCGCGCAGCCGTTCTTCGGCTGGGGCCTGTTCCTGCACGCCGATGACATCGCCAAACTCGGCCAGTTCATCGGTCCGGACCAAGGCGCGATCAACGGCCGGCAATTGCTCGATCCGACCCTGCTCGATCAAGCCATGCAACGCGATCCGCAACAGCGTGGCTTGCAAGCGGCACATCTGAAGAAATTTCGCTACCAGCACAGCTTCTGGGCACGCAATCTGGAAAAGGAACTTGGCTGCGACAAGCCCACATGGATTCCGTTCATGTCAGGCTTTGGCGGCATCCTCGTCGTCATGCTGCCCAACGGCGCCATCTGGTACAGCGCCGCCGACGATGGCGAACTGCCCTCGATCGACTTCGCCAAACCGGCGATCGAGCTGGCCAGACTCGGCGCTTATTGCAACAGCTGATCCGGCTTGCGTCAGCCAGGTTTCCGCGGAAAATTCCGCACGCGGGGATTTTTCCCGGGCAAGGGTGATCAAGCCGGAGACACATTGGTTTCAATGGACCGGTGGCGCCGGGGCGAGGGTTTGCTGCCGCGCGGCATGCCACCCACTGTCTGGAAAATGAACCTGCCGCTGCGCGTGGCTTCCGCGGGCCAGCAGATTTGACTGGCCACGCCGAACCATGCAACCAGTAGTGCGGAAAACTATCGCCCCTGACTTTGGCACGTTTCATAGGCTGGCAGGTTGAGTCCCAGCACGATATCGCGGCTGGCGCGCCAGCCGCTGTGAGCGTCCCCGTGCGCCTGTCCGATGCCGCTGCCACCGAATGCGGCGATGTTGCGTTTCCTGATCTCGTCAGTCAGCCGCGGATCGTCCGTGAACATCAGGTCGCCAACGTAGTAGGTGCATCGTCCGGGCTCGATGACATGCATGTGAATGTGCTGCGGGCTGGTTCGACCGGGATAGGCGCCGGGCCGGATTGTCTGGAAAGCGTAGCGGCCGGCGTTGTCGGTTCGTGCCCACGCGCGCAGGCGGCCGTGGTTTGCCGCAGCGCCAGTGAGACGGGGGTCGCGTGGATAGTGGCCTCTTGCATCGGTCTGGTAGGCGTAGACAACCACCCCCGTTTGCGGCAATCCGGCCTTGTTTCTGACAATGCCGCTGACCAGCAAAGGCTCGCCGGGCTCGTTCGCCGGTGCGATCCGGGCCGAGCTTGAAAGCACGCTCGGCAAACCGATGAACACGGCTTCGCAACCTTCGCAGGCCACGCTGACCGGTTCATTGCCGGTTACCGCGTCCGCAGCAATCTGTTGTGGACGGACATCGACATGGTCAGTGTCTTTCGCGTCGGCGAGATCGATCGATGCCGTCCATGCGGCATGCAGTGGCTCGAATACCTCAATACGAAGTGACCCAAGCTGGTCGATCCCGCTCAGCGAAATGCACCCGTTCCGATCGCTACTCGCCCAATGCACACGCCGGGATGCCGAACGATCCCGCGCATGCACGGCGAGCAGCAGTCCATGGGCCATTTCGTCATCCGCCGCGTCGGCGAAGCAGGCCTTAAGCGGCTGGCGCTTCGAGGTCTGTGCAAGCGAGAGCGTGGACGACAGTCGGCCCGGGGCCAGCCAAAGTCGACCCCTGGACGAATCGGGATCACCCGACGCGCTGGCTTGCGGATAGTTTGACTGCAGAAACTGCATGGCGTAACGCGCGTGGTCTTGCAGCGGTATTTCCCACCGGCGGGGTTCGTCGAGCGGATCGAACGCCCACAGCCGGCGGCGTTGGGAGAACACCAGCGCATGGGCATTTTTCTGCAGATCGATTGCGAAATCCCGTGACGCCCCGGCCAACGCCGCCGAATCCAGATGTGCCACATACCACTCGCGATCCGTACTTCTGACCGCGTCGAGCAAGGCACCAGAGGGTGGGCTGCCGGTCACGACAACAAACGTGCGAAATCGATCATCGCGAATTTTCGCTGCCGCGCGGCGCAGGGTTCGGGCGGTCAGGCTGGCCAGCGCGGGTGAGACGGTGGACGGCATAAAGACAAGAATCCCGGCGTCATAACCGTGTTGACACATCGGGCAGATCACGCGACCCGCGTAAGCGCCTTGAAGATGCATGACATCAATGGCCGGTACGGCATCCCAGCGCGGCAGGGCGGCTGGCGATGGCGGCGAAATCACCAGGCAGAGCAGGGCAAGGCAAAGAATGCGAATCATCATCGTCGTCTCCGGTGTAGGCTCACCATCAAGACGCGTTCACCAGCCGCATTGTTAACCACTGCCGCCAAACTCCCCTCCTGCAAGGGGTCCTTCAATTCAATCAGGAAGCATGCGCATGAACGACAGTCCCCGGCTTTCCGCAATCCGTCAGATCGCGATCACGGTCAGCAATGTCGAGACCGCACTCGCGTTCTATCGTGACGTTCTCGGCCTGACTTTTCTCTTCAGTGCAGGCCCCGACCTGGCCTTCCTGGATGCCGATGGCGTGCGCCTGATGCTGAGCACGCCACAAGGCGGTGGACGCGTTGGCCACAATTCGATTCTCTATTTCGCGGTTGTGGACATTGTTGCCACGCATGCGGCGCTTGTGAAGCGCGGTGCCAGCGATGAGCGCACTCCACAGCTTGCGGCAAAGATGCCGGATCATGAATTGTGGATCGGGTTCGTACGCGACCCGGATGGCAATCTGGTTGGACTGATGGAGGAAAAACGCTGAGTCTCGAAGCTGGGCTGCCTGAGGCATCAGTTTGCAGGTATTGCGTCGACTTGGTGCCTACCGTTTCCTGAGACCTGCGAAGAGCCGTGAACCCGCCAGACAAACCGGATCAGCCGAACAACCGGCACGACGCGCCAGATGCCCTGGATATCGGTCGATGGGTCGGCGAAGCGCGCAAGGATTCGCAACAGGCTTTCAACTGGCTGCATCGAAGGTTTGCTCCGCTCGTGCATGGCATCCTGCTTGGCCGATTTCGCCCGGCCCAAGCCGACGAGCTGACCCAGGAGTGTTTCCTGATCGCGTTCGCGCGGATCGACCAGTTGGCCGACGAGCACAAGTTCGGGCCCTGGATAGCGACGATTGCACGGCGCGTTCGGCCCACGGAATCGTCTCGCGAAGTCCTCCTTGATGCCGCTCCCGAGATCGAAGCCACCGACTGTCGACCCGATGACAAGGCCGAGGCCGAGGCGCTTCTGTGCGCGATCAGCGGGTTGCCAACGGCTTATCGCGAAACCCTGATGTGGCGACTCGTCGAGGGCTTGAGCGGATTGGAGATTGCCGAGTTGAGCGGACTCACCCCCGCCTCCGTCCGGGTAAATCTGCATCGTGGCATGCACAAGTTGCGCGAGACGCTCGGCATCATCGATCCGGCAACCAGAATGGAGGAGCGCAATGAACCACGATCATGATCCGCTCTGGGATCCGAGCCAGCCGGCCGATGCCGAGTTGCGTCGCATGGAAAACTTGCTGGCCAGCTACCGACTTCGCCCGACAACGCTGAATTTGGCGGCAAAGCCGCGGGTCAGCAGACGTGCATCGCTGCGCCGCTGGCTGCCGGCGCTGGCGGCCGGAATCCTGTTGGCGCTTTCGATCCCTGCGTGGTTGCAATACCGACTGGCGTGGCAAGACGGCCGCGCCTGGCAGGCAACGACGGCCGAGACCGGCGGACATCCGGAAGCGCTGACGATTGCGCCCGGAAACAGCGTGACCACGACTGCTGGGCAGACCGCGACGATCACCGTCGCGCGCATCGGCAGCGTTCGCTTGTCACCCGACTCGACATTGCGCCTGGTCGAAACACGTGCGGGCCGACACCGCGTCAGTCTCGCCCATGGCCATCTGCGCGCGCGAATCTGGGCACCACCAGGCTATTTCGGTGTTGCAAGCGGGGCTGCCGAAGTTGTCGACCTGGGCTGTGATTTTGATCTCTGGAAACAGGCTGATGGCCACGGCCGCGTCTACGTGCACAGCGGCTGGATTGCCTACGAAGCCGCCGACAGGCAGATCCTTGTTCCGGCCGGTTTCGAGGTTCACTTTGATCCACAACAGGTGTCGACGCCAATTCGGCGCGGCGCTGGACCCGCATTGCAGGGAGCTGTCGGCACTCTCGAAATCGCGCTGGCGGAATCCGGCGAAAACTCCACCGAGACCTTGCAAGCAGCCAGCGATGTCGCTGCGAAGCTTGAGGACGCAGATGCGTTCACCGCCCTGAGTCTGCTCACGCGCTATCCGAAACTGGCCGCAACGGCCCTGTACCCGCGCCTCGCCCGCGCCCTCGGCGCATCCGCAGATGATGCTTCCCATCACGCCGCATGGGTGGCCGGAGACCACGACGCGATCAATGCCTGGTGGCAGCGCATTCCAACCCCGCCAAAACGCTGGTGGGCGAACTGGAGGGATGCTTTCAACTGATGCCTGGCAAGGCGGGAATCACCAATGCCTAAAAAAAAGCGAAGCAATGCGACGGGGGCAAGCTCCAGAAACCTTCATCACCAATCGGAGAAAAGGGAGAAAAGGGGATGGAGGCATTTTCGGGCCGTGCGTCGCGAATCGGCGCGTTTCAAACAGATAATTCCTCCGTCCCCATTTTGCTCATAACGTATTGCGTTATATAACGCATAGCGTTATGATATGGGCGTGATAGCAAATTTCTCCAACCGCGAATCAGAAAAAATCTGGGGCGGAACGCCCTCGCGCCGATTGCCCGCAAACATCCAGTCAGTCGCTCGTCGCAAGTTGCGAATGCTCAACAACGCGGCAAATTTGAATGACTTGCGAATTCCTTCGGCTAATCGGTTGGAGGCGTTGAAAGGCGTCCGAAAAGGCCAATACGGTATTCGCATCAATGACCAATGGCGTATTTGCTTTCGCTGGAGTGGCAATGACGCCCATGACGTGGAAATCGTCGACTACCACTGAATCCAGGAGTTGACCATGAAGAAATTACCCAACATCCATCCAGGTGAGATTCTGCTTGAAGAGTTCCTCAAGCCCCTGGAGATCAGCCAGAACGCGCTCGCTCGCGCAGCCGAGGTGCCGCCGCGACGCATCAACGAAATCGTACTTGGCAAGCGCGGCGTAAGTGCTGACACCGCCGTGCGCCTCGCAGCCGCACTCGGTACCAGCGAGCGATTCTGGCTTGGACTGCAGGCCGACTACGATCTCGAAGAGGCGCACCGGGTACTCGGCAATGCCGTCAATCGGATTGAGCGCATCGCGGCGTAGAATGACTCGCAGCCGCGTGGCCAGCGTCTTCGATTGTCTGCGCGAATGGACAAAGGGCGACATGGCCAATCGGCATCAATAGGCATCACTCATTGAATCAGCGCGATTCAATTGTCGCTGGCATGCGCGTAGCAATCTCTCTCGTGGAGGTGTCCTTCTGTCAGCCAGTTTGATACACCTGAAGCCAGCGCAGATCGACTGGTTTCATCCAACGCGCCGCCTTCGGAGTGGATCAGGGCCCTGATGGAATATCTCCTTCAAATCATCTTGCTGCTGGCCGTGGCGATTGCCGTGGTGGTTGTCTTCCAGCGCTTGCACATTCCGACCAGCCTCGGATATCTGCTGGTCGGAATGATTCTTGGCCCACACACGATCGGGCCGGTTGTATCGATGCCGGGGCTGGAAAGCCTCGCCGAATTCGGTGTCGTGTTTCTGCTCTTCACCATCGGTCTGAACTTCTCACTGCCCAGGCTGCATGCACTGCGCGACCAGGTTCTCGGCCTGGGCACCGGGCAGGTGGCGTTTACCACCTGTGTCGTTGGCCTGGTGATGTGGCTCGCCGGCCTGCCGGTTGCCGCCGCCTTCGTGTTCGGCGCCGCCTTCGCGCAATCGTCCACGACGATTATCGCCAGCCTGCTCAGCGAGCAGGGCGAGGAAAACACCCAGCATGGTCGCCTCGGTCTCGCCATGTCGGTCTTTCAGGATGTCACCGCGGTTCCGTTTCTGGTGGTCATACCGGTGTTGGGACTGTCAGTCACAGCAGGCGCGCTGGCCGGTAGCCTGGGTCTGGCGCTGGCCAAGGCCGTATTCGCCTTTGCCCTGGTCTTTTTTGCCGGACGTTGGTTGCTGCGGCCGTTGTTCTATCTGGTGACCAAACGCAGATCGCTGGAGATGTTCACCCTGGCCGTGCTGCTGGTCGCCTTGCTCGCCGCCTGGGTCACCAACAGCCTCGGCCTGTCGCTGGCATTCGGCGGTTTTCTTGCCGGAATGATGCTCGGCGACACCGAGTTCAGGCACCAGGTGGAATCCAGCATGAGTCCGTTTCGGGATGTCTTGCTGGGTCTGTTTTTTATCGGTATCGGCATGCGTTTCAATCCATTGGCGATACCGCCCATCTGGCACTGGGTCGTACTCGGTGCGCTGCTTATCGTCACCAGCAAGACGCTGATCGTCGCCGGTCTGGTCGGCAAGGCTGGCGTCGATGCACGGATGCGCTGGCGAACGGGTCTGATGTTGAGTGTGGGTGGCGAATTCGGCCTCGCCCTGATCGCCATCGCGCTGGATTCCAGCGTGATCGACATGCAACTGGGGCAGATTGCGATCAGTTCGGTGCTGCTGTCGATGATTGCTGGTGCGCTGCTGATTCGCTTCAATGGCACGATCGCCGGCTGGCTGGTCAAGGCACCGGAACCAACGACCACCGATACGGCGGAATTGCCAGAGTCTGCGGAGCATCATGTGGTCATCGGTGGCTACGGTCGCGTGGGCCACACCATCGCCGTGCTATTGCACGCAAGTGGCGTTCCCTTTGTCGCATTTGATACTGATCCGAAGCGGGTATCGCAGGGGTCGGCGGATCACCATGCGGTCTGGTTCGGCGACATCGCTGATCCGGGATTGCTGTCTGCGATTCATGTGGAAAGGGCGGCCTTGGTCGTGATCGCCGTGGACAATCCGGACACCGCCCTGGCCGCGATGTCCTATATCAAGAGAACCTGTCCGCAGGTGCCGGTGATCGTGCGCGCCCGCGATCTTGAAACCAGTACCCGCTTGCTGGCTGCCGGTGCCGTCCACGCCTATCCCGAAACCATAGAATCAAGTCTGCGTCTCGGCGCCACCGCGTTGAAAATACTCAATGTCGCCAGCGATGAGATCGAGGTGATGGTTCAGGATGTGCGAGACCGGGATTACCAGCCTGTGCTGGATAATGAATCAGGCAAATCATGAGATGCTTCATCGATCACGCAAGCCGCGAGTACAGCACCGGCCCATGAACAACAGAGGTCAATCGGAATGAATCTATTCAAGAATATTCTCTACGTATCCGAAAGCACCGTTGCCGAGGAAGCCTCGATCATGCGCGCCGTGTCGCTGGCGGAAAACAACCAGGCGGACTTGACCGTTATCGATGTGGTTCCCTCTCTCACCGCGGGCATCGGCATGCCGAGTGGCGGCCCGACATCCCGCGATCTGCAGTCGGCCACGGTTGACGAACGGCGCAAGAAACTTGAGGCGTTGATCGAGCCGCATGCAAAACGACTGAACATCCAGGTTGAGGTACTGGTAGGCAGAACCTTTCTCGAAGTTATCCGCTTCGTACTACGCAACAAACACGACTTGCTGATCAAGCCGGCCGAGAATCCGGGTTTTATCGAACGCCTGTTCGGTAGCGACGACATGCAGTTGCTGCGCAATTGTCCGTGCCCGGTCTGGTTGGCGCGGGCGGGGGAAAAATCCAAGTACCAGAACATTCTCGCCGCTGTCGATTTCAATCCGGATATGCCAGATGCCGTCGAGCAGGACCTCAACCGGCAGATCCTTGGATTGGCCGGCTCTCTCGCGTTCTCGGATTTTGCCGCGCTGCATGTGGTGCACGTCTGGGATGCGCCGAGCGAAGCGATGGTACGCATTTGGGCCAACAACCCGCAGGTGGCCAGCGCCGAGTACGTAAAGGGCGTGCGTTCCAGTCATGAAAGCGCCTATGACGGCCTGCGCCAACAACTGGTCGAGCGCGTCGGTGAAGACGCCAGCAACTACCTCTCGCCCCAATTCCATCTGCGTCGAGGCGCCGCCGCGACAGCCATACCCGAAACCGCCAGGGAGTTGCAGGCGGATCTGGTGGTCATGGGTACAGTCGCCCGCACAGGCATCGCAGGTCTGCTCATCGGCAATACCGCCGAAGCCGTTCTCGAACAATTGCAATGTTCCGTACTTGCGGTGAAACCGAGCGGCTTTGTGTCACCGGTGAAGCCCGCCTGAGTTGGCGTGCCGACAGTTGGATCCGCCGGAGAAAGTGAAAGCGGAAATGGAGGTTTTTTTCAGGATTGTGCGTCGTCAAGCGGCGTGATTCGAATGCGAAATTCCTCCGTCCCATCTTTCTCACGCAGTCAGCACAATCGTTTGTGCAACGAAGTTGGACCCCGCCGCCCGCTTTCAGCGGCTTTGAGGAAGTTGTGCCGCCGGCCGTTCTGCTGCAGTGGCCCGCGGGCAAAACCTCAATCGATTGCCGGAATGCTGAATCGGTGGGTTCCATCCTTTCGCTGGATCACCAGTTCGGCGGCTTCGCGCGATTTGAATTCCTGAACCAGCCATTTCACGGTCTCACAGTACGCCAGCCCATCCAGTTGGGTAAGCGAATGGCCCTGTGCCTCTATCACGTGGTCGCCCAGTTTGAGTCCAGCGCTTTCAGCTGCTGATTTGGCAAACAGTCTTGAGATCACCGCACGACCGTCAACTATCGAAATACCGTAGCCGGGATCGGGCTGTATCGCGTCGGCTTCGCTTCGTTTTTCCAGCAGCATTCGACCCCCGGGATAGTCGAGCGTCACGATATACGTTTGCAATAATCCAGCGCCGAATAGCGTCGGAGGCATGGCTCTGACAATCGACTCGGTGGCATCCAGCTTGTCGGATGAAAAAGAAACCCCGCTGACCTCAAAATGCGTCAAAGGCCCAATTTTGCTCAGGCCACCGGCGGATTCACCTTCATAGCCCTCTCCGTGGGCCACTGTTCCCGGCACGACGGCCCGCTTGAAGGTTGGGGTATCAACGATCTTGTGGAAAAAGGAGATATTGGCGTTGTTGCCGGTATCGAACATCGCCTTGTCAGCAAGATCGCCAACAGAATAGTCGATGATCGGTGCATGTGGATAGCCCACATCGTAAAGCTTGGTATGCAGCGACTTTCCCCTTGGCGAGGGAAGCTCGCCAGTGTTTGCGGCGATCGACAGCTTTTTCGCTTGAGTATCGATTCGCCAGACACTGGCAGGGAAAATCTCCGACCCGATCAAACCGTTGCCAATCAGGCACTGCCCCATGTCGGTCCCTGAAAAGTCGTGGATCAGCACCGGCACTTGACGGAAGGTGAAATCGCCGAGTGACAGTCGATCCACGATGGCGATTTTCATGGTCACCTGATTACCGTGCGAGTCGACGCCTACGTTCTGCCCGATCACCTTCAGACCGAGGGTGTCTGCGAACTGTTTTGCAAGGACTGTAGGGGAGCCGGTATCGAACAGGAACTCGCTCGTTTGACCGTCCACGATCGCCGCGATATGCAGTTTCCCGTTGCGTAGTGTGATCGGCAGGTGGGTAACGAGTGCCTGGCGTTCAATTGCGACGGGGCGCGCGAATATCTCGGCGGATGAACGCTCATTCGATTGCGCCGAAACAGGATTGCTGGCAATCGCAAGCACAACAATAGAGGCGATCGATACCCGTTTCATGGCGCGCACCCGTCTGGAAAACCACGCGCTCATTTCAACACGAAAATGAAAATTGCGAAACTGGCACAAAAGGACGCCGTGGCCAGTGGGCATTTTACTGCCAATACCTGCGACTACTGACACGGCCAGATTCGCGCGAGCCGATTGCACACCCTCCAATTCGAGCCTTCCACCATGCCACGCCAACCCAGTTCTGAACTCGGATCAGATCCGCTGAAGTCGACTGATCCATGCATCGCGACGTGTGGAAAAAAGGGGCGGATAAGTCTTCAAGGTAGTGCATTGGCGATCACCGTGATTCAAACGGAAAATTCGTATGGATCAACGCAGGCTTACCGTCCCCCTTGTCTCTGGATCGTCATCCCCGCCGCGCTGGCAGGAACCGGCTATTGCGCAGAAGTCCCGCCGAGACCATCGATACCAGCACGCCAACCGGGAATATCTCCACGAAGGTCATCGGCAGACGAATCAGCGGGTCGGCGTATTGGACCTTGAATGTCTCCATGTCGGCAGTGAGCGTCGCCAGGGCTTCGGCGCTCGCGCCGTCGGCCTTTGCGCTGGCGATAATCGCTTGCGCATAGGCGGCGGCGAAATCCATCTGCGTCGTCGCCTGTACCACTTCCCAGGCGATCACATAGAAGACCCCGGCGATGAAGCTGACTCCCAGCCCGACCGCAAACGCGGGCAAGAATCCGATCACGCCTCCGCGGTCCACGTCGCGGTGCTGCTTGATTCCAACAAACACGGCGCTCATAGCGATCAGCATGGTCGTATAGCCGATCAGCATGCCGAAAGTCAGTGGCGGCATCCCGTCGAATGCGGTGAAGATTCCAATCTGGAACGCGCCGACGATCAGGCCTGCGATAACGCCGTATTTCAGGATGGTCCGAAACATCGCATTTCTCCCCAGTGGTGGTGGTACCGCCATTGGCCGCGATCCGGCGCTGTCCGGCAATCGCCCAAAAGGGTGATTTCGGCATATTCACCCGAATGAATCGACCTCAGGGCAGGATTCCCAACTCACGCGCGCGGCGAATCGCCTCGGTGCGTCGTCTTGCGCCCAGCTTTTCGAAAAGCCGCACCACATGGGTCTTCACCGTGTTCGGCGAAACATTGAGGTGCGCAGCGATCTGCTTGTTGGAACCTCCGGCGGCCAGCTCGTGCAGCACTTCCAGTTCCCGCACGCTAAGGCCGAGCGCAGCTTGCGCCTTCGGGTTGCCGTCGAATGCGACCGGCGCCGGCGCGGCAAAGACTCGCACGCCGAGGAAAACGCCCAGAGCCAGAAAAGCGGCTGCGACCAGAAACAGGTAGATGTCGCCCGAATGCATCCGCGCCAGACGCTGATAGTCGAGCCACTGCAATGCCAGCGTCCCCGCCGCCAGCAACGCCCCATAACCGATCACCCGCTTCCACATCCCCATCTCCGCTCGTGCCTTACGCGGCTATCTTAGCGCCGGTTTGCGGGCGTGCATGGAAACGCCGTCCGGTTCGGTGTGGACAGGAAAGCGGGCGGCGGTAATTGGTCGCTACTTTGACGACCGACGTGATTCGAACGCGAGATTCCTGCTTACGTTATATCCAGGCGTGTACAGCAGGCTTTCAAGGTCTGATCCTGTCGGCGAGTCTGTCAATACAAAGCACGATCCCGGAGGCCTCAGGCATTTTAGAAATAAATTTCCCACCAAAATGTGTCCCGGACTATGAAAATACGCGACCCATCATCGGTGGGGTCGACTTTGTTAGTGGTGAACATGAGCCAATGAATGGTGCAGATCAAGATGTGCGGGATATTCTTGATACGACATATTGGGGTAGCCTGCTTCCAGGAAATACTATTCACATAGTGAATGCTGCTACTGGAAATTGGGCAAACTGGGTTACAACCGGCACTGGAAACTACCGCATGGACAATAACGGAAATAGCCAGAGTCCCGGGGCAACCATTGAGATATGCGGAAATCAAGGGGGGCTTCAGCCGTGCCCCAAGGCGAAATGAAAGTATTCGAAAACTAGCGAAACTAGGAACAGGTTGCACTCTCGATGTAACGGAAATCGCTGGTGAGTTCATGCGCACCCGAACTCGCTAGCGTAATCGAAACGAGCGAAACGAGGGTCAGGTTGTACTAACCAATAGATGCTGCTGACGAGTCCAACATGCCCAGACTCGCCAGCGTTGGTCAATCACCCGTCAGTTGCAAAAATCCCCAATCTTGTCGAGCTGTGCAACCGTGTTGTTGAAGGTGAATTCGGCGTTGTCGCTGAAGAAGTAATAGACCATGTTGTTTGGCAGCAGGACCACCGAAATGCCGCCGAAGCCGGACATGTAGGGGATATACAGATTGCTGCTGCAGCCGAGTGAGGCATCGGCTTTCCAGATCCAGAAGCCGTTGTCATAGGTATCGTAGGCGCTGCCGGCGTTGAGGCCGTGGTAGCTGGTGGTTTGCAGCACTTCGTTGACCATCGAGGATTTCAGTTTCTGCGTGCCGCCGATGGCACCGCCGGCGTTGTTGACGAGTTCGGCGAGCTTGACGATGTCGTCACGATGATAGGTCAGACCGAACCCGGTCACTTGCTGGTTGGCCGCATCAAACGTGCGAATCGAGGTCTTCGCGGTCGGGCTCAGTTTCAACGGCGTGTAGACGTTGTTGACCATCCAGTTGAAGCTGTCCTGGCCGAGGTATTGATCCATGGCGCGGCCGAGCAGATAAGTATCCGAGGTGTGATAGACCCAGCTGGTACCGGGTGTCGCCTTGCGCGGATAGCTGCAGGCGAAGCTGGTCATGCCGCTGTCGGAATAGTCGAGGAAGAAGCCATTGAGCATGGCCGTGGAACCTTCATCGGCCTCGAATCCGGAATCGGTGTAATTGCCGGTAGCCATGTCGAGCAGGTTTTCGAGCTTCACATCGTTCCAGCGCGATGACGGGCAAGTCGATACCTGGCTGGTGACACTCAGGTTCTTCACGCCCGGATAGAGTTGCTCCAGAGCCATCAGGCCGTACGCGCCGTAGGTCGATTTGGCCACCGAGTAGGAGGGCAGATCGAGCACATCGCAATACGGATAAGTGCCGTAGCGAGTCTCGCAAGCGCCGGTGTAGTGGACGCCGTTGTAGGCGACGCCGAAGGCCGTGCGCGCACTCGCGCTCTGCTCGCTGCCGATCGTCGCGATGGTGATGCCGCTGCCCGGATAGTCGGTGGCCAGCGCACTGATCGGCTTGGTCGGCATGCGGTTGGACACTTCGGTTTCATAGGCCGATTTGATCGCCGCGGCGTTGGCGATGGTCGATGGCGTATAGCTTGCGCTGAGTCGACCGTACAGATTGAACTGGTAGTAGTTGCAGGTTTCCGAGGCGATCTCGTAGGCCACAGAAGACATCGAGCCGTCGGATTTGAACAGGAAGCTCAACACGCCGTTGTGCGTGCAGTTGGCGCCGTATTCCTGCAAGGCGAATGGTATTGCCGCGCGCGAATAGCCGTTGTCGGAAATCTCGTCCCAGACCCGGCCCGGTTCGAGGATCAATTCCCAGACGGTATGGCTGGTGATCTGCAGGCCGCGATTGACTGGAATCAGATGGCTGCCGTGCTGGACAAACGAGTAGTTGAAGTCCGGAAGCTTTTTGATGTTGGTGATCGAGGCGTAGCCAGCGGTGTCACGGATGCTGGCCCAGCCGCGCTGCACGGCGCTGAAGTTGAGCGTGCCCTGAAAAGTGTTTGAGGGATTCGCCGCGTTACCTGGCACGGCAAACGCCGACAGGTTGACGAGACTGCCGGTCGCCGCGGTCTGCATCGTCGAATAGCTCAGATCGCTGCGGCTCACTGATCCTGTGCCGGGCAGGCAATCGTAGTCGCAACTCGGCGGCGGTGGCGTACCCGCCGTGCCGGTCACCTTGATGTCATCGAAATAGCAGTAGTCCGAGTTGCTGTTGCCCGCGGAGCGCAGACGCAGTTGCATCGAGGCGTTGTTGTCGACGCCGCTCGGCGATGCGTTGGTCGTGTACAGGGTGACCCCGTTGTCCTGTCCGTCGACGACGGTGTTGATGGCCGTCCAACTGCCGCCGCCATTGCTGGAGACTTCGGCGACGCAGGTGTCGTTCCATTCCAGTTGCGAGGCGGCGATGCTGGTCGAAATGGAAACGCCGGTGTAGCCGACCGTGGAAACTGCCTGGGTCGCGGTGCGCGAATTGCGCAGGCGCAATGAATAATTCGATCCGTACAGGTTGGCGATCGCGCTGGAGCCGTAGCCGCCGATCGTCCAGCCATTGAAATTTCCATCCTGGAAATCATCCGAGAACACGGTTGCGGCCGAGACCTGTGCGGAGAGCAGAATGAGTGCGAGCAGGATCCAGCGACTGGGCATGAGCATGACGAACCTCCACGAAGCGAAAGGTGAGTAAGCACGTTGCCGCTTGAGCCGGGTCCGTTCGCATCGCGGCCATTCAAACCACGCTTGAGCCTGCGACGTATTTGTGGATTCGTGTAGGGCCAGTTGGAAAGTTTCGATCAGACCAGAACAGGTCCGGGACTACCTTCGCGGTCCAGGATGCTCGGCAGGCTGTCGAAAATCGCTCAGGCGAGTGCGCGGCAAGCCGAAGCGGGCCGTAAAAGCGCGGTCTACATCGGGTAAGTGAGCATTTTGACGCGCGCTTTGCCGCCGGATCGTTCCGCCCGAGTAGAACTTCAACAGCCGGTCAGGTGCATTGCCCGCAGCAACTGTGGCTGCCCTGGATGTGCACCAGGTTGTTGTCATCCTGCAGCTCGGCGTTGTCCAATCCGGCCTGGAGCAACGCGGCCCTGGCTTGATCGAGCGAGACGTCACCGTCTATCCGAACTTCATAGCCCGAAGCTTCGGCGCGAATCAGGGCATCCGGGTCGTGTTCGCGCACGGCCTGCATGATGGCGGTGGCCATGGAATGGGTGATCGGGTCGGCCGTAGTGAAAAGCATGGGATGGCTTCCTTGAGTCTGAATGAAAAGGGCGTGCAGCCGAGGCTCGACTGCGCGACTTCATCATCGGCAAGCGCCGGTGACGGGTCATTGATCGGCGTCAAGCGAGCGCTGGTTTGGTGCCAACCAGCGAGTTGATCGGATTGACCGATCGGCAGACCATGATCGACTCTGCGAACCTCGGGGAGATCTCGCATGCAGGAAGCAACGAAGGAAGCGTCGGCGCTGGCCGGCGGAAAGTTATTGCGGGTGCTCGGTCTGGCTTTCGGCCTGGCGGTCATGGTCGGTCTGACCATCGGCATGGGCATCCTGCGCACGCCCGGTGAAGTCGCGGCCAAGGTGCCGACTGAATCGCTATTCCTGATGGTCTGGGTTCTCGGCGCAGGTTACGCGTTGCTTGGCGCCCTGAGCATGGCCGAGCTGGCAACCCTGAGGCCACGTTCGGGCGGCCTCTATCCGATGGTCCACGATGCCCTGGGTCCGTTCGCCGGATTCGTTTCGGGCTGGACCGACTGGCTGGGTTTTGTCGGCACAATGGCGGCGGTCGCGATTGTCCTCGGCGAGTACGTCGGGCCGCTGGTGCCGGCATTGATCGGCCATGAGGCCTTGACCGGATCGTTCGTCGTTGTCGTGTTCGCCTTGTTCCAGTGGCGCGGCATTCGAGTCGGCAATGCCGTGCAACTGGTCACCAGTTCGATGAAGGGAATCGCGCTGATCGCGCTCGCTGTTGCGGCGTTTGCCATGGTTGTGCCGGCAGCACCTGTCGAAACGATGGCGCGTGCCGTGCAAGTCCCCGGTGGCGCGCTACTGATTGCCGCGATCGTGGTTGCCCTGCAATCGGCGATCAGCACCTATGACGGCTGGTCCGCACCGGTCTATTTCGGTGAGGAAATCAAGAATCCGGGGCGGGAAATTCCGCGCGCGATGATCGGAGGCGTGCTTCTGGTCATGCTCATCTACCTTGCCCTCAACGTCGCCTTCCTGCGTGTGGTCGGAATCGAGGCGATGGCCGGCGATCCGTTTGTCGCGGCAACCGCAGCGAGTCGCTTGTTTGGGCCGATCGGCGATACCGCGCTGCGTGTGCTCATGATCATTTCCCTGATCGCCTCGGTGAATGCCTTGCTCCTCGGCGGCTCGCGCATTCCGTATGCGATGAGCCGCGATCGGTTGATGCCGCCGATCATGGGTACGGTCAATGCCGGCGGCACGCCGGTGCCGGGCCTGGTCGTCGAAGTACTCGTCTCACTCGTTCTGATTGCGACCGGCACGTTCAACAGTCTGATTGCGATGCTGGCGTTCTTTTTCGTTGCCAACTACGTGCTCGTGTTCGTCTCACTGTTCGTGCAACGGCGACGTGCGCCGGATGCACCGCGACCGTTTCGCGTGCCGTTGTATCCCTTTGTGCCGGGCCTGGCCCTGCTTGGATCGCTGGTGTTTCTGGTTGCCTCGATCTGGAGCGACCCTGAAGACAGCCTGGTGGCTATCGCCATGCTGGCCGTCAGTTGGCCGATCTATCGGCTGGTTTGCGCCCGCGCCAGGCAAGAGCCCGGGAATTGACCTGCCACAGGGATGCACTTGACCGTTGCCTGGATCAAAAAGCGGAGCTGAAGGCAATGTCCCAATTGCCGTCTCGTCTTCCGGCGTGATTCAAACAGATAATTCCTCCGTCCCCTTTTTTTGTGTTTCTGATCTGGATCAAGGCTGCCACTGGCGCTTCGGCCCACACTCTTCGGCCGAATGGGTGGCTTGATTTTTGACTGGGGATTGAATGCCAGCGGCAAGCCTCCGGTCGCATTCCCTATCAACGTGACCAGTGACTTTTCGCATGCCTGCAGAATCACCGCTGACCCGTCATCGCATCGATGCGTGCTTCCTCGGGCCGTATGGCGAGAACGACGGTCTGCTCGAGAGCCTGGTCGTTGAATTTTTGCGTGACCACATTTACTGGCGGCGCAACTTTCATCCCGAGGATCCGCCCGCGATCTCGACCGAGGCATCGCGCCATCCGGATTATCTGGATTTCGAATCACGCATGCGCCGCGAGCTGCACAAGCTCTCCGCTTCACTGAAGAAATCAGTACCGTTCCACAGCCCGCGCTATATGGGTCACATGGTTTCGGATCTGTTGCTGCCCGGACTGGTCGCTCAGATCCTGACCCTGCCATACAACCCGAACAATGTCAGCGAGGATTCGGCGCCGGTCACGGTCGATCTGGAAGTCCAGGTTGGCCTGCAACTCGCGCGCATGATTGGCTACAAGCACGATCCCCTGCAGGCCGATTGCGCATTTGGCCATCTGACCTCGGGCGGCACCCTGGCCAACTATCAGGCCTTGCGCCTGGCCCTGGCGCTGAAGGCATTTCCGGTTGCCCTGCGTGCGGCCGGCGTGCCTGATCTGGTCCTGCC
>NZ_DASSYD010000077.1:0-8078 GCF_035703485.1 Dokdonella sp. | reverse complement strand
CGCCAGACGACTGCGTCGATGGGTTGCCGCGATGACGTCCGAAATCTGCCTGGCGCTCAAGGTCGGCAAGCGCTGTGTGGCGCTATAGGCTGAGAGATCCTCGACGATGAGCTTGATGAAATCCGAGCCACCATCGATCTTTTCCGCCACGAACGCGTCGATATCGGTCTGCGCATCCAGCACCGGAATCGAAAGTCCGTACTGAGTGCCGTGACCACCGGCAACGGTTACCGCGGCACCGGCGGCCCAGAGATCGGCCTGGTCGATGCGGGCCAGCGATTCTCGTTGGCGCTTGACCGCCGCGAGACGTGCGGGATCGCCATGCATGTCGATCTCCGTGGTCACACCGAATCGCAGGGCATCGCGCTGCGCATCGCCCCAGCTATGGGTATGGGCGTCGATCAGCCCTGGCAACATGGTGCGCCCCGTTCCATCAATGGTGGTCAAATATTCGGCAATCGGAACATCCTTCCCGACTTCGGCGACGAGTCCGTCACGAACAATCACGTTGGCCCGATCGATCATTTTCCGGCCATCGAATACGCGAACATTACGCACGGCGAAGCTGTTGCTGGCACCGACAACGGATTCCGCTGTTTCAGTTGCTCGGGGCAAGTCGTTCTGCCGAGACAGGACGGCAACGCTCAGCACGGCGACAACCGCTCCGATCGCGATGACTTCAGTCCAGTACCTCATGCAAGTTCTCCTTCAGCGCTCAATGAAATGACATTCATGACCGCGTTTATCCCTGCTCAACCAGGCGACGCCTGGCGAGAACGAAGAATGCGATCGTGATCACGATCAGGACCAGAACATGCATGCCCAGCGAACCGCCGGTGTCGCGCCCGACCACCTTCAGCGCGATCTGCACGAGATGATGGGAAGGCCAGACCGGAGCCAGCGTGCCGATGAATTTCGGCAGCATTGAAAGCGGAAGCCACAGCCCGGACAGGAAGGCCATCGGCAGGTAGATCAGGTTGACGATGGCCGGCGAGGCCTGGCCACTGAAGGTCGTGCCGATCAACAGTCCCATCGCACTGAACGGCAAGGTGCCAATGACGTTGATCATGAGCAGCAGCAGCCACTGCGAGGCCGATAGCGAAACCCCGGCCATGGTCGATGCGATCACACCGAGCATGAGCGAGATGATCAGCGCGAAGATCATCGCCATGATCAGCTTGGCGACCAGATACGCGCCGGGCGGCATTGGCAAGGCACGTTTGAGGGTGAGAAAGCCGCGCTCACGCTCGATGGCGACGTTGACACCGAAGCCGAACAAGGCCGCACCCATGATGCCGAACACCCCGTAGCTTGCCAGCAGGTAGCGCGCCGCCTCGTCGTTGCCCGCGCGTCCACCGCCGAGCAGAACACCGAACAGGATGTAGAACATCGAGGGAAACAGCAGCGAGGGCAGCACGAACGAAGGTGTTCGCCACAGGCGCAGAAACTCGTACTTGGCTTCGAGGTAGTAGCAACCCAGCAACTGGGCAGGTGTCAATGCCATCGTGTTCATCACGCGACCTCCCGGGTCAGTTCGACAAATGCTTCGGCCAATCCCGCGCGCTCGACTTCGAGCTCTTCAAGGTCGGTATCTTCATCGAGCAACCGGCGCACGACCGGTTCGGCGCGATCGGCAATAATTTCGAAACGGCCTGCCGCCCGCTTCGCGCTGAGCACGCCGGGCCAATTGGCGACGTCGCCCTCGGTCAGCGAGGAAATGCAGCGGATGCGCCGTTGCGAGACGCGAGAACGCACTTCATCGACGCTGCCCTCGGCAATGATCCGGCCACCGTTGAGAACCACGACCCGATCAGCCAGGGCCTCGGCTTCTTCCAGATAGTGCGTGGTCAGCAATACCGAACAACCATCCGCGATGAGTTCACGGATCGCCTTCCACAGGCCTTGTCTCGCTTCGATATCGAGGCCGGTGGTCGGCTCATCGAGGAACAGCAGCCTGGGACGACCACACAGCGCCAGGGCGAATTGCACGCGGCGTTGCTGGCCACCGGAAAGCTTGCCGTAGCGACGATCGAGCAGACCATCAAGGCCGGCCAGGGCGACGCAATCGGCGATTGTTCTGGGTTCGGCATAGTAGCTGCGGGTCAGCTCGATCAGCTCACCGACCTTGAAGGCGTCCGGAATACCGGCGGATTGCAGCATGACACCGACCTGACGACGCGCCATCAGCGAATGAGGTGCTTGACCAAACAGGGTCACTTCACCGGAATCGGCGCGATTCAAGCCCAGCAAGAGGCCGATCGCGGTCGTCTTGCCAGCCCCATTCGGGCCGAGCACAGCGGTCAGTTGGCCAGCCCGCAAGGCCAGATCCACGCCATCCAGAGCCGGCACCTTGCCATAGCACTTGCGAACATTTCGCAGTTCGGCAAGGATTTCACGGTTTGATTCGTTCGCACTCATTTCACTCTCCATGGTGTGCGATCAGCTTGGGACTTCCGGCCTGTCAGCGGCAGTCGCAACGATCAGCCATCGTCTGTGACAGAAGTCATGCGGAGAGCAGACGCTGCGCGCCGCGCAGGGAGTCGGAGCCCTCAATCCGGCCTCTTGAGAACCCCCGAAACAGCGCCCGGGGTATCGGAAACGGCCCGAACGTGGTAAGCTTGCCGGACCTGTTTTTCTTTCCTAATCAATGGCTAAGGCCTGATTGCCCGCGACGTCCCCTCGGCGCGGGCTTTGTGCTTTTCAGGAGATCACTATGAATGCGTTGTTGGTAAAACTGCATGAGATGCGTGCGGCGGGCGTCGCACCACGAACGACCGGACTCGATGACACTACGGTGGAATCCCTGGTTGGCAACTATCCCGAACTTGCCGAAGTCATCGATGCTGCGTATGCCGCATTTCTCGCCCTGCGCTCCAGCCGCTCGGATCTGCTCAAACTCGACGAGAGCGCACAAGCCCACGCAATCCAGGCCGACTACGTCAATTTCTATCCGGACGATGGTGTCAATCCGTATGTCGCATTGAGTGCGCGCGGTCCGTGGATCGTCACCCTCAAGGGTGCGGTCATCCATGATTCCGGCGGCTACGGCATGCTCGGCTTCGGCCACGCGCCGAAGCCGGTGCTCGAAGTCCTTGCGCGAGCCCAGGTCATGGCCAACGTGATGACACCGAATCTCGCCCAGTTGCGTATGGCCGAGGCGCTCAAGCGCGAAATCGGTCATACCCGCGGCGGCTCGCCGTATACCCGTTTTCTCTGCCTCAACTCGGGATCCGAGTCGGTCTCGCTGGCCGCGCGCATTGCCGACGTCAACTCCAAGCTGATGACCGACGAAGGCGGACGCTACGCTGGCCGTGAGATCAAGCGCCTGGCCGTCAAGGGCGCCTTCCATGGGCGCACCGATCGTCCGGCCCTGTATTCCAATTCATCGCGCAAGGTCTACGAGCAGAATCTGGCCAGCTATCGCAATGAAACCAGTGTCATCACCGTCGATGCCTACGACGTCGAGCAACTGCGCAAGGTGTTCGCCGATGCTGAAAAGAACAACTGGTTCATCGAAGCCTTGTTCCTTGAGCCGGTGATGGGCGAAGGCGACCCGGGTCGCGCAGTGACGGTCGAGTTCTACAAGGCCGCACGCGAGCTGACCAAGGCGCACGGCAGCCTGCTTTTGATTGACTCAATCCAGGCGGGTTTGCGCGCACACGGCGTCCTGTCCTTCGTTGACTATCCGGGTATGGAAGACATTGAGGAACCGGACATGGAGACTTACTCCAAGGCGCTCAATGCCGGCCAATTCCCGCTTTCCGTCCTCGCCGTCAATGAGCGCGCGGCGGATCTCTACAAGCGCGGCATCTACGGCAACACGATGACAACCAATCCGCGAGCGCTCGATGTCGCTTGCGTGGTGCTCGACATGCTGACTCCGGAGGTCCGCGAGAACATCCGCGCCCGTGGTCGTCAATTCGTCGACAAGCTGAATGCACTCAAGGCCGAACTGCCGGGATACATCACCAAGGTACAAGGTACCGGTCTGCTGTTTTCCTGCGAGCTGTCGCCGGACTTCAAGTGCTACGGTGCCGACAGCACCGAAGAGTGGATGCGCGAGCACGGCATTGGCGTCATTCATGGCGGCACCAATTCTCTGCGCTTCACGCCACACTTCTCGATCACCGACGCCGAAGTCGAGCTGCTGGTTGATGGTGTGCGCAAGGCTTTGGTCGAAGGGCCGCGCAAGGCACAGGCGAAAAAAGCTGCTGCCTGAGAAGGCTTGATCCTGTAGCAAAAAAGGCCCGCATTGCGGGCCTTTTTTCTGGGTGATTTTCCGAACGCGCGACGATTATCTGAACCGGTCGGTGGCTTCGATCAGCTCGTGAGTGATGCCAGCCTCCAGGGCTGAATGCCCGGAATCCGGGACGATGCGCAGATCGGCCTCTGGCCAGGCCCGATGCAGATCCCAGGCGCTGCGTGCCGGACAAACGACGTCGTAACGTCCCTGCACAATCACGGCGGGAATGTTCTTCAGGCGATGGGCATTGCGCAGCAGCTGATCATCATGTTCGAAGAACCCTCCGTGCACGAAGTAGTGGCATTCAATTCGCGCAAAGGCAATCGCGAATTCATCTTCGGCGCTGCCATCGATATGCGCCGGATCCTGCAACAGGAAACTCGTTGAACCCTCCCAGACCGACCAGGCCTTGGCCGCCGCCAGGCGCACGGCGCTGTCGTCACTGGTCAAACGCCGATAGTAAGCACTCATCAGATCGCCGCGCTCGGCTTCGGGAATAGCGGCCAGATACGCTTCCCAGGCATCTGGAAACAGCGCATCGGCGCCCTTCTGATAAAACCATTCGAGCTCCCAGCGACGCAGCATGAAGATCCCGCGCAGAACCAGTTCGGTGACTCGATCAGGATGCGTTTCGGCGTAGGCAAGGGCGAGCGTCGATCCCCAGGATCCACCGAAAACCTGCCAGCGGTCGATACCGAGATGCTCGCGAAGCCGCTCGATGTCGGCGACCAGATCCCAGGTCGTGTTGTCCGTCAGCTCGGCATGCGGCGTCGAGCGCCCGCAACCGCGCTGATCAAACAGGATGATTCGGTAGTGGGCCGGATCGAAGAAACGTCGCGCACCCGGTCCACTGCCGCCGCCAGGGCCGCCATGCAGGAAAACGACGGGCTTGCCTTTCGGATTTCCGCTTTGCTCGTAGTAGAGCCGATGCAGGGGTGAAACCTGCAGGGTGGCGGAATCAAAGGGTTCAATTTCGGGGTAAAGGCGACGCCGATCTGAGCTGGATTCGTTCATCAGCCTAGTTTAACCCATGACCGCGAATCTCGGTTTGGGTCTTTGCCCTCGGTCGTTCTGGTCGTGATTCTCCATCAACCTGACTTGGTCATTTCGACGAGGCGCAGCCACCCAATCACGGGCCAAGCTACCCAAACGACTTGGCGCGCCCTCACATGCGGCAAGACACCACACCAGCCAATCGACTGATTTGACCTCGAATCCAGCCGATTTCTGATTGCTTTGAGCAGCCAAAATTGCCCGGACAGCCGCTTGATCCAAGACTTTTGGCCGCTTTTCAGGCAAATTTCGAGACACATACGACAAATATCGTATTTATTCCTGTAGGTCTATTCCTTTATAGATCAAATGTTGATGCGGTTCTGCCACTTAACACAATCTTCATGTGTGTCAAGCCCGAAAACCGGTGGCAACTGGCCAAAATATACCCATTGCGACGCTTCTGGCCACGAATCTCCGACCCTACAAACATCTCTCATCGAAAGGGATCGCAATAATGAAACGAAACAAGCTGATGCTCGCCGTTCGCGGCGCGCTGTTCATCGGTATAGGCTCAAGTGTGCTTTTCACCGGCACCGGCTTTGCCCAGGAAAATAGTGAGGGCGCCGTAGAGCGCATGGACACCATCATCGTCACCGGTTCGCGTATCCGTCAGGTCGAAATCGAAACTGAAGCACCGATCCTGACGATCACCCGCGCCGACATCGAGAAGCAGGGCTTTCAGTCAGTCGGTGACATCCTGCAAAACGTAACCGCCATGGGTTCACCGCCGCTCAGCCGCGCCTCCCCGCTGTCCGCAGGTGAAAACGCCGGCGGCACCTTCATCGATATGCGCAACCTTGGTGCCGCACGCACCCTGGTCCTGATCAATGGCAAGCGCCTCGGCATCTCAACCAGTGGTCTGGCTGATGTTTCGACCATCCCCGCGGTCGCCGTCGAGCGAATCGAAGTCCTCAAGGATGGCGCATCGTCGTTGTATGGTTCCGATGCAATTTCCGGCGTCGTGAATATCATCACCCGCACCAACTACTCCGGTGCGGCGGCCAGTGTCTATGCCGGTCAGTATGATGAAGATGATGGTGAAGTGACCAAGGGCAACTTCATCATGGGTTTTGGTGGCGACAGGGGTTCGCTGACATTGGCGGCCGAGTGGTCCAAAGAGAAAGGCGTCGCAGCGGCTGATCGCGACTTCAGCGCATTCCCGCGCTCGAGCCGTCACCCGAATCTGAGTTGGACCTCAGTCGGACAATTCGGCGGATTTGCTGTCTCCAACGGCAGCCCTGTCGCCGGCTACAGTAATGGTCGCTATATTCTGAGTCAGGGTGCCGACCCGTACAATCCCGCCAGCTACCGGCGCCAAAACACATCGAGCTCGTCCCCCGACGACAAGAGCAATACCAATCAGCAAACCGATCTGCGTACACCGCTGGAAAACAAGGCGTTGTATGTGGACGGCATCTACAAAATCACCGACAACATCAGGTTCCGCACCAACCTGCTGTACAACAATCGCCTCTCCGACCGTCAGGTGGCTGGTTACCCGTTGCAGGCGGCATCGTTTTCACAAACTGCTGGCGGCATGTCGGTCGACAGCTATTTCAACCCGTTTGGCAGCTTCCACGCCGCACCGGGCACGACGCCGCAAGCATTGCGGTCGTGGTGGCGCCGCGGCTGGGAAGTGCCTCGCGTCAGCAGCAGCGAACTTGACACCTACCGTTTCAGTGGTGCCTTCGAAGGCAGCTTCGAGATCGGTGACCGCTACTTCGACTGGGATGTCAGCTATCTGCGCAATTCGAACAAGGTTTTGCAAAGCACCTTCGGCAACTTCAACTTGGCCAACGTGGCGGCCGGCGTCGGTCCGTCGTTCCTCAATTCGCAGGGCCAGGTGCAATGCGGCAGCGAAGCCAATCCGATTCCATTCAGTAGTTGCGTGCCGTTCAACCCGCTGCTGCCGTTCGGTACGATTGGTGATGGCGGCCTGACCAACAACCAGGCACTGCAGGATTTCCTGTTCCAGGAAGAGCACGCGACAGGCAAGACCAACACCACTGTATTTGCTGCCAACCTCACCGGCACCCTGTTTGCCATGCCGGCGGGTGACTTCGCCTTCGCAGCAGGCATCGAGCATCGCAAGGAAGATGGCAAGTTCACACCGGATGTGCTCGCCCAGACCGGTGGCTCAACCAACCTCTCGGCTGGTCCGACCGGTGGTGACTACAGCGTCAAGGAAGCCTACCTCGAGCTGCAGATTCCTGTCCTCGCTGACCTTGCGTTCGCCAAGGAACTGAGCGTTGATCTGGCCAGCCGTTACTCCGACTACGACACGTTTGGCGACACCGTAAACAGCAAGGTTGGCCTGCGCTGGAAGCCGATCGATCAATTGCTGTTCCGCGGTACCTGGGCGGAGGGTTTCCGCGCACCGACGATTTCCGATCTCTACGGTGGTGGCTCGCAGACGTTCTCGTTCTTTACGGATCCTTGCGATGTCCAGTTTGGCGGTTCACAGGATCCTGGCTCGTCTACCCGAGCCAATTGCCGCCGTGATCTCGGACCCGCTGCGGATAACTTCCGTCAGCTGGGACAGGGTTTCACGCCGGTGACCACGGCAAACTCGCAGACTCCGGTCCCGTTCACGAGCGGTTCCAACCCGTTCCTGCAGCCGGAAACCGCGACCTCGAAGACACTTGGCGTGGTCTGGAGTCCGAATTTCGTCAATGGACTCAACTTTGGTCTGGACTGGTGGAGGATCCGCGTCGAAAACACTATCGTCGCAGATAGTCCGGGACAGATTCTGAGCGACTGCTACAACGACGGTATCCAG
>NZ_DASSYD010000040.1:0-14363 GCF_035703485.1 Dokdonella sp. | reverse complement strand
AACACGGTGTTCCCCAATGCATCGATGCCGAATCCGTTCTGGGAGTTGCAGGGCATCCAGACGGCGAAGTTCAAGCCGGGCGAAGACGGTGAGGATCCCGTGTTTGAGGAATTCGAGATGCATACGCCCGGCACGTTGACCCCCGAACAGTTCAATGATGTCGCCCGTGATGTTGCCAATTTCCTTCAGTACACCGCTGAACCGGCAGCGATGCAGCGCAAATCAATCGGGATCTGGGTGTTGTTGTTCCTCGGCGTGTTCACACTGTTGGCCTACTTCCTCAAGCAGGAATACTGGAAAGACGTGCACTGACGACGCGTCTGGCGAAGGTTTTCTGCTCCGGATGCAGGCCTGCACTTGTCCTTCAAGATCAATCACTTGGGCTGTCATATTGATGGCCTAAGTGCGTTGATCTATGCGCTTTCGTTGCAGCGTAGTAGAGTGCTGACGAAAGAGGGCGGCCGGGATTCCCCCGGTTTTCGCGGATCTTCGGGTGATCAACCCGATAGGGGAGGTGTTCCGACATGGCCTTGAGTCAGCGTTCGCGGGCGGTACTGACTTTGTTTTCTGCGCGCGATTGCGTGCATTGCCATCGAATCCGATTGCTGCTGTCAGCAAAAGGAGTCAGCTACGATCATGTCGTTGTCGATCTGGACGATCCGCCTGAAGATTTGATCGAGCTCAACCCATACAACTCGGTACCGACTCTGGTCGACCGTGATCTGGTCCTCTATGACACCAGCGTCATTTCCGAATATCTTGACGAACGCTATCCGCATCCACCCTTGATGCCGGTTGATCCACTTTCGCGAGCGCGACTGCGGCTTGCCATGGTGCGCCTTGAGAACGACTGGTTAACCCTGGTTGATCAAATCGAAGAAGGTGGCAAACCTGCCGAAGCGGCGCGCAAGGCGCTCAAGGATGACTTGACCAGCAACGCACCTGCGTTTCAGGCCTCAAAATTCTTCCTGAGCCCCGAGTTCAGTCTGGCGGATTGCGCGTTTGCGCCATTGATCTGGCGCTTTGAATCGCTCGGAATCCAGTTGCCGAAGGACGCTCAATCGATTATCGATTACGGCGAACGAATTTTTCATAGCCAGACGTTTGCGCGCAGCATGACGCCTGAAGAACGTGCCCTGCGCGCTTGAGGAGATCGGGTGTCGGAAGCAGAAATGACCTCAAACCGGCCGTACTTGTTGCGTGCCATTCATGAGTGGATTATCGACAACGACCTGACGCCCTATTTGCTGGTCAAGGCTGATGCTCCGGGGGTGCGTGTACCGCAAAGCGCGGTCAAGGATAATCGTGTGGTGCTTAGCGTGAGCTCGCGCGCAGTTGCTCGCCTGGAGATCGGCATGGATGCGGTCAGTTTCATGGCGCGCTTCAGTGGCGTCAGTCATGCAATCGAGGTGCCCATGTCTGCCGTGCTCGCCATTTACGCTCAGGAGAACGGGCAAGGCATGATGTTTCCCGAGGAAGATGCGCCGCCATCAACTCCGTCGCCACCACAGACGCCCACACCAGAACCAAAACCTGGTCGGCCGAGGCTCCATGTTGTCAAATAGAAGTGATCGGTCTCTTGCAGGTTGTCTCCCTTCTGGCGGATTTTTGCGTCCACTGAGATCTGGCGTGCATGAAAGCCCCTTTGCAGGGTCAACATCGAATCGGGATCGGCGCGGGACGATGAGCAAATCAGGCTCCACGAAGGTTTCAGGCGAAACTCGGCAGTTCGCGGCGGGGATTCAAGATAGATTCTGACGATTCACGGACAATCGTCCGCAATTCGTTACAATTCTCGTCAGATGGTTGGGGGAGCAGACGTGACGGCGATTGATATTCCGGGGTATGTGATCAGACGTGAAGTCGGTGTCGGCGGCATGGCCAGCGTCCATCTGGCCTTGCAGACGTCGCTTGATCGTGATGTCGCGCTCAAGGTCATGGCCCCGGCGTTGGCGTCAGACCCCACGTTCTCCAAGCGCTTCCTGCAGGAAGCGCGAATGCTTGCCTCGCTGGCGCACCCGAATATCGTCCAGGTCTACGATGTCGGGGTTACCCAATCCCAACTCAACTATTTCTCCATGCAGTATCTGCCGGGCGGAGACTTTGCCCAGCGTGTCCGCCTGGGTTTGAGTGAGAAGGAGCTGATCAGGGTTCTTGAGGGAATTGCCAATGCGCTCGGCTATGCACATCACCGGGGTTATGTGCATCGTGATGTCGCGCCAGGCAATATTCTTTTTGATGCCAACGACACGCCACTGCTGACAGATTTCGGCATTGCCCGCGCATTTTCTCAGGCGGCAAGAATCACCAGCGCCGGTATTTCAGTTGGAACCAGTCACTACATGAGTCCCGAGCAGGCGCGCGGCAGTGATGTCGATGCGCGTTCGGATCTCTATGGCCTCGGTGTTCTGGTCTGGTTTGGATTGACTGGAAAGCCGCCGTATGAAGGCGCGGATGGTTTCGCCGTCTCCTATGCGCATGTCTTCGAACCCATTCCGCGGTTGCCCGCCGCGCAGGCCCACTGGCAGGATCTTGTCGACAAGGCCCTGGCCAAGGATCCGGCAGAACGCTTCCAGAATGCCGAGGAATTTATAGCCGCGCTCGGAACGATCCAGCCGTCCGGCGCCGCATCGACGTTATCCGCTCATGAAGCGCCGACTCGCGTGATCAAGCGGGAATCGCTGGATGACGCTATGCAATCCAGCGAGGCGCCAACGCGGATTGGCGCTGCGATGATGGCCGAGACAGCGCCTTCACCTTCAGAGTCGGAAGCTCCCGCTGATTCCGGCAATCAGCGCGCCTGGTTGCCATGGGCGTTGGCCGGCGCAGGTGTGCTGCTGATCGGATCGGTCGGGTTTGCCTTGCTTGCTGGAAACAAGAATCCACCTTCAGTGCAAGGAGTCGAGCAATCGAGTTCTTCCACGGTGACAACGATCGCGACCGCGACTCCTTCAATCCAGTCTGTCGACGCAGCGGATGCCGAGAGTCCTGTTGCGGCGAATCCGCAGCTTCCAAGCGACGAGCTTTTTTCGGATCCCGGGTTGTTGGAACTTGACCTTTCGACCGTACCGACCGTTGTTGACCCGGTCGCGGAACTCGTGCGCCGGGCTCGTATCGACCTGGCCGGAATGCGTCTGACCAACCCGCCGCGCATGAATGCATTCGAGCGCTTCAGCCTGGCCTTGAAGATCAATTCCTCGTCGCGGGCAGCCAGACAAGGCATCGTGGATACGGCAAAGGCCTATCTCGACCTCGCGGAGAAATCCTTTGCTGCTGGCAACCTTGAAGAATTTGCCGGCTATCTCGACAAGGCCGAGGAGGTTGCCGAATCGATTGATGAAGGGACTGAGACCGTCGCTGAAGCAAAGAAGCGACGAAATCAGGAAATTGATCGCTGGCTGAAAGAGGGGCGTGCGGCGACGACGGCCATGGATGTCGAAGCGGCCAACGCAGCATTCGAAAAGGCACTGTTGCTTGATCCTGACAACAAGTCGGCCCGTGAAGGTTTGGCCAAATCCGCTCGAATCGGAAAGCCCGGTTATGTATTTCACGACAAGATCGATGGCCGAAACGGCCCTGAGCTGGTGGTGACCGGCGCGACACTGGCTTTCGCGCGCCATGAAACAACGCGAGGGGAGTATTCGATCTGGTGGCGTGCCGCCGGTCAGCGTGAATTTGGCAACAATAATCTGGCTTGTCGTGATCGCGAGTCCTTTTTCCGCTCATCGCGCAAGCGTGACTGGAAGTCACCTGATATCAAGCAGAGTGACAATCACCCAGTCGTTTGCGTGCGTTTCGCCGAGGCTCAGGCCTATGCCAAATGGATCTCTGCGAAAACCTCAAAACGCTACAGGTTGCCTACGCCTGCGGAATGGGAGGAGGTCGCGCGCAAGGCGCCGACGGCAACCTGCAAGAACGCAAATCTGGCTGATGCAGCCTATCGCAAGGAATTCGGATCACGTACCGGATCGGACTGCGATGATGGTCACGCGGCGACCGCGCCGGTCGGTAGCTACGGATCGGTTGCCGGAGTATTTGATATTGATGGCAATGTGCGCGAATGGGTCGCTGCCTGTGGCAAGAGCGCGCCCTTGACTGCTGATTGTCGAGATCATGGCTTGCGTGGCCGTGGTTGGGTTTCGGCGGCAGACAAGGAGAGTGTGCTGGAACAAGACAGCTATTCCGAGGATGTTTCCTTGAACAGCCTTGGCTTTCGCCTGGTTCGTGAATTGGACAAATGATCCGGCGCACAGACGCTCGGAGGGAGATGGGATGAAGTTGATATTTCCGAATGGGGAGCATGCAACCGTCGAGTTGAATGACGGAATCACGCTGATTGGATCAGGCAGCGATTGCCAGGTCGTTCTGGTTGCACCGGGAGTTGCGGTCAATCATTGCGAAATCGAGATGAAAGATGGCAAGGCCAGCGTGAAAATTCACGACCAAAGCGTCGCAACGGTGCTCAACGGACGTCAGATTACCGAAGAGAGCCGACTCAAAGCTGGCGATTTGCTGCTCTTCGGTCGTATCGGTTGCCGTGTCGTGACCCCCGAGAAAAATGCGGCGATTGCTGAAGCGCAAGCGGCTCCGCCTGCCGAAGTTGATGGACAGACCCGCGTCCGCATGGCGTTGCCGAAGTTCATGTTGCGTGGTGTGTCCGGAACGACGTTCGGGCGAAACTTCGCCCTTGTCGGCACGATGACAATCGGGCGACAGAGCGACTGTGGTATTCCGATACAAGCCGAAGAAATATCACGGCAACACGCGCGGCTTCAGGTGACATCAGAAGGCGTCATGGTTGAGGATCTCGGCTCGGCCAACGGCACCTGGATCAACGACAAACGAGTTCATACGGGCATGTTGTCACCCGGTGACGAGCTGCGCCTCGATACCGTGCGCTTTCTGCTTGTTGCGCCGGGCACGCATGTGCCGGCGACGCCGGCACCATCGCCGGCAGTCAATGTGGCATCGACTTCCGCGCGCAACAGTTCAAGTTCCGCCATCATCTGGGTGATAGCTGCCATCGTGGTTGTCGGCGTGATTGCCGTGGGCGCACTCAAGTTTCTGGGCAAGATCTGATTATCGCAACGCGTTCTTGAATGTCCCGATCAGGGATGCCGGCTATCGCCAGCGAGGACCACTCGCATCGACAGGTCAATGGCGCGGACATGCTTGGTCAATGCGCCAATCGATATGTAGTCGACACCGGTTTCCGCGATCGCACGGACGCGATCGAGGCCGACACCACCGGACACTTCCAGAGCTGTTCGCCCGTCGGTTTCGGTAACCGCCTGGGCGAGCTCTTCAAGCTCGAATTCGTCGAGCATGATGCGATCAACGCCAGCTGCCAGCGCTTCGCGCAATTCGCTGAATGTTTCGACCTCGACTTCGACAAGGATCGATGGGTGCAATGAGCGTGCCTTGCCCACAGCGGAACTCAGCGAGCCTGCCGCGGCGATATGGTTTTCCTTGATCAGGATTGCATCATACAAGCCCATTCGATGATTCATCCCGCCACCGATACGAACGGCGTATTTCTGCGCGTGACGCAATCCCGGCAAGGTCTTTCGGGTGTCGAGGATGCGTGTTCGTGTATGCCGAATCGCGTTGACGTAGGTGGCTGTCGTTGTCGCCGTGGCCGAAAGCGTCTGCAGGAAATTGAGTGCGCTGCGCTCGGCACTGACGATGGCTCGCATCGGGCCGCTCACGGTACACAGCACCTGGCCCGCCGAAGCGTGCGCACCTTCGCTGACAAGCCAGTCCAGTTTGACGCGGCCGTCCAGTTGCTGAAAGCAGGCATTGACCCAGGCCTGACCACATATGATTGCCGACTCGCGGGTCAGGATACGTGCTTCGCCAATCTGCTCGGCGGGTAGAAGATCAGCGGTGACATCTCCGCTACCGAGATCCTCGGCCAGTGCTCCAAGCACATTGTTGTGAATCAGTTCGGGGTCAATCGCGGCGACCGCCAAACGTGGTGCCGGATCGGGGTGAGGAACGAATGCATCAGACATGTGCCGGGACTCTGGTTGGGTTCGCCGCAAGTATCGCAAATCAAGTCAACGGGAAGTTCGCCAGCGGTTGCAGGTTGAGGGTCTGGTCAAATTGGGTGATGGGGCATGCGACCTTGGCCGACGCTGCGCTGGGTGATCAGGAGGTTGGTAAAACACAGGGACGGACGCTGTCGATGCTCAGGTTTCTGGCGATGCGACCGGGGGTGCTGGAGGTGCAGGAGGCACAGCAGGCACCGTTTCCGAGATTTCGGGTGCGTGATTCTGGCGCAGTCGTTCGACGATGGCGTCGAGTGCGCGATCGAACAGGGGGACTTCCTCAAGCAGGACAGCGGTGCCACGCCGCAATTCCACGGAGAGCGCTGCAACCGTCTTGTCGCAAACCTTGAGGCCGCGTCGATTGACGAAAAGGTACTTGGAACTTATCGGACTGATCCAGGAGAGCTTTGCGCGTTCATGATTGCCGTTTTCATCGATGAACTCGATCCAGTTGCCAACCTTCATTTCCTGTGCAGCTATGACAAATTCATCGGCGCTATCGATTTCCTCAGGCTCTTCCGGTTCGATGCTGCCCGAGGACATCACGATCTCTTCAACCGGACTCTGGTTCGCGGGCGGCGAGTCAATCCTCGATTCTCCTTCCGGATCTGCATCGCCGGTTTCGTGCGAAATATTCTCGGCGATGACTTCCTTGGCCGACTTGAGCTCGAATGATTCTCCGTTGATCAAGCCCTGATAGAAAGTCGACAGTTCCTGCATCAGGGTTCGGACATCACCTTCGTGGTAAGCCACCGTGCCGAGGCCGTGCTTCAGCGCTTTTTCCAGTTGCGGCAAGAGGGCTTTCAGGCGAGTCTTTTCGGCGTCGGTGCTCTTTGGCAGCGAACTCCAGACAAACTCGTCGGCGAATCGAAGCGCGTTCTTCCATTCCGCCGATTCCTTGCCATGTCGCAAGTCGGTCAGGACCAGGTAATTTGCCCAGGGCCGGGACAGGACGTTGTGGACGACTGGTGCAAGCTCTCGATTTCCGATTCGACCCAAAATCTCGCGCGCCGCATCCCGACGTGCGGTGTGCAGTTTCTCGCGACCCCGGGAAACCTCGGCAGCGCGTTGTTCGGCCAGTTCCGAGCGACGTTTGTGCTGATGCAGGAATTGTTCGAAGCCGGCCAGTTCGTGCTCGATGACCGCGAGATCATCATCAAAGTCACTGAGGATGGTTTCGACAACCGACTTGATGCGATCGTGCAATTTGTTGTCGACATCCGAGTCCGCCGACCAGCTCTTTCCGGCATCGGCCATGGCATCAAGCAAGCGCCGTGCGGGGTGGGTTTTTTGCGCGAACAGGTGTTTGTCGAGAATGGCAATCTTCAGGTACGGAATCTGCAGACGCCCGATCAGTGCCTGAATCTGCGGAGGCAGGTTTCGGTCCTGCAGGATGAACTCGAACAACATGCCGACCAGATCAATGGTGTCTTCATCGGCGCTTGAAACGCTGTAGTCACTGGTAGTCGAGCCACCCAGCCGCTGGGCCTGTTCGAGCATCTCCTGCTTGATTTGCTGAACGGCCTTGGCGGCATCGGCGACACTCTCAGCATTGGCCTGATTTGACTGACTTTGGCTCTGCAGTATCGTCAATGCACTCAGCAGATCGGTTGGGCTGAGGTTCGGAACCATGCCGCCGCCGGAGCCCTGATAGCTGCCGCCACCATCATCGCCATCGGAATGGTGCGGTCGGCGACTGGCCAGCAGGCTGCGCAAGGTTGAATAGAGCTCCGCCTGCAACTCCGATGCAACGTCATCATAGGCGCCACCTGAATAGTCGCCTTCGCCAGGATGGCCATGGTCGCCACCGTCCTGTTGCGCGTTCCCTCCGGGTTTGCGTGGCGAATAGGCTCCACCGCCTCGATTGCGCACGGACGCTGGCAGTTGGGGACGAATCTGTGGCAAGACGCCGGCCTTGATCAGCTCGGCGTTGACCTCTTCGTATAGCGGCTCAAGGCCGGACATGACGTAACGATCGAACAGTTTGTAGATGATCAGCTTGACCTGGACATTGAGGTCAAAGTCACGCACAGCCACACGAAACGCATGGCAAAGCGGAGCGGGGCCAATCGGATTGCTGGCATCTTCAACGGCATTGCCGCCGCTGATTACCGAGAGTCGCTGATTGACCAGGTGCAGGTTGCGCGAAAGGCGGTTCTCCGCTTTGGCCACCATGCTTGAGATGGCCAATGAATCTTCCAGTTCCTGATCGTCGACGAGACTCAAGCCGGTGTTGGAAGGATTGACCACCTCCGAGCGGACTGGCTTGAGCTTGCCTTCGGCGAAATCACTGAAGATTTGTGAGAGTTGTTCCTGAAAGACACGTTCGACTAGCTGTCGCTTCTTGCGTACCTCGCGCATGCCATCGAAAAACTGGACCTGGACGGCATTGCTTTCGGCGCGCTCGGCAAGATGAAACAGGGCGTCGTCGACATTTTCGAAAAGCGTGCTGACGAGGCCGTTGACGCGTTTGAGAGCAATTCCTCGAACGAGCTTTAGCAACTCGCCGAGGCGATCGTTCGAACCCGCTGCGCCAGCCTGGCGCTGCTTGAGTTCAACGATCTTGCCCGGTTTGTCTTCAGCGCTGGACATGTAACCTCAATGCGGGGTGGCAGATACCTTTCGATTGGTACCTGCATAGCTTGCATCAGACCGGCGTTGGCTTCATGTGCAATAGGCCATGCGAGTGTGACGTACCTCACAATTCCGGAGAAGTATCTACTCAGGAAAGCCGACAATCTGATGTGTGTTGATGCCTTCGTCGATCAGCATCACTGGAATACCGTCGTCAATCCGATAGATGGTCTTGCCATCCCGGGTAATCAAGGCCTCGGCCAGGGGAGTTGCAACAGATGTTCCGGCGACGCTGTTCACGTTGCCAAGCGCAATCGAGCGATTCAGCGCCGCGATTTCGTCCTGACGTGCCAGTCGCATGGCCATCTTGGTCGACGGGCAGCAAAGAATTTCAAGTAAGTGCTTGTCCATGCTTGTTCCTGTTGGTGTGCCAGACAGGCTGTCAGGAGACTGTCGGGTCAATATGCGTACAATAACGATTTTGCGTTGCCGCAGCCATGAAAGACCACGCTGAATCCCCACGTATTGGTGTCGTAATGGGATCCCGATCTGATTGGGAGACGATGCGCCACGCCGTCGAAATCCTTGATCGCCTGCTGATTGCAAATGAAGTGCAGGTGGTTTCGGCGCACCGCACGCCAGACCTGATGTTTTCCTATGCCGAAAAAGCGGCGTCGCGAGGGCTGGCTGCAATCATCGCTGGTGCCGGCGGTGCGGCGCATTTGCCCGGGATGCTGGCCGCGAAAACGCGACTTCCCGTGCTCGGCATCCCGGTTCAGTCGCAGGCATTGAATGGCATGGATTCGCTACTCTCCATCGCGCAGATGCCAGCCGGAATTCCGGTTGCCACCTTTGCCATCGGGCGTGCCGGTGCGATCAACGCAAGTCTTTTTGCAGCCGCCATGCTTGCCGTGACCGACCCGGAACTTGCTGCGCGGCTTGAAGCCTTCCGTAGTGAGCAGACCGAAAGCGTGCTCGCACATTCTGATCCAAGACAGGAGTAATCGTGGCAACCATCGGCATTCTCGGGGGCGGACAACTCGCCCGCATGCTTGCAATTGCGGGTGCCCCGCTTGGGCATAAATTTCTGGTTGTCGACAATGCGGAGGATGCCTGCGCAGGCCAGGTCGCGCCGCTATTGCAGGCGGACTGGCGCGATTTTGGTCCCTTGCAGGGATTCGCTGACCAGATTGATGTCGCCACCTTCGATTTCGAGAACGTCCCGGCCGAGACCGCAGAGTGGCTTACCACGCATACGCGCGTCTTCCCCAATCCCGCGGCTTTGTCCGTGTCCCAGGATCGTCTGCTTGAAAAGACGCTGTTCGCAGAGATCGGCCTGGAGACTCCGGAGTTCTCGGCCGTAGACAGCATCCAGGACTTGCGCCAGGCGGTCGACAAAGTGTCCTTGCCAGCGGTCCTGAAAACGCGTCGGCTCGGCTATGACGGCAAGGGACAATTCATCTTGCGCCAGCATTCAGACATCGATGCGGCATGGGAGAAGCTCGGCGGCGTGCCTCTGATTCTCGAAGCTTTTGTCAACTTTGAAAGTGAAATTTCGGTAGTTGCCGTACGCTCGAGAAGTGGCGAGTTTCGACATTATCCACTGACTCGAAATTGGCACCAGAATGCCGTTCTGTCTGCAAGCCTGGCTCCGATCGTTGTCGACGAAGAGATTCAGCGACGCGCCGTCGCACGCGCACGTGCGCTTGCCGAACGCCTCGACTATGTCGGAGTTTTCGCATTGGAACTTTTTGTTTGCGACGGCCAGCTACTGGGCAACGAGATGGCGCCACGCGTGCACAATTCCGGACACTGGACCATCGAAGGAACTGCTTGCAGCCAGTTTGAAAATCATGTGCGTGCCGTTCTCGGCCTGCCCCTGGGCGATACCCAGGCGCTCGGCCACAGCGTCATGTTGAACTGGATCGGAGAACTGCCCGATGCAACCCCGATTCTGGCGGAAGCTCGCGGGCATTGGCACGACTACGGCAAAGCTGCGCGCCCGGGACGCAAAATCGGCCATGCCACCCTGTGTGCCGACAGCGCGGAGGAGTTGATCGAACGACTGCAACGGGTAGGCCGTGCACTTGATCGCGAAGCACAAGTGCAGCCGGTAATTGATGTGCTGATGAATCGGTGAGTTGTGAAGCAGGGAGTGGGGAGTGGGAAATGGGAGGACCAGGAGCCGCTCCCCACACGAACCTGTAGCGGGACACTCTCATGCAATCGAAGTGCTTCGGAAACTTCCGTTCATGGTTCGACAGGCTCACCACGAACAGAAGGTGTGTGGGCCTTCCGATACCGGGATTGGCGTTCCCTGCTAACCGCAAACTGCCAACTGCTTACAATCAGAAACGGGGGAGTCGCTTTCCTACTGCCAACTCCCCATTCCCAACTCCCGGCTCTCAGCTCATCTGGCTCTCGACGAACTTCCAGTTGACGAGATTCCAGAATGCTTCCAGATATTTCGGACGCGCGTTGCGGTAGTCGATGTAGTAGGCGTGTTCCCAGACATCGCAAGTCAGCAGGGCGCGATCGCTGCCGGTCAACGGGGTGGCTGCATTCGAGGTGCTGACAAGAGCGAGATCGCCATCGGCACGCTGCACCAGCCAGCCCCAGCCGGAACCGAATGTGCCGGTTGCCGTTTTGGTGAACTCTTCCTTGAACTTGGCGAAGCTTCCGAAGGATTTCTTGATCGCGTCAGCGAGACGACCGTCCGGTTCGCCGCCGGCATTTGGTGCCAGGCAGTTCCAGTAGAAGGTGTGGTTCCAGACCTGCGCGGCGTTGTTGAACACGCCGCCAGTTGCTTTCTTGATGATTGCTTCGAGTTCCATGTTCTCGAACTCGGTGCCTTCAATCTGCTTGTTGAGGTTGGTTACGTAGGCCTGGTGATGCTTGCCGTAGTGGAAATCGATGGTCTCGGCGGAAATGTGGGGAGCGAGCGCATCTTTGGCCCAGGGAAGAGCGGGAAGTTCGATAGCCATTGGAAACTCCTTAGCCGTACGGCAGGTGGGTTGAGGGACAGGGGCAAAATCAGGTTTGGCAAAAAACACACGATAGCCACTCAGGATATGAAGCTATGTCGGAGCAAATCAACCAGTGACGCTCCAGACTGATAAAATAGGGGACTGGCCAGTCAGGGTAAGGCTGTCAGCCCGCAGGACTTGACTCGGCTGGGTTGTGAATCCGCCTGAACGGCCCAGATGACCGCCGGTTCCTGACCCCTGGCACCACAATGGGCCTGCAACTTGGCGAAAATCTGATTTCACTCAAGCAAATTTCAGCCGCAACCGGCTAGGGCCGACAAGCTGCCAGGGCAGGGCTCAAACTTTCCTCAGGATCAGCATGGATATTTTCGATCGCATCAGAACCACCGTTGAATCAGCTCCAATCGTACTCTTCATGAAGGGGACTCCCGAGTATCCGATGTGCGGATTTTCGAGTCGTGTGGTCAAGGCTTTGCAAAGTGTTGAAGCACCGTTTGCCGCGATCAACGTACTTGAAGATCCTGAAGTGCGTGCGAACTTGCCGCGTTACTCGAATTGGCCGACGTTTCCGCAATTGTTCATTGCCGGAGAATTGATCGGTGGCTGCGATATTGTGCTGGAACTGTGCGACAGCGGTGAGCTGCAGCGCATCGTCGGCGACGTGCAGAAATCGTGATGACGATGTTGCCGATTGTCCAGACCGACGTGCAGCCGCTCAGTGAAAGCTCTCTGACCGGGCGGGTTGTGCTGATCACCGGCGCGCTCGGTGGCCTCGGTCGTGCCACTGCGCTCGCTTGTGCGAAAGCGGGAGCGACTGTCGTCCTTGCCGGGCGCAAGGTGCGCCCTCTTGAAGCGCTCTATGATGAGCTGGAGGCGCTCGGTGCGGCCAGGCCCGCGATCTATCCGATCGATCTCGAAGGTGCTTCGCCGGATGATTACGCCAATATGGCCGAGGCAATTCGGCTGCAATGCGGACATCTCGACGGTATTGTCCACGCGGCTGTCCTGTTTGATGGGCTTCGCCCACTCGATCAGTTCAAGCCGAACGACTGGATGCGCATACAGCACGTCGCAGTCAACGCCCCGTTCCTGCTGACCCAGGCTTGCCTGCCGCTGCTGCGCCAACGCGACGATGCGGCCGTGGTTTTCGTGGCCGAGGATCCGCAGCGTATCGGCAAGGCGTTCTGGGGCAGCTACGGAGTCGCCAAGGCGGCACTCGCGGCGTTTGCATCGATCTTGCACGAAGAAACCGAAAACGGATCTGTGCGGACACACGCCTTGTTGCCGCCACCGATGCGCACGGCGCTGCGCCGAATGGCCTATTTCGGCGAAGACACGCTTGTGCGCGAAACGCCAGACCGAGCCGCAGAGGCGCTGGTCTGGTTGCTTGGTCCGGACGCCGTGGCGCTGCGCGGGCGAACCCTTGATATCCGATCAACCGACTGAGGACGGATTCCAATGAGCACCTTGTCCGCTGGCATCCTGCTGTTCCTGATCATGGATCCGCTCGGCAACATTCCGCTGTTTCTGAGCCTGTTGAAGAATGTTGTCCCCGAGCGTCGTCGTCTGGTATTGATCCGGGAGCTGCTGATTGCGCTTGTCGTATTGTTCTTTTTTCTGTTCAGCGGCAAATACATCCTCAGTGCGCTGCAGTTGAAAGCCGAGTCGGTCAGTATCGCCGGCGGCATTGTCTTGTTCCTTATCGGCATCCGCATGATTTTCCCCTCGCGCGATGGCATTTTCGGCGGTGATCTGGATACCGAACCATTCATCGTGCCGATGGCGATTCCTGCCGTCGCCGGACCTTCGACAATGGCGGCGGTCATGCTGCTGGCCAACGGCAACCCGGGCCGAACCGTGGATTGGAGCATCGCCTTGTTTCTGGCCTGGCTCGCCACTTCAGTGATCCTGGTGTCTTCCACCTATCTGTATCGCTGGCTCGGTGCCAGCGTGTTGCTGGCGGTCGAGCGATTGATGGGCATGTTGCTGGTGGCCTTGTCCGTGCAGATGTTCCTCGATGGTGCGGTTGCCTACGTGCGGCTGGCTTCCTGATTGATGCCTTGCTTCAGGTAGCTCGGGCAAGCCTATGATTTTACGGCCTATCTGATACCCGACGGCAGGTATCGCTTCCGCGATCGTCTGCACAGACGAGACGAGGCTTATGGCCGAGCGCAAAATCAAGAGCCGATTTTGTTAGAAATCTGTCATGAAGCCGGGTTAAACTAGGGTTAATTTCCCGCCGGCCTGCAGCACCCGCCACAGAGCCGGCTGAAATCGATTCAAGCATGTAGGTGTTCCAGGGGTTTCCGAAGCGACACGGCCAATGAGCTCGTGCGACTCGGTTGATTTGGCCTGATTCCTGTTTCAAATTCTTTAGAGGAAGCTAGTAATGAACAAGCGTTTGACGATGCGGTTGTTGCCGCTGATGCTTTCTTCGCTGTTTGCCATGTCCGGCGCATATGCGCAAAGCACATCGGCAAGCCTCGGCGGCACGGTAACCGACTCGCAAGGTTCGCCGGCCACAGGCGCGGAAGTCACCATCATTCACAGTACCTCGGGTACCGTCAGTCATGTCACGACTGATGCCGCTGGCCGCTATTCCGCGCGCGGCTTGCGCGTCGGCGGTCCGTACACGATCACGATCACCAAGGATGGACAGACCGAGACGCGCGAAAACGTCTATCTGCAGATTGGTGACGCCAACACGGTCAGCGCCAGTCTTATCCCTTCCGAGAGCCTTGATACGATCGTT
>NZ_DASSYD010000061.1:0-6515 GCF_035703485.1 Dokdonella sp. | reverse complement strand
CGCCAGTGGCACTGCCGGGTAGCTATATTCGGAAGCGATAACCGCTGAAAGCATCTAAGCGGGAAGCGCGCCTCAAGATGAGACCTCCCGAGCCATAAGGCTCCTAAAGGAACCATGAAGACTACGTGGTTGATAGGGTGGATGTGTATAGCAGCAATGCCGAGCTAACCACTACTAATGATCCGTGCGGCTTGACCATATAACTCCAAGTTGCTTCGCTGCCTCAATGGCATGCGGCTCTCGAGCCAAAACGACTTATTACGTCCCAAGACCCAACGCGAGACTGGCGCATACCTATGCGCTGTCTCCACCGCTTGCTCAGCGAACATAGTGCTGTGGAACCACCCGATCCCATCCCGAACTCGGAAGTGAAACGCAGTCGCGCCGATGGTAGTGTGGCTTAAGCCATGCAAGAGTAGGTCATCGCTGAGCGCTTTATCCAAAACCCCATCCGAGAAATCGGGTGGGGTTTTTTATGACCTCTTGCATCAAGCGGCGCAGCCGCGCGAACTGCAACAGGTCATCGCTGAGCGCTTTATCCAAAACCCCATCCGAGAAATCGGTGGGGTTTTTTATGACCTCTTGCATCAAGCGGCGCAGCCGCGCGAACTGCAACAGGTCATCGCTGAGCGCTTTATATCGAGCCCCGTTTGGCAACGCAGGATTGCCAGGCAGCGAATAGCGGACCCTGTCACGCTGCCGCAAATGGTCGCAGTAATCGCCAGTGCAAACAGGCAGCTGCTAATCTCATGGGCCGACCCGAATTTGCGATATGGCAATGCCTGATTCCAAAAGCCATCTTGAAGCCATCGAAGCCTATCTGACCAACCTGCAAGACCGGATCTGCGGCTCCATCGAGTCGCAGGAAGCGAACACCCGATTCCGTGAAGATGCCTGGAAGCGTATCGAAGGTGGAGGCGGCAGGACCCGGGTGCTGAACAACGGAAGTGTATTTGAGCAGGCCGGAGTCGGCTTCTCACGAGTGTCGGGGAACACGCTGCCACCGTCAGCTACACAGCAGCGCCCCGAACTGGCCGGCAGGAGCTGGACCGCGCTCGGTGTCTCATTGGTAATCCATCCGTTGAATCCCTATGTGCCGACGACGCACATGAATGTGCGCTTTTTTGAGGCGGCTGCGGACGGCAAGGATCCTGTCTGGTGGTTCGGTGGCGGCTTCGACCTGACACCCTTCTACGTGTTCGAAGACGACGCAGAGCATTGGCACGCAGTGGCCAAGGAAGTGTGCTCCAAGTTTGGTGTGGACCGCTACGCACGCTACAAGAAATGGTGCGATGAGTACTTCTACATCAAGCACCGCAACGAAACCCGTGGTGTCGGTGGTCTGTTCTACGATGATCTGCACGAAGGCGGGTTCGAGCAATGCTTTGAATTCATGCGTGCCGTAGGCGACGGCTTTATTGAGGCCTACCTGCCTATCGTCGAGCGTCGAAAGTCAACGCCGTTCGGTGATCGGGAGCGCGAGTTTCAGTTGTACCGTCGTGGCCGCTACGTGGAGTTCAATCTGGTCTATGACCGGGGCACCTTGTTTGGGCTACAGTCGGGCGGTCGAACCGAGTCAATCCTGATGAGCCTCCCACCGCGGGTTCGTTTCGAATATGGCTACATGCCGGAGCCGAACAGCCCTGAAGCACGGCTGTCCGATTACCTCAAGCCCCGCGACTGGTTGGCCCAAAACGTCTCAAATCGAACTCAATCCCACTCATAGAGCGTGAAATAGACCGGAGATACCGGTCCGTCCATCGAATTGCGATCTAGGCGCCCGTCGGAATTCCGATCGTAGTAGGTCTGCGACGGCCCATTCTGTGGGGCAATGCGGATCATGCGCAGTTTGCCTTTTTCGCGGTACTCGGTGACGGTATCGGTTCCTTCCTTGTGCGAAGTGATCGAATCGCTTCTGGCCTCAATCTCCGATGCCGTCAAATCTTTCGATCGAGAAGCCTTGTCGCGAACGAGGCGAGTATCCGGCATAGCCGGCTCCACCGAATCAGCGGGATCGACACCTGATTGCTGGGTCGTCTCCACCCCCTTGTCATGGATTCCAGGCGGCGGCGGTGCCGGTTCGAATGCAGACGCCATGGTTGAGCATGCAAATGAGAGAACAACCAGGGTCAAAGGGGTGAGCAAGATACGTTTCATCATGGATTCTGCCTTCAGACGGTGTGGAGTCGGATCGCCACTGATCTGGAACTCTAGCGCTATCTGGCTGAAGTTACCTGAAAGGCTCGTCGGAGAATATCCGTAACACGCATATCCGGAACCAACCAGAGCAAGAAAGTGCCATTCAATCGTTAGCCACCTTGGCATTTCGAAGGGCGAAAAAAGGTCCGGCTATTCTTGCGCGAAAACTCGTCACGGTGATTCTGCATACGAACCCAGACAGATCGCCATTTGCATTCGATCACCGCTACAGCCAAGCTGCGATCCCGAATTTTCGCGATAGCACCATGTCGACTCAGCGCCCACGACTCGTTCTCATCGACGGCTCTTCCTACCTGTTTCGCGCCTTCCATGCGCTCCCTCCCCTGACCAATGCAAGCGGGGAACCCACCGGCGCCTTGTTTGGCGTGGTCAACATGTTGCGATCGATCCTCAAGGATCGACCCGAGTTCGTGGCCTTTGTCAGCGATGCCCCAGGTCCGACTTTCCGCGACGAAATGTACGCCGAGTACAAGGCCAATCGCGCGCCGACACCGGATGACCTCAAGGCCCAGGTGCAGCCGATGCTCGATATCGTCGGTGCCCTCGGTTTCCCGATCCTGCGTGTCGCCGGGGTCGAAGCCGATGATGTCATCGGCACGCTGGCGCGTGAAGCCGAAGCGCTGGATATCGAGGTGATCATCTCGACCGGCGACAAGGATTTCGCCCAGCTCGTTTCACCGCACATCACCCTCGTCAACACGATGACGCACACCACAATGGATCGTGATGGCGTGATCGAGAAATTCGGCGTGCCACCGGAGCGTATTGTCGACTTCCTCGCCCTGACCGGGGATACGGTGGACAACGTGCCGGGCGTGACCAAGTGCGGCCCGAAAACCGCCGCGAAATGGATTGGCGAGTTCGGGTCACTCGAAGCGGTGATCGAAAGTGCGGACAAGATGGGTGGAAAGATCGGCGAGCATCTTCGTGATGCCGTGGGTCATCTGCCCCTGTCGCGGCAGCTGGTGACGATCAAGACCGATGTCGCGCTCGATCTTGGGGTCACGGATCTCGCCTTGCGTGAACCGGACACCGAGGCGCTTCAAAATTTCTATCGCCGCTACGAATTCAACGCCGCATTGAAAGAACTGACCGCCAATGACGAGGCAGCTGACGGCGCTGAAGGCTCGGTGTCAGCGCCAGCCGAACAGGCATCCACGCAAGTCGCTGCGGCAGACTCTGAATTGGCGCCTGAACTGGTCGGCAAGGGAGACTACGAACTCATTGTCGACACCGAGCGCTTTGATGAGTGGCTAAAACGTCTTCAAAACGCAGATCTGATCTCCTTCGATACAGAGACCACGTCGATTGATGCCATGCGCGCGGAGATCGTCGGAATTTCATTCGCGGTTGAAGCCAGACAAGCGGCTTATGTGCCGCTCAAGCACGACTATCCCGGCGTGCCCGCCCAACTCGATCGGGATACGATTCTTGCCGCGCTCAAGCCCCTTCTCGAAGATGAAAGTCGAGCCAAACTTGCGCAGCACGCGAAGTACGACATGAATGTGTTGTCGACGCATGGCGTGACCGTTCGTGGCGTTGCCCACGACACGATGCTCGAATCCTACGTGCTCAATTCGACCGCTTCGCGTCACGACATGGATACGCTGGCCAAACGCCATCTCGGCTATCAGACAATTCCTTACCAGGACGTGGCCGGCAAGGGAGCAAAGCAGATTTCGTTCTCCCAGGTCGATCTTGAGATTGCAGGTCGCTACGCCGCCGAGGATGCCGATATTACCTTGCGCTTGCACAAGGCTCTGTGGCCGAAGCTCGCAGCCGACAAGGACTTGTGCAAGGTTTATCGCGAGATAGAAATGCCACTGGTTCCGGTGCTTGCACGCATGGAACAGCGTGGCGTGCTGATCGATGTCGATGCCTTGCGCAAACAGGGTCGACAGTTGGCAGCGCGGATGCACGAGTTGACCGTCCAGTGCCACGAACTGGCTGGTCGCAACTTCAGTCTGGACTCACCCAAGCAACTGCAGGCATTGCTCTTTGATGAGCTCAAACTGCCGGTCGTGGTCAAAACACCCAAAGGCCAGCCTTCGACCAATGAAGAAGCGCTGGATGCGATCGCCGATGCCCACGAGCTGCCGCGTCTGATTCTTGAATATCGTGGCCTCGCCAAGCTTCGTTCGACCTATACCGAGAAACTCGCCGAAATCGTCAATCCGCGTACCGGGCGCGTGCATACCAGTTATCACCAGGCAAATGCTGCAACGGGCAGATTGTCGTCTTCTGATCCCAGTTTGCAGAACATTCCAGTACGCACGGAAGAAGGTCGGCGCATCCGCCAGGCGTTTATCGCACCTGAGGGCTGGCAGGTTCTGGCTGCGGACTATTCGCAAATCGAGCTCCGCATCATGGCTCATCTGTCAGGTGACGAAGGCCTGCTTGCGGCATTCCGCAACGAGCAGGATGTCCACCGAAGCACGGCCGCCGAAGTGTTTGGTGTATCGCTGGATGCCGTCGACAGCAATCAGCGACGGGCAGCCAAGGCAATCAATTTTGGACTCATGTATGGCATGAGCGCCTTCGGCCTCGCGCGTCAGCTTGGTATCGGCCGCGGAGAGGCGCAAGACTATATCGCACGCTACTTCCAGCGTTATCCCGGTGTCCGTGAATTCATGGACAACACGCGCGAACAAGCTCATCGTCTGGGTTACGTCGAAACCGTGTTCGGCCGGCGCCTGTATCTGGACAATATTTCTTCTCGCAATCAGGCTCAGCGTGCCGGCGCCGAGCGTGCAGCGATCAATGCGCCGATGCAGGGAACAGCGGCGGATATCATCAAGCGAGCCATGCTGACGATCGACGAATGGCTCCGCGGAAAGGAAGAGAGTGCGCGCATGCTCATGCAGGTGCATGATGAACTGGTCTTCGAGGTTCGCGACGTGGAAATCGACACCATCCGCAACGGTGTTCGTGAGCGCATGACTGCTGCGGCTGAACTGGCGGTTCCGCTGGTTGTCGATATCGGAGTTGGCGAGAATTGGGATCAGGCCCATTGATTCTCGTTCAGCTGGCGAATCCGCGAAAATGAATCGGGAGTAAATGATTTCGATATTTACGCCGAACCACGAAACTTATTGGTGCCAACCCGCATCTTATAGTCCGGGTGCACGCAACGGCACCCCTGGAATCATCCACCTCCCTGGATGATTCCCCCGGGAATCGGTCCCTCCCCAGACCGGTTTTCGATCCCCGCCCCGAGGGCTCCCCCTGGCCCTCGGGGTTTTTTATTGGATTTTCCAAAGGCTCAGGCCTCCGGATCAGTGGCTTCTGCCGTGCCGGTGCCAACCGCGATATCGGTTGGGCGACGCTTCAACCGCCAATCCGCAGCGCCGAGATCACGCACAAGTTCGGCGCGGCGAAGCGCATAGTTGTTTGCCGAGGCATTCCCTGATCGGGATGCACACAGGGCAAGATCCAGGGCCACGGACAATCCTTCGACGCTTGGCGCTTCAGGCAATGCGCCACGATCCACGCCTGCCATGTGCTCGCAGGCTTCATCGACGCGTTCGAGATCGAGCAACAACGCGGCGCCATCAGCCTGCCATTGGGCGTCGATCGCCGCCTGTTGCGGCGACGCTTCCCACGGTTTCGCCTGCTGTTCAAGCCACTGTGTATAGGCTTCGTCGCTGCGATCCAGTCGGCGCAGCAACAATGTGCGCAACCGCCACGCATAACGAGTGCGCGCATGATGTTTGCCGACGAGCTCCTCATTCATCGCCAGCCACTGATCCAGCTGGTCGAGCAATTCATCACTCGGTTCGCGCTCGATCTCCCACAGCAGCAAATCGCCGCGAACATACAAATACAGCGGGCTGTGCGTTCCCCGCGCCACCGCCTGCAGGCGCACCGCGCGATCCAGCCAGACCTTCGCCTCATCCCAGCGACCATGCGCGGTCAGCAGGCGGCCGTACACACCTTGCGGCGTGATGAAGTAGTCCGACTCAAGCTCACCGCGTTCGCTGACTCGGCGCATGGCTTCGGCGTAACCTTGCAGCGCAGCGCCAATGTCGCCATCGGCCAGCGTCGCACCGGCGACGTTCGCCAGTCGGCGGATCACGGTCGGCTCATTGGGTCCGAGATGTTCGGCGAGCACGTCATAGGATTTGCGATGCAGTTCGAGGGCGCGGCCTGTGTCGCTCTCGACCAGAGCCATGAACGTGTAGGAAGCCGCCTTGTTTTCAGCGCGCACCGGATAGCGCTCCAGATCTTCGCGAAGCGCCGGAATCAGCGTGCGAGCCTCCGCTTCACGGCCATGCAGGCGCATCGCATTGATCAAC
>NZ_DASSYD010000168.1:0-15816 GCF_035703485.1 Dokdonella sp. | reverse complement strand
TCCAGGTTCACCACGCGCAGACCATCGGCGATGGTCTGCAGGACGAAGTTGGCACCGATGAAACCGGCTCCGCCGGTGACCAGCAGTATCTTCATGTATCACTCCAATTTGATCCCAAGTATTCTGTCATACAGGGGTATGGAGTGGCATAACCCCATGGTTCCGGTTAGCTGCGGGCGTTCATGTCAAGTGTGCCGAGCGCCTGAGGCCGAAGTGTGTGGGTCCGGTTTTCTGCACGTCGCGTCGCGATGAGATGATTGTTCCAGGCATACCTGAGGTGGTTGTGTCGGTACGTTCCCTGAAAGCACTTCATCCGATGTTGAGAGGTTTTCTCATGCGGACCTTGTCAAGTCCGCGTTGGGCCGGAATCCGGCACGGAATTCCGTTGCCGATCCGGCAATGGGTTCGTGGCAGGCTGGAAAGGCCGATCAGGCATGACCTGGGCTTCAGGCGAACCAGCGAATGGGGCAGCGACACGCCGACGGTTGCCGACGTGGGGTCCGGTCATGAGCCGCCGAACGTCGCGGCGGCGCACGGGGTCAATCTCCATGGGTATCTTTCCCGCTGGCTGGGTCTTGGGCAATGCGCGCGACTCTATGCGAATGCCATGCTGGCCACGAAGTATCCGGTTTCGTTGTACGACGTGGACATCGATATCCCGCATCCGCGGCATGACCGCACGCTGGCCGCCCATCTGGGCACGGCTTCTCCGTACCGGTGTGATCTGATCTTTGTCAACCCGGATCATTGGGCGGACACCTTGCTGAGTGCCGGTATCTCGACAGCTCGGGGTCGTTATGTGATCGGCTACTGGTTCTGGGAGTTGGAGAACTTCCCCGAGGACTGGCGGCTGGCCATCGATCAGGTCGATGAAATCATGGTTTCGTCCGCCTTTGTCGAACAGGCGATGCGGCGGATCTGCAACAAGCCGGTGACGCGCGTGCCGCTGCCGTTGGTGCCGGGGACGAATGACAGCAGCCTGCAACGCCACCATTTCGGCTTGCGTGACGACGATTACGTCTTTTTCTGCTCTTTCGATTTCAATTCGACCGTCGCCAGAAAGAATCCGCAAGCGGCCATTGATGCCTTTTGCAAGGCATTTCCGCGTGGAGACGAGAAGGTCTCGTTGCTGATCAAGTCCAGCAATGGAAACCGCAACACTGCTCTGCTGATCCAGTTGCTGGGAGCCGTCGCACGCGATGCGCGCATCCAGCTGCGCGACGACTTGCTTGAGCGTCATCATCTTCAGTCATTGCATCGTTGCATCGACGTCTATGTTTCGCTGCATCGTTGCGAGGGCTTCGGGCTGGGTATGGCCGAGGCAATGTGTCTGGGCAAGGCGGTGGTGGCGACAGGCTATTCGGGCAACCTGGAATTCATGACGCCGGCGAACAGCTGTCTGGTGGATTACAGGATGATTCCCGTACAGCGGGGCGAGTATCCCTACGCGGACGGTCAGCAATGGGCCGATCCCGACCCGCGACATGCTGCGCAATACATGCGCGCCCTCTATCAGGATCGTGCGCTGGGAAGCCGCCTGGGGGCACAGGCGAAACGCGACATGGCCAGCAACTTCTCGGTCGAGGCCTGCATGTCGGTGCTGACCCGGCGCCTGGGCCAGATCGATGACGAACTGCAGGGCATTGCATGATGATGCCGTCCGCTTCCGCGACTCTCCGATGGATTTTCTGACATGACGAACAAGACGGAAGGCCTGTCGCCGGCCAGCGCCATTCGCACTGATGCATCGGTACCGGCTGCGGGCATCGACTGGCGGCTGCTGGCGGACCAGCGGCTGGCGCGGCTGGTGGAGATCGAGCATGACCACAGCGTCATGCGTGATCGATTGGCGTTGCTGCAGGTGGACTATCGCGAAATGCTTGTCGCCAGCGATCAACGGCTGCGGCGCCTGGCCGAACAGGACCGGGAGCGCGTGGAACTGGAGCGGCGTCTGGCCGAACTGGCAAGGGAGCACGCACGCATGCATGCGTCTTTCGTCGAGAGCCGCTCCTGGCGCCTGACGAGGCCACTGCGACTGGTATCCACCTGGCGCAGGGAGGGTCGCCATCGTCCCGGGAACCTCGCTCGTGCGATGTTGCGCGTGCCGCTTTTCCGGCGTGCCGCCAGGCGGGTCGTGCGCCTTGTTCCAGGCCTGCACGCACGCCTGCGCTCACGCCTGTATCCGCAGGCCGCCGGTAACGACCACGGAAACGTCCATTGAACGGATACGGAACGCCGCGATGAAGATCGTGCTGGATCTCCAGGGCGCGCAATCGCACAGTCGGCATCGGGGCATCGGGCGTTACACGCTGTCGATGGCAAAGGCTTTCGCGGTCGAAGCGGCTCGGCACGAGTTGTGGCTGGCGCTGAACGGGCGCCAGGATGAAAGTTCGCTCAGCATCATCGAGCAGTTCGACGGGCTGATCCCGCGCGAGCGCATGCTGATCAATGAACTGCCCGCCGGCATTGCGGCCTGTCAGCCAGGCAACCAGCGGCGCGTGCAGATGGCCAGGGTCGCCCACGCGGGCTTTCTCGGCGGACTGAGCGCGGACTGCATCTGGCACAGCAGCCTGTTCGAAGGCTGGGGCGATGATTCGACGGCGGCGCTGGGCAGCGGTATCGACGATCATCGGCATGTAGCCACCCTGTACGACCTGATCCCGCTGCTGAATCCCGCGCAGCACCTGCACGACGCCGCCTACCGGCGCTGGTACTACCAGCGGCTGGGCCTGCTCAAGCGCTGCGGTTTGCTGCTGGCGATTTCCGAATCGTCGCGGCGTGAGGCCATCGACGCATTGCAGCTGCGGGCGGAGGATGTGGCCGTGGTATCCGGTGCCCCCGATCCTGTGTTCCGGCCCATACCGATCGATGCCGCCTGCCGGGCCCGCTGGCAGCATGACTGGGGCCTGCGACCGGACTTCGTGCTGTATGCGGGAGGTTACGACGCGCACAAGAATGTGGACACGTTGATCGCCGCGTTCGCCGAACTTCCTGCCAGCGTCGTGCAGCGGCATCAACTGGTGCTTGCCGGTCGATGCGACCCGGTGACGGTGGGTCGGTTGCGCCAGGTTGCACACGGGCATCGCCTGGCTGCCGATCGACTGGTTTTCACCGGGACCCTGGCGGATGAGGAACTGGCACGACTGTATTCAGGCTGCACCTTGTTCGTTGCACCTTCGCTGCACGAAGGGCTCGGCCTGCCCCCGCTCGAGGCGATGGCGTGCGGCGCCGCGGTGATCGGCTCGAACGCCGCCAGCTTGCCTGAGGTGATCGGGCGCGGGGATGCATTATTCGATCCGCGCAGTCGCAGCTCGATTGCGGCCAAGTTGCAGGCCGTGCTGACCGGGGATGGTCATCTCCAAAGCCTGCGAACGCATGCCAGCGTGCAGACGCGTCAGTTCAGCTGGCCGGTCAGTGCGCGCAAGGCACTGGCGGCCATCGAGAACCATGTGGAAAACAAGGCAAAGTCACGAGGCGGGCGGTGCGCGCGCCCGCGACTGATCTACGTGTCGCCGTTGCCGCCGGTGCGGTCGGGTATCGCCGATTACAGCGCCCGTCTGCTGCGTGAGCTGGCCTGCCATTACGAGATCGACGTGGTGGTCGATCAGCCCGTGGTGACTGATCCGTGGGTGCTGGCCAGTTTCCCCGTTCGTTCGCTGCAATGGTTTGTGGACCATGCGGCCGATGATCGGGTGCTGTACCACTTCGGCAATTCGCCGTTCCATGCACACATGTTCGGCATGCTGCAGCGGCACCCCGGCGTGGTGGTGTTGCACGATTCGTGGCTGGGCGCGGCGAGAAACTGGATGGCACACGACGCCGGCGAGCCCGCGGCCTTCCTGCGCCTGCTGCATGACAATCATGGTCATGCCGCGTTGCTGCACGACCTGCGTCATGGCCGCCCTTCGACGCTCGATACCTGGCCGGTCAACCGGGACGTGATCGAGCGGGCGCTTGGCCTGATCGTGCACTCGCATTACGCCGTGAAGCAGGCGCGTCTGCATTATGGTGCGGCTGCCGCGGACAAGTTCGTCGTGGTGCCATTTCCGAAGCAGCGCACCTACGGCGATCGTCGGCTGGCGCGGCGCCTGCTGGGCATCGGGCCGGATGACTTCGTGGTGTGCAGCTTCGGCATGCTGGCACCGACGAAGTTGAACCATCGCCTGCTCGAGGCGTGGTTGCAATCCACGCTGGCGAGCGACAATCGCTGCCGACTGGTTTTTGTCGGGGAGAACCACGGCGGGGAGTATGGTCGGACGCTGAGCTCGGCCATGAGTGCCGCCGCTGGCGGCGAACGTATCCACATCACCGGTTTTGTCAGCGCCGACAGCTATGCCGACTATCTGGCCGCCACCGACATCGTGGTGCAGCTGCGTACCGACTCCCGCGGCGAGACTTCGGCCGCAATTTTCGATGCGCTTGCCCATGGCTTGCCGCTGATCGTCAACGCCCACGGCACAGCGACGGAGTTGCCCGAAGCCGCGGTGCTTCGACTTGCCGACCAGTTCAGTGATGCCGAGCTGGTCTCCGCCCTGCAGGAGCTGAGGGACGAGGCCGAGTCACGTGCGCGGCTCGCCGCCGAAGCGGCCCGCGTGATCGGGCAGCAGCACCATCCGGCCGAAGTGGCAGGGCGCTATCGCGAGGCGATCGAGGCCTTCCACCAGCGCTCGCCGGGGGCCGGACAACAGCGCCTGCTGGAAGGCCTGGCGCGCACGGACGCCGGATTTGCCATGGACGCTCCGGCTCGACGGGAATTGCAGCAGGCCCTGGTTGCGAACCAGCCCTTGGTGGATCGACCGCGACTGTATGTCGACGTTACCGCCACTGCCGGCAACGACCTGCACACGGGTATCGAGCGCGTGGTGCACGGCGTGCTGTCGGCACTGCTGCAGCGTCCGCAGGCGCAGTACCGGATCGAACCGGTCCGGCTGGAAAACGGCAGCTATCGCCGCGCCACCGGTTACGCCCTGAAGGTGCTTGGACACCCGCCGCTCGAGCTGCCCGAAGATCCGGTACAGCCGCGGGCCGGTGACGTCCTGCTCGGGCTCGACTGGGTCGCCGATGCGTTGCCGGCGAACACCGCCTTGCTCGACGCCTGGCGGGTGCGTGGCGTGCGCATGCTGTTCGTGGTCTACGACCTGCTGCCGGTACGCCAACCGGGCTGGTTTCCGGAGGGCATCGCGGATATGCACGGACGCTGGCTGCAATGCATCGGCCGATACGCAGACGCCCTGCTGTGCATATCGCAGTTTGTCGCTGACGATGTACGCCGGTGGTTCGACGAGCATCCACCCTTGCGGTGTGACGTCTTGGCACTTGGCTATTTTTATCCGGGCAACGACCCGGGCGCGGCACGTCCGAGCAAGGGGTTGCCAGCGGACGCCGCGCAGGTGCTGGCGCGCTTCCGCACGTCGCCGGTTTTCCTGATGGTCGGCACGATCGAGCCACGCAAGGGGCACGCGCTCGTGCTGGAGGCGTTCGAACGACTGTGGGCCGATGGCATCGATGCCTCCCTGGTAGTGGTCGGCCGGCAAGGCTGGATGTCCGACGCGCTGGCTGCACGCATGCGCTCGCACGCACGGGCTGGAACCGGCCTGATCTGGCTGGAACATGCCAGCGACGAGTATCTGGAACAGATCTACGACGGCGCACGCGCGCTGGTGGCAGCCTCGGAGGCCGAGGGCTTCGGCTTGCCGTTGGTCGAAGCGGCGCGGCGCGGCCTACCGGTGATAGCGCGCGACATTCCGGTATTCCGCGAGGTGTCATCGCAGTTTGCCACTTTCTTCGACGGCGGACGTTTGGACAGCCTGGTCCAGGCATTGCGGCAGGCGGCAACCGCGGATCAGGCCGGGCGGACTCCGGATGCCGATGCCGTACTCAGTTGGCAGGATACGACCGGACGGCTGTGGGACATGCTGCTCGATGCCAGGCATCTGCAATGGTTGCCACCTTGGCGACCGGACACGCATCCTGCCGACAGTTGATGCAACTCACGAGACGGTGATCCATCGCTTGGACAGACGCCGGCTTGCCCGTAGCATGTCCGTACCCAACCGTACGCAGGAAACCGCATGAAGGCAGCGTTGATCACGGGCATCACCGGACAGGACGGTGCCTATCTGGCGGAACTTCTGCTGCACAAGGGCTACCGGGTGGTGGGAGCCTACCGTCGCACCAGCTCGACCAATTTCTGGCGCATCGAGGAACTGGGCATCCTGGGCCACCCGCAGCTGGAGCTGGTTGAGTTCGACCTCACCGACATGGGTGCGGCGATTCGCCTGCTGCAGAAGTACCAGGTCAGCGAGATCTACAACCTGGCCGCGCAGAGTTTCGTCGGCGTGTCGTTCGACCAACCGGTGACGACGACGCAGATCAGCGGCGTCGGGGCCTTGCATCTGCTTGAGGCGATTCGCGTGGTCGATCCATCGATCCGCTTTTACCAGGCATCCACCTCGGAGATGTTCGGCAAGGTGCGGTCGGTTCCGCAATCCGAGGACACGGCGTTCCATCCGCGCAGCCCCTACGGCGTGGCCAAGCTTTATGCGCACTGGATCACGGTGAATTATCGCGAATCCTACGGCCTGTTTGGCGCCAGCGGCATCCTGTTCAACCACGAGTCGCCGCTGCGCGGGCGCGAGTTCGTCACGCGCAAGATCACCGATGCGGCAGCGAAGATCCGGCTGGGCAAACTCGACGTGCTGGAACTGGGCAATCTGGACGCACAGCGCGACTGGGGCTACGCGAAGGAATACGTCGACGGCATGTGGCGCATGTTGCAGGCCGAGACCCCCGAAACCTGCGTGCTGGCCACCGGGCGTACCGAAACGGTACGCAATTTCGCCACCATGGCGTTTGCGGCCGTGGACATCGAACTGGCATGGGAGGGTACGGAAGCCGATGAGCACGGCGTGGATGCACGAACCGGGAAGACTCTGGTTCGGATCAATCCGCGTCACTACCGGCCGGCAGAGGTCGACCTGCTGATCGGCGATGCGAGCAAGGCCCGTGCCGCATTGGGCTGGTCGGCGCAGACGTCGCTCGAATCACTGTGTCGGATGATGGTCGAGGCCGATCTGCGCAGGAACCAGCATGGCTTCTCCTTCTGAGACAGTGCCGCGGCGGGTGCTGGTCACCGGCCGCGACGGCTTCACCGGCCGCTACGTGGCGGAGGAGCTCGAACGTGCCGGCTACGAGGTCTGCGGCCTGAATGCGCACGGCGGGCGTGTCGATCTGCTCGATGCCGCGGCGGTGCAGGCGGCGGTGGCGGGAATCCGCCCGTGGGCGGTGATCCACCTGGCGGCGATCGCGTTTGTCGCCCACGGCGACGTGGACTCGCTCTACCGGACCAACATCGTCGGCACGCGCCATTTGCTCGCTGCGCTGGCCGAGCTGCCGGCTGCGCCATCGATCGTGGTACTGGCCAGCAGCGCCAACGTGTACGGCCAGGCCGCGGGGCAGACCGGCAAGCTCGATGAAAGCGTGCCGGCGGCGCCGGCGAATGATTACGCAGTGAGCAAGCTGGCGATGGAATACATGGCGCGAACCTGGTCCGACCGCCTTCCCCTGGTGTTTACCCGACCCTTCAACTACACCGGCGTGGGCCAGGACGAACGTTTTCTGATTCCGAAAATCGTCACCCATTTCCGTCGTGGCGAAGAGATCGTCGAGCTGGGCAACCTCGATGTCTGGCGGGAGTTCATGGACGTGCGGACGGTCGCCTGGACGTACCGCCGTTTGCTGGAAACATGCGGCGAAGGCGACACCTTCAATATCTGCACGGGCAACAGCCATTCGTTGCGCGAGGTGGTCGCGATGATGGAGGACATCGCCGGTCATGCAATCGAGGTCCGGGTGAATCCGGCCTTCGTGCGCGCCAACGAGGTGCAATGTCTTGTTGGCGATCCAGCCCGGTTGCAGAGGCGCATTGGCCCATTTCCGCAGCGGGTTTTACGAGAGACCTTGCGCTGGATGTATGGCGCTTGATGCCATGTCATGGCGTGTGATCGTCACGTCAGCGCCAAGCCAGCTGCTGCCCACGAAGTCCTCCTTGTCCGTATTGAATACATGAAAGATTAATGCGTTGTCGCGCCACTCGAAGTTCTTGTCCACATGAGAGTCCTCACGAGACAGCGACAATGAAACGGAATAACTGCCCTTGCCAAGCCGCGCCGGAAAGCTGAAGCAGTAAGTGGCTTCCTCTCCCGCGGCCAGATCTTCCAGGGGCTGTTCGAGGCGGTGCGTATTGATTCCATAGATCGCTTGGCCGAGGCGATCCTTGACCAGGAAACCGAGTACCAACCGCGGCAATGCCGAGTTCACTCTTACACGAACTTGCAGGCGAAGTGGTTCGCCAACCTCCACGGTATCGGCGGGACGATCGTGCTGGTTGAGCAGGCGCACATCGACAATGCTGGCCTCACCCGATCCGGATATGGTGGTAACCCGGCCGTCGGCGAGGGTTTTCTGCTGGATCCGGTGGTGGTTTTGTTCGGCCATCATGGCGTTGTAGTAATCCAGTACGTCGACGGGTAATCCCTGCATGCGGATGCGACCAGCGTCCATCAGGATGGCGCGGTCGCAGACAGTCTGGATGGCATAGCGATCGTGCGAAACGATCAGCAAGGTGGTGCCCTCGCGCCGGAACTCGCGGATGCGCTCGAAACTCTTGTGCTGGAAGTACGAGTCGCCCACCGAGAGTGCCTCATCGACAATCAGGATATCCGGTCGCTGGGCGGTCGCCACGCTGAAGGCCAGCCGCATTTGCATGCCGCTGGAATAAGTGCGCACCGGCTGGTCGACGTATTCGCCAATCTCGGCAAAGGCCTCGATGTGCGGCATCAGCTGGGCAATCTCTTCCAGCGACAGCCCCAGCAACTGGCCACCCATCACCGCGTTCTGCCGTCCTGTGAAATCGGGATGGAAACCCATGCCAAGCTCCAGCATGGCAGCCACGCGCCCGCCAATCGTGATCTCGCCGCAACTGGGGCGCACGGTGCCGGCGAGCATCTTCAGCAGAGTGCTCTTGCCGGCACCGTTGGCGCCGACGATACCCACCGCCTCGCCGGCGTGCAGATGGAAGTCGATGTCCTTCAGCACCCAGTGCTCGATGTGGCGCGGCTTGCCGGCAGGCAAAATCCACTCGGCCAATCGCGACCACTGCCCCGGATATTGCTTGTAGGCCTTGCCCAGGCCACTGACGCGGACGTCGCCCATCAGAGTTCGTCCACCATTTCACCCGCCCGACGGCGGAACAGCGTGAGTGCCACCACGCACAGTCCCGCGGCCAGAACGGCAGCGGGCCAGATGGTGGACCACGATGGAGCCAGTCCATATACGAAGATGCCCTGGTAGGCCTGCGCCAGCGGGGTCATCGGGTTGAGCTTCATCCATGGTCTGACCGACGCTGGCAAGGTAGCGGTGGAATAGATGATCGGGGTGAACCAGAACCAGAATTGCAGCAGGATGTTGACGAACTGGCCGACGTCCCGAAAAAAGACATTGAGCACGCCGGCGATGATGCCCAGCCCGGTGGCAAATGCAATCTGCACCAGCAGGACCGGTATCGCGTACAGGATGACCCAGCCCGGAAGGCTGTGGGTGACTGCCAGAAAAGCCAGGAAGATCGAGAAGGTGATCGCGAAGTTCACCACGGCGTTGATCACCGTGATCGCGGGCAGGCAGATGCGCGGGAAGTTCAGCTTCTTGATCATGTTCCCGTTGTCCAGGAACACCGTCTGCCCACGTTGCAGGATCTCGCCGAACAGTCCCCAGGTCAGCAGACCGGCGCACAGGAAGATGCTGTACGCGTAGGGACTGTCGATGCCGGGCAGGCGCGTGCGCATCAGTTCGGAGAACACTACGGTATAGACCGTGATCATGGCCAGCGGCTGCAACACGGTCCATGCTGCGCCCAGCAGCGAGTTGCGATAGCGCGCCTGGAACTCGCGCTTGACGCTGCCCATGATGAAGCCGCGATAGCGCCACAGGGTGCGGGTGAGGGCGAGGCTCATGAGGCGGCCACGCGGTCAATCGGTTGCTGGCGGACGTGGGAGGGCCGGATCTGAATCATGGCTTGCGCGCAACGATAACCTGGCTCTTGGGCATGAATTGATCCAGTTGCTGTTTGAGCTGGGTGCCTTGCGGCAGCGCCAGAATGGCACGCCAGGACTCGGTCCAGTGATCCAGCGCCGGATGGCTGGGTTTGCCCAGATCCACCTCGCAGGCCCAGAACAGCGCCCACCAGATCGACCAGAAAAACCCGTATTGGGTGTGTTCCTCGATGATCAGCCCGGCATGCGTCACCATGTCGGCAAACTCGGAGCGCTCGATGATACGGACGTGGTTCGGCTTCTGGAAGTAACTCGACGGTGCCACATGCTTCTGCAGGTTCTCCTGCAGGGCGCCCGGTACGGTCAGCAGATAGAGCGCGCCCGGCTTGCCGATGCGCACGAGCTCGGACAGCAATTGCCGTGGATCGTCCACGTGTTCGAGTACCTCGGTGCACAGCACTCGGTTGGCCACCGCGTTGGCCAGCGGCAGCGGATTGCCGTTGCTGACATGGCTGGCATGGCCGCCCGGGCAGCCTTCCGCCAGGCGTGACTCGATCGCGGCGATCACTTGCGGGTCGATGTCGACCACGGTGACGTGGGCCCCGCGCCGCGCACAGAACATGCTGGCACCGCCGTCGCCGCAGCCCACGTCGACCACCGAATCACCGGGTCCGATCGGAATGCCGCGAAAAACCTCGTTGGTGCTGTTCTGGAACCAGCCGCTGAGCACTGCATCATGCAGGCCAACGCCGGCGGCGCCGGACAAGTCGACGACCTCCACTGGCTGACCAGCAGGTGCAGGCGCTCCGGCCTGCTCCGGAGGTGGCGCCAGGCCTAGCAGCTTTTTGGTGAGATCCGACATGGTTTCTCCGTCGATGGTGGCGTGTGGTGGACGTATCAAGCTTGTCAGCGGGTGGGTCAACCGTTGCAGGCAATACGGCTCATGCACCGGGATCGATGTTGCTGCTGTCTGGGTAGGCCCGCGAAACCACCAGGGCCTGGCGACTGGTCCGGCGCTGCCTGAAGCGATCCGCGATGCGTCTGCCGCGCAGGCGCAGTGGCTGTTCAAGGTAGCGGTAATTCAGATCGGCCAGCAACGCAATCAGGCCGCATGCCAGCACGGTCATCAGCCATGCGGACGGATGCGCGGGTGAGCCTTGCGCCGTGCCCAGCCGAAAGCAGATTTCGCGCAGCAGGAAATACACGGGAACGTGAATCAGATAGATCGCATAGGAGCGGGCCCCGATCCACACCAGCAGATTCTTGCACCAGCCGGTCGGCAGCAGATAGTCGCGGTCGTACGAGGCCAGCCAGACCAGCGCGGCGGAGAGTACGGCAATGGCACTGATGCGGAAGCGCCAGTCGCCAAGATCGCCCGAGGCGAGCATCGCCATGGTCGCCAGCAGCACGAGCGGCAGCACGCTGCGCAGCCAGTGCAGGCGCAGCAGGAAACGCGGGCTCAATTTTTCATAGCCGGCGCGGGGCGCGGCGATTGCCAGCAATACGCCGAGCGCCAGTGCGTCGGTACGCACGGACATCAGCACGGGGGTGCGAAACAGGCACAACTGCAGCAGGACGATGCCGACCATGAGCAGGCCAATGCGTCGATGCAGCGCAAGCGCCAGCAACGGCAGCAGCAGATAGAACTGCTCTTCCAGCGACAGGCTCCAGTAGACGAAGCTGGTGCCGTATTCGTAGCGGAAGAATGCATCGGCAAAGCGGAAATTCGCGACGTTGAAGATGCCGGCCAGGGTCGCCATCAGATTGGCATGGACGCTGCCGAACGCCCCGCTGTGATTGAACGCGACCACAGCCAGCATGATCAGGCCAAGCCATAGCCACGCGGACGGCAGCAGGCGCCAGAAACGGCGGATCCAGAACGCACCGATCACGCCGACCTGTTCGTCCCGGTCGCCGCGGCTGGTGCTCATCTGGGGCAAAAAGCTGCGGGCAATGACGAACCCGGAAATGGCCAGGAAAAGATCCACGCCGAACCAGAAATCCGCGCGATGGAAGAGTTTGTCGATCCACGCCAGTCTCGGATGGAACAAATTTCCCTGCATGTGGTGGAAGACCACGCCGATGACCGCGACCGCGCGCAGGCATTCGATGTCCAGGTTGCGCCGCGCACCAAGCACTTGGCGCTCAGACGGAATCGACATGGCGCGCATCCGGAGTGTTCACCAGCGTGACCGAAAGTCGCGCATTGACGAATTGCTGCAGTCGCGGTCGCACCACTTCCATCGAGCAGTAATGCTGCAGCGCCATCGTGGCCGCAGCACTCATCGCGGCGTAGACCTCCGGCTCGTGCCGCGCGACTTGGTAACTGCAACGGTAGGCACGGACCAGGGCTTGGTAGTGGACGCGCTGGCGTAGTGTGCGAAATACCTGGCGTTGGTCATGCGGCCAGGTTCCCGGTTCGGGGCTCGAATCGACGATGAAGGCATTTTCCGGCGTGAGATAGTCGAGCATGGCAGTATGGCGAGGGGCCACCGCAGGCTTGCCGGCGGACATGTATTCCATCAATGGCAGGCACTGACCTTCACCGTGGGACGTGTTCACCGCATAAGTGGTGGAACGCAACAAGGTGTTGTATTCCGCAGGCGGGAGGTAGGCATGGAGCAGCACCACGCGACACGCGAGCGATCCCATCTTGTAGATCGCCTCGAGCATGTTCGGGATCAGGTCACGCGGATCATGATGGGTCAACTTGATCAACAAGGTGGCATCCGCCTTGTCGCGCAGGGCGTCGCAGAAGCCGGTGATCATCTCCATCCAGTTCTTGCGCCCGTCGTGCGGGTTGTAGATGGACGTGTAGATCACGCCGTCCAGGACAAGATTCTGCTCACCGGCACGCTCGGGCATCGGCAGGAGGTCTGGCAGGGCCGCCTCGATCAGGCTCATCCGATACGCGCCGAGATCGGTATGGCGACTGTCCACCAGCAGACTGTTCGCGGGTAATCGCAACTGTCCGGCACTGCCGGCGCGCAGTGTCTGCATGCGATTCCACAGCGGTGCGGGCACCGAACACACGGGGAAATCCAGTCCGAGTGCGTCATGCACGCGCTCGACGGTGAAACTCGAGTGGGTCAAGGCGAATCCAAGTTTACCCAGTACCCGTGTCCAGTCGTTGCGCGGCTTGCCGCCGAAGGCCTCATTCGGCGGCGTATCGTATTCCCACGCGAACACCGGGATGGTGGGGCAGGCCAGCCCGAACGGCACTTTGTTTGGCGGCAGGAAGCACAGGAAAACGCACGACTCGCCGTCCCGCTGGCAGTCCGCGTAGATGGCGTCGACCTCGTGTTCCGGGTCGGTCACTTCGATGATCGTGCCCAGTTCCTGCAGCAGCGGCCGGAATTCTTCCACCACGAAACGGTAGCTGTACTCGGGGCGCCCGAGTTGGTGGCGCAGGTCACCGCCGGGCGTGCTGGTATGGATGATGATGATCACGATTCGATCGGCGTCGGCTTTTTCAATACGCTGGGCGCGGAGGTTCCGGACCGCTCCTGCGTGGGCAGCCAAGGACACAGGAACCCGCGCAGCTGCGACTTCACCGCGTCCTCGCCGCAATACGCCAGCATCGCCTCCCGCGCGCGACGTGACATCTGCCGGTAACGTCCCGGGTCATGCATGGCGATCTGGTGACTCTGGCGATAGGCCTGCATCAGCGAGTGCCAATCCAGCTGATGGCAACTGGTGCGGTGGGACTCGTTGTCACCGTGCGGCCATGGCTTGGGCAGGCCGGGATAGCTCGCCACCACAAACGCCAGATCATCCTGGATGTAGTCCGCCATCGCCGTGTTGTCGGGGGCAATGGCTGGCACTCCGGCAGCGAGAAACTCCATTAACGGAAGACACAAGCCTTCGCACAATGACGCGTTCACGTAATAGCTGGTGGCATCCAGCAGGGCGGCATAGTCCTGGTCTGACAGGTAACCGTTGATGGCGATGACCCGGCACCGGAAGGGCGACAACTTGCTGAGCAGCATCAGTAGCTGGTGGTGGTGGAAGGTCAGCTCGGTGCCGGTCAGCTTGAGGATGAGGGTGGCGTCCGCGGTATCCCGGAACGCCCAGCAGAACGCGGTGAGCATATCTTCCCAGTTCTTGCGCCCGGCGGAGGGAGTCAGCACCGAGGTGTAGACCACGCCGCGCAGGCGTATGCGTATCTGTGCGGCGGCAGGCAAGTCCCAGCCACAAATGGCAGGCTCCGATTCATCCGGCGCACACGGCTCGGCCGCTGGCGCTGGCATGTCAGCGGCGTTGCCGTTCTGGCAGGCGAGGGATCCGGGCAACGCAGCGTCGTCGCCTGGATCGAAAGGGGTTCCGTCTTCCTCTTCGAGGCAAAGCAGGCCATTCGGATCGAGCCCCATTTTGGCGCTGTCGGCCACGCTGGCGTGAACTCTCAGCAGGGTATCCTCCGGACTCGGCAACGACCGGTCGCTGACCTGCGCGATCGCCAGTGGCGAGGGAATCGCCACGATCGGATAGTCACGCCCCATGCTGCGCTTGACCGCGTCCACCGTGTGGTTGGACAACGTGATGGCTCGGCCCGTTCGCGCCAGCACCTGTCGCCAGTCGTGCCTGGGGTCACCCTGCCAGCAGTTTTCCTCGATCCGCCCCGGAATGTCGGGATACTCCCACGCAAAAACCGGAATCGTGGGGCATTCAAGATCCAGCGGAGTCTTGTGCGGCGGGGCAAACGACAGCAGTACGCAAGCTTCGCCGTTATCGAGACATTGTGCGTGGATCGGATCCGCCTGTTCAGGATCCTGCAGATGGATCACTTCGCCCAACTGCGCAAGCACACCGCTGAAGGCGCGCAGCAGGAAAAAGTAGCTGTAGTCGGGAGTGCCAAGCCGTTCCCGGATGGTGAGCTGATCGACTTTCGCGTGGAGAAGGAATTTCATCTGATTCCGGTCAACGGCGGTGGCCCATGCCAGTCACGAATGCCATTCCCTGCATGTTGCCGCACTATCGGCGCAGGTGGAACATTCGACGGCAGCGGGTCGACGGAGGGAGTCAAGAAAAATGAACAGACCTAGCTTCCGCGTTTCGGGGGTACGGGGCAAACGGGTAAGATAACAGTCTTTTATGACTTGCCCTGATCAAGTCCGGATGATCCGCGAATGAAAAAGTCGAACTCCAGCGTTCCCCACGGCCTCGGCACCCGCGCCATCCACGCCGGCCAGCATCCTGATCCCAGCACCGGCGCGATCATGACGCCGATCTACGCGACCTCGACCTACGTGCAGAAGAGTCCCGGCGTGCACCAGGGCTACGAGTATTCGCGCACGCAGAACCCGACCCGGATGGCGTATGAGCGCTGCGTGGCGGATCTGGAAGGCGGCGTCGCCGGCTTCGCCTTCGCGTCGGGACTGGCCGCCGCGGCGACCGTGCTGGACCTGCTCGATTCGGGCAGCCACGTGATCGCGATGGACGACCTGTACGGCGGCACCTACCGCCTGTTCGAGAAGGTGCGCCGGCGCTCGGCGGGGCTGGACTTCAGCTTCGTCGACCTGAATGACACCGCGGCGATGAAGGCGGCGCTGAAGCCGAACACCAGGATGATCTGGGCGGAAACGCCGACCAACCCGATGCTGAAGCTGGTTGACCTGGGCAAGGTTGCCGCATTCGCCAAGAAGCATGGCCTGATCCTGGTGGTCGACAACACGTTCTGCTCGCCGATGGTGCAGCGGCCGCTGGAATACGGCGCCGACCTGGTGCTGCATTCGGCCACCAAGTACCTCAACGGCCATTCGGACATGGT
>NZ_DASSYD010000098.1:0-6696 GCF_035703485.1 Dokdonella sp. | reverse complement strand
GTGGCGCAATCCACACGACACCTGTCTGCGCGCAGATCGCGGCGCACGGCTTGCCAAGGTATCCAGCCATCACGTCGCCACGCCGCACGACTGGCGGACCTTCTGAATGCCATGACGGTTGTGCTACTTGATCAGCGTTGCCTTGAGGAAACGCCATCTGGCTGTTCGCAAGCCCGGGCGTGCTCGCACAGAGCCAACCATAGCGTTGTTCAAGCAGGCTCGTTCGCCGGAACATCCTTCGAGGCGCTCTCCTGCAGTCCTTCGTCAGGCAACTCCATTGCTGGCAAGGCGAATCGCAGATAGGCTCCGGCCGACTCCATCAGTCCAGCGCCTTTGACATCCAGCGAGCAGGCCGAGGAAGGCCAGCGATGCGGATCTTCGGGCAAGGTCAGGCGAATCGATTCCGCATGACGCTCGAACAGTCCAGGCGTCAGCAATGAACTGTAAACGGCGGAATCTGCCGAGCGAATTGGCGACAGCAGAATGCCGCGGCGATCATTGATCGGATTGCCCTCCGCATCGAGCGCATTGATGCCGACCGGAAGCGACCGTCGCGCGAGCAACGATATGCCCGCATCAATTCGCGCCTCGTCATCTATGCGCATCCAGCGAATGACTCCAACCATCCAGTCAGGAGCCGCACCCCCACCATCGGCAACCGACAAACCGACCAACTCACCGATCTTCGCTCGCACCGCTTCACCAGGACCGCGCCGGTCCCAGAGCATCCGGTAGCCGCCAAATCCCTGATCCAGAACCCGTGCGTCGATGGGGTTCGAGCGCAGGGGGTCAACGCCTCCCTGCAGCCACGCCGCCGACGAATCACTGCCGGTCATCTGAATCGAGCTGCCACGAATGCGTCGCAGGAAGCTCTCGAAGTCTTCATTGCCGGCAAGGACATAATGCAGATCATGCAGGCCAATCACGGTTTTCAGATCATGACCGCCGGGCAAGCGCAAATCGCCACGTTCGCCATCGGAACCCCAGCCATCGACCAGCCGCTGGGTCAGTTCAATATCAACCTGGATTGCTGGCCCTCCTCGCAAACGAAAGGTAGCCACACGGACGCCAGGGGGCAGGTTTGCAATCTGGGATTCAATCAGTTCATGCACGCGACCCAGATCAATCGAAAGCACTCCCCCGGCCGCCGTCGCACGCTCTTCGGGCAAGTATCCGGGACCACTGTCGTTATCCAGATCAACCGCATAAGCGCGCGTCCCTGCCGATGATTTATCGTCGAGGTCGCAATAGGGCGCAAAAGTCGAGGTCAGCGCGATGACCTCAAGCAACTCCCGTTGCGTATAGCGATAGGGATTGGCCAGGGCCAGTAGCAGCGCGTGCGAGTATGCCGTCCGCGCGGTGATCGCTGCGCCGACGATACTGTCGTCAATGGCGCGATTGTCCAGACCCAGAGAGGCAATGAATCGATAGATGTCGTGAAGATCCTGCCAGGCACCGGGTGGGGGCGTTCGATAGAGCAAATAGGCCCGGTGCAGGCGCGCACCACCATGGATCAGGGCACGCACGGCCGCCATGGCAACCTGCTTGCGCCGCAACATGGGCGCATTGCCGTTGGGCGCGCAAAAGTCATGAAGAGCAAGTCGATAGCCCCGCGCCAGTTCGTTCTGGAACTTCTGGGCTAGGATGCCGAGCTCAGTGCGCTGTGGCGGCAACGGAAAGCTGGCACCGATGATCTGCTTCTCGACCAACGTGGCAAGCTGACATACCGGATTGCGCAGGATTTCCAGGGCTTCAAGGCGCTCGACTGGTGCAGTTCGCATGCGGTTCATCGCACGCAACGCTTCTACCAGCATGCGTGCGGTTGCCGAAAAATTGGCCAGCGGCAGAGACTCAACCCAAGCCCGTACCGAGCGTGCTTCGGTATTGAAATCACCTGCCTTGGACATTTGTCTATCGGGCAGATCACGCAAAAGACGTCGGTGTAGATCACTCATGGGCCAAACCGCTTGATGTTGCTAGACAGCGACGTTAGCAAAATTTCGCAGAGGACGTCGCATTCCGAATTCCAAACAAAACGCTCAGCGGCTTCGATTCAATGCCCCGCTGATCAGGCGGGCCATCACATGCTCCTTGACCGATTGCGGTCGTTCCAGATCCAGACGCTGCAACGCTTCGCGGTCGATCGCCCCCGGCGCGAGAATAGCCGACAGCAATTGCACCCAGCGGCGCGGCCGAGCGACTGAGGCTTTCAACCAGCTCAGGGCGGGAAGCAGTCTGAGTTCGACTGCATTGAAATCGCTGCCGAACGGATAGTCCGGCAACAAGCCCTGCGCCCGTGCCGGGTTCAATCGTGCGTGCAGCCTGGCCGCCGTGTTCTCCGCCCATTGCACGGGAATGCTGAAATTCGAGGGCAACTTGCGTGCCTGGATGGCGGCATCGACAAGCTCCCTGTGGAATCGTGCATCGCTGATTGCAATCATTGCCAGCACACACTCCTCGTCGGACTTTCCGCGAAGATCGGCGATGCCGTACTCGGTAACGTAGATATCGCGAAGGTGTCGAGGTATGGTCGTGTGACCGTAGTTCCAGCGAATATTCGAGCTTGCTTCGCCGTGCGCCTTGCGCGTTGAACGCAACATGAGGATCGAGCGCGCATCGTCCAGCGAATGGGCCATGGCAACGAAGTTGAACTGACCGCCGACACCGCTGACGACGCGGCCATCTTCAATCGCATCCGATGCGGCCGCACCCAGTGCCGTTGCGATCATGCAGGTATTGAAAAAGCGCGCGTCGCGTCGCTGGGCGATGCCCAATGACTCCTCACCCCGTTGCAGGCGATTGACTTCCGAGATCCGATTCATGGCCAGCCCGGTGTAGTCGTCGCCCTCGAGACTCGTCAACCAATCGTAGAACTCGCTTGAGCCGAGACAGAAGCCACCCTGCAAGTAACAACCTCCACGCAGTTTCCGTCCCTGGATCTTTTCGTCGAGAGCCTGGATTGCCGCCTCGTCATCCAGATTGTTCGGAATCCCGCTGCCATCGGCGAAAATCAGCTGACCGCCGCTCAGACGGACATCCCCGGATACGATGCCGAGCTCAACCAGTTCGGCCAGCGTGCCACTATCGAGCACCGCTGGAATCACCCTGGCCGCGCGCAATCGGTGCGCATCGCCGCGCACCAGGGTCTCGCCGAGGACATCATCGTTCAGCGCATCCTGCAAGGCAGAGTTCGCGTAGACCTTGCGGGTCAGAACGCCATTCCGGCGCAGGTGCATGAATCCGTCCATGATCATTTCACTCGATCCATGCAAGCCCAGATCCAGCACATCCTGACCACCTGCGACATCACCGCCAGAGGATCCGGCCAAACCTTGGCGAAGCGATTCGATCGTCCGGCGATAGTCCGGGTTTTGCTTGTGACGCAGGATCAACGCCTGCACCAGCGCATCGGATAGCGCGCCGATGCCGATTTGCAAGGTGCCACCATCCTTGACCAGGGTGCTCGCATGCAATCCGATTGCGTATTCGGCGTCATCGACGTCTTCGCGCGGCAAGGCAAACAGGCGCTGACTCAACGCGGGTGTATCAAGCACAATATCGAAGAGCTCCTCGCCCGCACCCACGTCGGCGTCCCCGCTCAGAAATGGAAGTTCGTCGTGAACCACACCAACAAAAAGTGGGCGCTTCGCGTCGGCCTCACGGATGCGATCAAGCAGATCAAGGGTGACATCGGGATTGCACGCCAGGCTGTATCGCGAATCGGCACCTTCGCCACGCCGAGCAACCAGTTGCGCAATGACATTGATGTCCGCGCGGACCAGATCACGCGCAACCGCTGTGTAATTCAAGCTGACATAGGCACGCTGTGCTTGTCGTGAACCGAGCATTGATCCCGATTGGAAATAGAATTCATGCACTCGCACATTGTGCGGAAGCGAATCGGTGCGCATCGCCTCAACATAGTCCAGATCCGGATAGTCATCGCCAAATTGACGCTGCAGGAAAGGCCCGGCAAATCGCCGCTCCAGATCACTCGACGCCTTTGGAACGGCGAGCGACAGCGCTGTGTGGATCGTCAGGCGGCGCGCAGGATCGGCTGCGATACGTCGATATAACGCATTGATCAGCCGATTCGGCTTGCCCAGTCCCAACGGAACGGCGAGCACGACATGTTCGCCGCAGGATTCGAGAATCCGTTCGACGCATTCGTTGATGTCGGCACATTGGCTGGTCATCGGCGTGGTTCGATCATCATGGGTCTGAGGCAGCATCCTACTGTGCCAGAAGCATCGATTGCGCATGAATTCGCACGAACGCGACTTCGTTCGGTATGATCGGCCCTGGGCGGAGGACACATATGACAGAGCGCTTCAAAATCGCGATCGTCGGATCTGGGCCGGGCGGCTTGTCAGCGGCAGCTCGTGCCGCCGAACGCAATGAGTCCCACGTACTCCTTGAAGCCGAGCCCCATCTTTCCAACACGATTTATCTTTACCAGAAGGGAAAATACGTCATGGACGAGCCCGGCATCCTGCCGCTGCGCTCGCCGATCCCCTTCGAAGCAGGCTTGCGCGAAACCATTCTCGGCGCCTGGGATGAGTCCACCGCACGGCTCAAGGTCAATGTTCGCCATCAGCATGAAGTCAGCGCAATCAAGCGTCGTGACGATGGCATCTTCGATATCAAATGCAAGAATGGACAGGCGTTTGAAGCCGAGGCAGTGGTGCTTGGCATCGGCCTGCAAGGCAACCTGCGCAAGCTCGGCGTCCCTGGTGAAGACCTGCCGTTCGTGCAATATCAGCTTGACGATCCGGAAGCCTACGAGGGTGAAACCATCGTCGTCGTTGGCGCAGGCGACGCCGCCATCGAGAATGCGGTGGCCCTGGCCAAACAGAATCACGTCGTCATCATCAATCGAAAAGACGAATTCGGCCGCGCCAAGAAAGGCAACGAAGCGGCGATCCTGAAAGCAATCGAAGATGGATCCATCGAGTGCTACTACACATCAACGCCAGAGAAAGTCGAGGCACTCAGTGCCGGTCGCAAGCCGGGTCGCATGATCCTGAATACGGCCAATGGTCGTGCCCAGATCCTGCTTGACCGGGTCATTGCCCGCCTCGGCGCAACCGCGCCGCGCGGATTCGTCGAAGGCTGTGGCGTGGTTTTCCCGAACAAGGATCCGGCTTCAGTGCCGGCCATCAGCGCCCAGTACGAATCCAACGTAAAAGGCCTGTATATCGTCGGCGCACTCGGTGGCTACCCGCTGATCAAGCAAGCGATGAACCAGGGCTATGAAGTTGTCGAGTACATCACCGGCAACGCGGTCGAGCCGGCTGACGCTCCTCTGCTCAAAGCCAAATTCACCAACCTGAAGGGAATCGGCAGCGTCGATCAGGCCCTCGCCCAGATCCAGAAAAACGTGCCTGTGCTATCGCATATCACGCCGTTGCAGATGCGCGAATTCATGCTCGACTCGGATATCCGCACACCCGCCGAAGGTGATGTGATCTTCGCGCTCAACGATTACACGAATAGCTTCTACTCCATCGTCGAGGGCGAGGTTCGCATTGCCGTTGACGGTCGCGCGGCACCGATCGTCCTTCGCCGCGGTGATTTCTTTGGCGAGATGAGCCTGATTTCAGGACGCCGTCGTTCGGCGACCATCTCAGCAGGACCAAATTGCGTGCTGGTCGAGACACCGCGCCGCTCCATGAACAAGTTGATCAATTCGGTCGAGGCAGTGAAAGCCGAAATCGACCGGGTTTTCATCGTTCGGGCCATCCAGTCACGCTTCGCGTCCGAAGCCAACGCCGAGCAACTGGCGGAAATGGCCTCGCACGCCACTCTGCAACGCTTCAAGGCCGGCGACTATGTCTTTCAGGAAGGTGATGAGGGCGACAGCCTGCATCTGGTTCGCGTTGGCTCATTGACGATTTCGCGCAACATTGGCGGCAAAGATATCGTGCTCACCTATGTCGCGGCCGGCAATTACGTGGGCGAAATGGCGTTGATGGGGGAATCGAGTCGGTCCGCGAGCGCAAGAGCAGCAATCGCCACCGAAACCATTCGCCTTGACGGTGAATCGTTCAAGAAGATGATCAACCGCATCCCCGCGCTCAAGTTGCGTCTGCAGAAAGAGTTCAAACAGCGAACATCGGCCAATCTGGCCATGCAGGCAATGCCGGGTGGTGGTGACATCATTTCGTTCCTGATGGCGCAAGGCGCAGGTGAAGCGACCGATATCCTGCTCATCGACGAATCGCTCTGTGTGCGCTGTGACAATTGCGAGAAAGCCTGTGCGGAAACCCATTCCGGCACGTCGCGGCTTGATCGGGAGGCTGGACCGACATTTGCAAACGTGCACGTACCAACGTCATGCCGACATTGCGAACATCCGCATTGCATGAAGGACTGCCCTCCGGATGCCTTGCGCCGCGCACCCAATGGTGAAGTCTTCATCAACGACAACTGTATCGGCTGTGGAAATTGCGTGCGAAATTGCCCGTATGGCGTGATCCACATGGCCAGCAAGCCACCCAAGAAGCCCGGCCTGCTGCAATGGCTGCTGCTGGGTCGCGGCCCAGGTCCCGGCGAGGCACCCTACGATCCCAATCTGCCCAAGGATCCAAAGGCAAAGAAGGCCGTGAAATGCGACATGTGCAAGGATCAGGCGGGAGGAGCGGCCTGCGTTCGCGCCTGCCCGACCGGCGCCGCCATCCGCATCAGCCCCGAGGA
>NZ_DASSYD010000052.1:0-11394 GCF_035703485.1 Dokdonella sp. | reverse complement strand
GGCAATGACTGGCTGTACGCGATGCCGGGATTGGCCGCGACAATGGCAGCCTTGCGTGCGAACGGCGTACTCGCGATCTGGTCGGCGCATGCGGATCGGAAATTTACCGCGCGCTTGCGCCAAGCCGGCTTCGAGGTGGATGAGGTGCCGGTGCGTGCGCATGCCAACAAGGGTGCACGTCATCTGATCTGGATTGCGCGGAAAGCGGATCGCAAGTCGTCCGCGAAAGCGGCAGCGAAGTCAGCCCTCAAGCCGAGTTTGCCGCGTCGTCGGGGCGTTTCGAGGCGCGAGTGATCAATTCCGGGAGGCAGTATCCGTGCTGCGCGTGCGCAGGCGGGAGGTCGTCGACTTCGCATCGACCACGATATTCCAGCCCCGCGCAGTCAGCTCCTGCTGGCTGCGCAGGCTTGCCGTACCGCTGACCAGAATCGTCTTGTTTGCGCTGTCGAAGCGGTCGCTGTCGATGAACGCGGCGACTTCGTCGGTCCAGGTCAGGTAGTCAACTGGCAGCGGCAGCGTGCGCTCACCATCGACACTGTCGAAGGCAAGGCCGGCGCCAATCGTCAACAGGGTGCCCCCATTCGCGCGCGCTCCGAGGCGATGGGCGATCAAACCCAGGGCATTGACGATGTAACGTGCCTCGAGTTCGGATTGTGCCGTCATGGCGAGCTCGAGCACCGCATTGCAGCCGTGTTCGGGGCGGATCTGGTCCAGTGCATCGAGCATCGCCAACTGCAGGGTTGGCGTGAACGTGCCACGGCGCAGGAACTGACGCATCAGCAGATTGTCACTGCACCAGCGCGATAGTCGTTGCGCGTTGAGATCGCGCAATTGATCGGGGTCGAGTTTCCAGACAAGCTCATTGAGCTGACTGCCGTTGGCGATCACGATGCCGCCGATGCCGCCGATCGAAGCCACCGCGATGCTCGCAGCGTAGTGTCCGCCGGAACCCGCCCAGGCGAGTTGATCGAGGCGCTCGCGCAGGTACGGGTTGCTGGTGTACGGATCGATGCCGAGTCGTTCGGCCAGTTCGCGCCGCACCTTGCCGTACTTGAGCTGACGTTTGATCTCGCGCTCGCCCTCGGCACCGGCACGGTCGTACCAGCGGTGCTTGTTGCCGGCGCGCTTGTAGTCGGCTTGCTCGCGATCGATTTCACGCGCCTCGGTCATCGGGCCTTCACTGCGCGGATAGGGGTTGCCATCGCTGCCAAGTTCGCGCGCGGTGCGGTCGGACAGGGATTGCGCCTGGTTGCCGATCTTGCGCCGGCGCTTGCCGAAATAGCGTGCGACGCCAGCAGGAAAACCGACCAGGGTCTTGATCGGGTTCCACAACACCTGGCCAATGCCGGTGGCGGTATTTGTCGCCGATTCAGCGGCAGCGCCGAGAAAGGCATCGCTGTGGGTCAGCTGATCGAGCGCTTCGAGCGCGGGCATCTCGGCAATTCGATCGTGGAGGATTTCGATGCTCTCCGCCTCGATCGGCCCGATCCGGGTATCGATGGTGAAGCGTGCCATGTAGCCGCGGATTTCGACGTGGGGATCGACCTGAAAGCCTGGCCCCGAAAGAAGGGCAGGCTGCACGAAACTCGTCGCGCCAAGGACGGGCTCAACTTCGAACGCCGGGGTCGTCGATGCGTGCGCCGACAGGGCGAGCAAGCTGGCTGACAGAAACGACAGGGGTAGAAGGCAGCGTGACATGGACACGGTGGCAATTGGTCGGAGAGGATGAGCGCAGACTCGAAAACGGGCGCTCTGCCGTGGCGATCAGGAAGTGTATCGAAGCCGACATGAATGACGTGGGATACAACCGACCCGGCGAAGTCATGACGAGCCGTCAATGCCTCCGGTATCCTTGATTGATGAACGCTGAAATTTCCCATGATTCGATCCGCGCCGTGCTCTGGCGCGGTGACCGCCTGCGCCTGCTCGATCAGCGCAAACTGCCGTTTGCCGAGGACTATATCGATTGCATGAGCGCCGATGAGGTTGCCCGTGCGATCCGCGACCTGGTTGTGCGCGGCGCACCAGCGATCGGCATTTCGGCGGCTTGGGGCGTCGTCCTTGCCGGCCAGAGCGGCGGCGCTGCGCTGGCCGCGGCCATGCCGGTGTTGCGCGCGGCGCGACCCACCGCAGTCAATCTGATGTGGGCGCTTGATCGCATGCAGCGACGGGTTGCCGAGGGCGCCGATGTGTCGGCGTTGGAGCGCGAGGCACAAGCCATCCAGGACGAAGATCTGGCCGCCAACCGGCATATGGGCGAACTCGGAGCGGCCCTGCTTGGAAAGAAAGTCGGGGTCATGACCCACTGCAATACCGGTTCGCTGGCGACCGCAGGTTTCGGAACCGCCCTCGGCGTGATTCGTGCGGGCAGCAGCAGCGGCCAGATCGTGCGCGTGTTCGCTGGCGAGACCCGGCCCTGGCTGCAAGGTGCACGCCTGACCATGTGGGAGCTCATGCGTGACGGCATTCCGGCAACTTTGGTCGGAGACTCCGCCGCCGCGCACCTGATGAAATCGGGGCAAGTGCAATGGGTGATCGTCGGTGCTGACCGGATAGCTGCAAATGGCGATGTGGCCAACAAGATCGGCACCTACCAGCTGGCTATCGTCGCCCGCCATCACGGCGTCAAGTTCATGGTCGTGGCACCGGCTTCGACGGTCGACATGGCCACGGCCAGTGGCAATGACATCGAAATCGAAATGCGTGATCCGGCCGAATTGCTGGCGCATTCGGGGCAGCGAACCGTCGTCGAAGGCGCGCTCGCCTGGAATCCGGTATTCGATGTAACGCCGGCAGCGCTGATCGATGCCATCGTTACCGAGCGCGGCGTCATCGAGATGCCGGACGCATCCCGCATGCAGATGCTGTTTGCCTGAGTCGGCCAACGTCGGTGCCGCATTCCTCGCCTGATTCCGTTGCCGCAGCGTCGACATCGCGTCAAATGGCGCTGTTCTGTGTCGGTGGCTTCATCGGCTTCCTGATCGATGCGGGGATCGTCCAGTGGCTGGTCAGCGCGTTCGACGCTAATCCATATCTGTCTCGATTGATCTCATTTCTCGCCGCGGCCAGCGGAACCTGGTTGTTCAATCGGCGCTACACGTTCAAGCATGTTCGCCATTACGGGCGCTTCGGTGAATGGTCACGCTATGTCTTCGCCATGTGCGGGGGTTTCGCGGTCAACTTCGCGATCTATTCGAGCCTGGTTTTTCACTTTGACCTGATTCAGCGCCTGCCTGCTCTCGGTGTTGCCGTCGGTTCGCTGGGCGGCTTCGTGGTCAATTTCTCGGCATCGCGATACTGGATCTATCGACAGCGCAAAAGCTGACCGGCCAGGCCGGAATTCCGCTTTGCACTCAAGGGTTTGCGCACCCAGGCAGATTGCCTGGCGATACGTACCGGAAAGGGACGTTTCATGGTAAGATTTCGTGTTTGCGCCGCGCTGATTCCGGCACCGCGTCCCGACCGTTGCTCGGACCGTAACGTTCTGATTTACATGGAAATAATACTCAATGGCTGAGTTCGCCAAAGAAGTCATCCGCGTCAATATTGAAGACGAAGTCCGGCAGAGCTATCTCGACTACGCGATGAGCGTCATTGTCGGCCGCGCCCTGCCTGACGTGCGCGACGGTCTCAAACCCGTTCATCGGCGAATTCTCTATGCGATGCAGGAGTCGAACACGGTCTGGAATCGACCCTATGTGAAGTGCGCCCGCGTCATCGGTGACGTGATGGGTAAATACCATCCGCACGGCGACTCCTCGATTTACGATGCGCTGGTGCGCATGGCCCAGGATTTCTCGATGCGCTACATGCTCATCGATGGCCAGGGCAACTTCGGCTCCGTCGATGGCGACAGCGCGGCGGCAATGCGCTACACCGAGTGCCGTCTGGCCAAGCTCAGCTCCGAACTGCTCGCCGACATCGACAAGGAAACCGTCGATTTCAAGCCCAACTACGACGAGAAGGAGTCCGAGCCCAGCGTCCTGCCTGCGCGCATTCCGAATCTGCTGATCAACGGATCGGCGGGTATCGCCGTCGGCATGGCGACCAACGTACCGCCGCACAATCTGACCGAAGTACTGAGCGCCTGCATTGCCTTGATCGATGAGCCCGAGCTCGAATTCGAGGATCTGATGCGCATCGTTCCGGGTCCGGATTTCCCGACTGCCGGCATCATCAATGGCTCGGCCGGCATCATCGAGGCCTATCGCACCGGTCGCGGCCGAATCCTCGTACGCGCCAAGGCCGATGTCGAAGTCGAAGCCAATGGTCGCGAGACGATCATCGTCCACGAATTGCCGTTCCAGGTGAACAAGGCGCGATTGATCGAAAAGATCGCCGAACTGGTCAAGGAAAAGAAGATCGAGGGCATCTCCGAGCTGCGCGACGAGTCCGACAAGGACGGCATGCGCGTGGTTATCGAAGTGCGCAAGGATGCGATGGGCGATGTCCTGCTCAACAACCTCTATCAGCAGACCCAGTTGCAGGTGACCTTCGGCATCAACATGGTCGCCCTGGTCAATGGCCAGCCGCGTACGCTTGGCCTGCGCGAGATTCTTGACGCCTTTATCCGACATCGTCGCGAAGTGGTTACCCGGCGCACGATCTTTGATCTGCGCAAGGCGCGTGATCGCGCGCATATCCTCGAAGGCCTGACGGTTGCCCTGGCCAACATCGACGAGATGATCGAGTTGATCAAGACCTCGGCCTCCGGTGACGAAGCCAAGCAGCGCATGCTCGCGCGGCGCTGGGAGCCGGGTCTGGTGCGCGCCTTGTTGTCGGCTTCCGGCGCCGATGTGTCGAAACCGGAAAAGCTCGATCCCGGTGTCGGCCTTGGCGAGAACGGCTATCAGCTCTCCGAAACGCAGGCCCAGCAAATTCTTGAAATGCGCCTGAGCCGCCTGACCGGGCTCGAGCAGGAGAAGCTGACCGACGAATACAAGGAATTGCTGACGACCATCATCGGCCTGATCGAGATTCTTGAGAATCCGGCACGCCTGCTCGAAGTGATCCGCGAGGAACTGGTTACGCTGAGGGAGAATTTCGGCGACGCCCGACGCACCGTCATCCAGGCCAACCAGGATGACCTCAACATGCTCGATCTGATCGAGCCCGAGGATGTCGTCGTCACGCTTTCGCATACCGGTTACGCCAAGCGTCAGCCGGCCAGCACATATCGCGCGCAGAAGCGCGGCGGCAAGGGTCGTTCGGCATCGGCACTGAAGGACGAGGATTTCGTCGAGCGCCTGTGGATCGCCAATACCCACGACACCTTGCTGACCTTCACCAGCACCGGTCGGGTCTACTGGCTCAAGGTCTATCAGATGCCCGAAGCCGGCCCGCACGCGCGCGGCAAGCCGATCGTCAACCTGTTGCCATTGCAGGAGGGCGAGACAGTCCAGGCGGTCCTGCCCGTTTCCGAGTATTCCGAGGATCGCTTTGTTCTCTTTGCCACCGAGAACGGTACGGTCAAGAAGACGCCGTTGACTGAGTATTCCTACCAGTTGCAAAAAGGCAAGATCGCGATTGGTCTGGCCGATGACGATGCACTCGTCGATGTGCAGATCACCGATGGCGAGAGCGACATCCTGTTGTTTGCCTCGAACGGCAAGACCGTGCGTTTCGACGAGAACACCGTGCGCTCAACCGGACGAACCGCGAGTGGCGTGCGTGGAATCCGCCTGGCCAAGGGCGAGAAAGTGGTCAGTCTGATCGTGCGCGATGGTGACAACGATATCCTCACCGCCACCGAGCGTGGCTATGGCAAACGAACCGAGCTTGCCGAATATCCGCGCAAGGGACGTGGCAATCAGGGCGTGATCGGCATCAAGTGTTCCGAGCGCAATGGCAGTCTTGTCGGTGCCGTGCAGATTGGTGAAGAGCATGAGCTCATGCTGATTTCCAATCAGGGCACCCTCGTGCGCACCCGCGCCGCTGAAGTCGCCAAGGTCGGCCGCAACACCCAGGGCGTCACCTTGATCCGCCTGCCCGATGACGAAAAACTGGTCGGACTGGTTCGTCTTGATGCGGTCGAGGACGATGACGAAGTGATGGACGATGTGGATGGCGAAACCGATGGCACCGTAGCGACCGAACCGGTTGACGGTGATGCCGGGAGTTCGGGCGAAGAGACGCCACCCGCGGCGGAATAGGATCACCCCCGTCGAAACGGGGGCTCCTGCGGGTTTGCGGCGAATTGCATTTGCCTTTCCCGCTAACCGCTCACGGCTAACCGCTAACCGCTAACCGCTAACCGCTAACCGCTAACCGCTAACCGCTTTTATGCCGCTTGCGCCGCACGTAGAGCTGTTTGCGCACGCGGGCGATGATCTCGCCCGACGCGGTTTTCACCTCGACCTGAAACCAGCGCAGGAACTTGTCGCCATTCGCTGTGGCGACGCGAATTTCCTCGAGCGCGGATTCCTCGACCTTGAACTCGGCGAAGACATCCTCTCGTCCCGGTGCGACAAATTCGATCTCGGCAGCCTTGTCCCAGACGATATAGTCACGCCCGAGGCATTCCATCACCAGAATCATCCAGAACGCATCGGTCATCGCAAACAAACTGCCGCCGAAATGCGAGTTGACGTAGTTCCTGTTGTACCAGCGCCGGCGCAGGACAACACGAGCCCTGCGCCAGTCCGCGCCGATTTCGAGCACGCGGATGCCGCTGAACACGAACGGCGGCCACAGATTCATCATCCTTCGCAGTTTTCCGGGCCGGCTCACAAGTCTGCCTAGAAAAGCAGCGATGACATGCGGCGTCGGTAGGTGCCGACCAGTTCCGCATCATCGATACCGAGGAAGGCGGCGATCAAACGCTTCTTCGCCTGGCCGTCGTTCCAGTTGCGATCGGCCTTGAGAACGGCGAGAAACTGCTCAAGTCCGGCTTCAGTCTGGCCATCGACCAACAGACGCACGCCAAGCAGATCGCGCGCTTCAAGATCGGCAGGATCCTTCGCAATCCGCGCTTCGAGCTCGGCCGCCGATGGCGCTTCCCTGAGCAGTTCGGCGAACTCGAGTTGTCCACGAACGCGCTTGGCGCGATCGTCGGTTTCGAGATTGGCTGGCAATGTATCGAGTTCGGCCGAAGCCGCCTTGGCATTGCCCGATTGCATGAAGGCGACGGCGAGATCGAGCTTGAGTTCTTCACGCTCCGGCGAAGCGGCGATTTCCTGCTGCAGGCGGGCGATTGCCTGTTCGGGCGTTTCAGCCGGCTTCTCGGCATTGGCCTCCTCTTCGACTGCGGGTGGTGCCGGCACATGACGACCCAGCAACTCGCGAATCTCCGCCTCGGGCAGCTCGCCAGCGAAGCCATCGGCAGGCTGGCCTTCACGCATCAGGATCACGGTTGGAATACTGCGTACGCCGAACATCGCGGCGACTTGCGCTTCGGCGTCGACATCGATTCGGGTGAGCTTGAGGCTGCCCCGATACTCGCTGCTGATTTTCTCCAGCAGGCTGCCAAGGCTGATGCTGGCCTCGCTGCGCGGCGTCCAGAAGATCACCAGCACCGGCTGGGTCATCGAAGGCTGCAGCAGCTCGGCTTCGAAGTTCGCTGTGGTGATGTCGATACTTTTCAACGCGGGTGGGGCGGGAGAATCGGGCACGTTGGCTCCTTGATTTCGGAAAGTCGGTACAAGCTCGGGATGGCGGGCAGGATATCAAGTTAGCGGATTGACAGATTGACCAGACACAATGTAATCTGTAGGTTACATTATGTTCGGAGTAACTTACACAATGAAGCTGAAGCGATCCTCATTGTTCTGGTTGATAGCGCCCTTGTCGCTGACGCTCTGGCTGCTCCTGGTAACGCCGACCCGTTGGCTCGGCATTGAAACCAGTGTGCTCGGAACCGGTGGGTTGCTTCTCACCGCTTGGCTGGGCTTCTGGCTGTCGACACAAATTCCGCAGGATAAGGATTCCGCCGTATCACCGGCCGAGGTAAGGCAATGGGTGGCTTTGCTGTTTACCGCTGCGATCGCGGCGTTTTTCATATTTCAGGCTGATGTCATCCTGCGCGCACAGAACCTTGCCGATCTACGCGGGGTAGGCCGCACCTTTGCAATGCTGATCATCGGCTGGCTGATCTTTTCGTCGTTGCTGCGCCAGCGCGCGCGCGCCGGGGTGCAGGAGGATGAGCGTGACCGTGAGGTGCAGATACGGGGCGATCAGTTGTCACACGGTGCGATCTGCGTATTCGTCATTGGACTCGCGCTGACCCTCGGATTGTCACCGTCCGACCGGCTCGGTTTCGCCACGCCGATCGCTCTCGCCCATCTATTGATCTTCGGTCTGGTGTTGGCGAACCTGATCAGCTGTGTCGCCTGCATCTGGCAATATCGCCGGGCTGCGACATGAGCGGTACGCCGGTCGGCAATCATATCCGTCGACTGCGCTTTGATGCGGGTGAGTTGACCCAGAATGAACTCGCCGAAAAAGTCGGCATCACCCGACAGACCGTAATCGCCCTGGAGGCGGGCAAGTACGCGCCCTCACTGGAGTTGGCATTCCGCATTGCCCATGCCTTCGAGCGCCCGATTGGCGAGGTCTTCTTCTGGGAAATCTGACCACGCTGGTCGGCGATTGATCGATGCCAAGGCGTCGCGAGCTGCCCTGGCGGACAAGGCCAGGGTCAGGGGTTTCAGCTATTTACGCGAGCGCTTCGCGGGCTTGGCGGCGGGTCTGGCTTTTGCGCTGGCTTTGCCTTTGGCCTTTGAAGGGGCGCCGGCTTTCGATTTTGTCGCAGTTTTTGCCTTTGCCTTCGCCACCGGCCTGGCTTTTGACTTGGCCGCAGGCGCCGGATTCGGCTTCGCTGAAGTTTTGTGCGTTGGCGCGGAGGCGGAGGCCTTGAGGAAGTCCGTCACGGCTGATGTCTGGAACTGCATCGCATTGACGCCGAGCACCGCCATCGATTGTTGCTGCCACTCGGCAAAGGCCTGTTTGAGCCCTTCGGCGAATTCGGTCTGGCTGCGAACTGACGATTCGAACGAGCCTTGCAGTCGACTGGCGCCACTCTGCAGTGATTTCCAGAAATCCTCACCCGGCATGGTCGAGAGAGAGGCCCAATCGTTGCTGGTCAGCAAGCGTTCGGTCTGCGCCAGCGTGCGCTGAATGGCATCGCTGGTGCCGGCTGCACCGGCCTGCATCCAGCGCTGCCGGTTCTCCTGCAGCAGCGCGCCGATACGCATGACGAGTTCGAGATTGGCCTTGTACAAGGCCATGGGAGTCTTGGAATCAATGCTCATGGCAGTCTCCTGTCAGCGGGTTCAGGAACACCCGCCAAGCATCGCACAAGATGAGGTCAATCAGCTCGACGGCCTGGATCCTCATTCGCTGCCGTTCAGTTGGTGGTCGGGGCAGCGCCGCCAGTAAAGACCTGCCCGCCCTTCATGACAAACATGACGTGCTGCATGACAGTGATATCGCTTAACGGATCGCCCTTGACGCCAATGATGTCGGCGAATTTGCCGACTTCGAGCGAACCCAAATCCTTCGACTGTTTGAGCAGCTCGGCGGCATGCGTGGTCGCGGTCTGCAGGACGAAGACATTCGGCATGCCGGCCTCGACCATGTATTCCAGTTCCTTGGCGTTCTGGCCGTGCGGATAAACACCGGCATCGGTGCCGAAAGCGATCTTCACGCCCGCCTTGTAGGCCTTGCCTGCCGTGGCCTGGATCAACGGGCCGACTTCCTCGGCCTTGCGCGCAACCTGTGGCGGGAACCAGCCTTCCTTGGCCTTTTCCTCAACGTACTTGCCGGCAATGATCGTTGGCACAAACCAGGTGCCGTGCTGCTTCATCAGCTTCATGTCGGCATCGTCCATGTAGGTGCCGTGTTCGATCGAATCGACACCGGCGATGACCGAGCGGCGGATCGCTTCGGCACCATGGGCGTGGGCGGCGACGGTGAATCCATAGTCGTGCGCGGCAGCGACCACGGCCTTGATCTCCGCGATCGTCATCTGCGCATTGTCGGCGCTGCTGCTTTCATCGAGCACGCCTCCCGAAGGCATGATCTTGATCACGTCGGCACCATCCTTGTAGTGCTGGCGAACAGCTTTCCAGGCATCTTCCGCAGAGTTGATGATGCCGTCTTTCGGGCCCGGATCACCTTCAAGATCCGCGCGGAATCCATTGGTCGGATCGGCGTGGCCGCCGGTTGTACCGATCGCCCCGCCGGCCGAAAAAATGCGCGGACCCGGCACGATGCCCTGATTGATCGCATCGCGCAGGGCGATCGAGGTATTGCCGTCATCGCCGAGATTGCGCACGGTGGTGAAGCCGGCAGCCAACGTGCGTCTCGCGTAGACCGTGCTGCGAATCGCATCGTCGGTCGGGTTCATGCGGAACTTGTCGCTATAAGTCGATTTGCTGAACTGCATCGTCAGATGGGCGTGGCTGTCGATCATGCCGGGCATGCAGGTCATGCCGGGGATGTTGTAGTCCGCTTGCAGTTTTTCTGGAACCACATGGCCATCCAGCATCGAGCTGATGCGACCGTTTTCGATCAGAATCGTGGTCTCGCCGCGCATCTTGCCGCTGTTGGAATCGAAAACCTTGGCGCAATGCAGAACAACGGGGCCGGTGGCTACCGGCGCAGCCATCGCGCTCGCCCCAAGCAGGCCGAAGGCGGCTGCGCAGATCAGTCGAGAAGTCATGTGTTTCCCCTTGGTATGAGCGGATCGGTGAGCAGCGGCGGTCGCCAGAGGTGGAAATCGACGTGCCAGAACTCCTTGTTATAGCGCGCAGGCCGAACACAGTAAACCGGACTTTCGACACGGGTGTGCGGTGCCGTGGATGGCGCGAATGCGCCCGCTGCGCTAGTCTGACAAACATTTTTTGAAACGCTGCCGGATCCCGGCTGAATCCCGAACATGACCGAAAAAAACTACGATCCGCAGGCGATTGAAGCCGCTGCGCAGAACTTCTGGACCACGACACGCGCCTTCGAGGTGATCGAGGATTCTACGCGGCCGAAATACTTCTGCCTGTCGATGCTGCCGTATCCGTCCGGTGCCCTGCATATGGGCCATGTGCGCAATTACACGATCAGCGATGTAATCAGCCGCTATCAGCGCATGCTCGGCAAGAACGTATTGCAGCCGATGGGCTGGGATGCCTTCGGCTTGCCTGCCGAGAATGCGGCGATCGCACGCAAGACTGCACCGGCGAAATGGACCTACGCCAACATCGAGCATATGCGCGAGCAGTTGCAGGCGATGGGCTACGCGATCGACTGGTCTCGTGAGTTCGCCACCTGCAAGCCCGATTATTACGTGCATGAGCAGCGCATGTTCACCCGGCTCATGCAGAAAGATCTGGTCTATCGCAAGAACTCGATCGTCAACTGGGATCCGGTCGACCAGACCGTACTCGCCAATGAGCAGGTCAT
>NZ_DASSYD010000199.1:0-40707 GCF_035703485.1 Dokdonella sp. | reverse complement strand
TCCATTACGTACACCAATCCAACTGTTACAGTCGTAATGCAAAACGTTGCCGGTGACGTTGATGGCAAGACCATCACCTTGACGGCGAGCGCCACCAAAGTGGCGAGTGGCGTTGTCGATGCGTGGACATGCGCAGGAACGGTTCCGTCGAAGTATCGCCCAGGCACCTGCCAAGGCTGATCCAACCGCTGGATAGCATCTGGCTTTGACATGAAAGCCCCGCCTATTGGCGGGGCTTTTTTTTGGTTCTTCTCCTCTAGCCGACAGAGCTTTAGTGGAAGTGGACCGAAACTGCACTCATCGCAGACCATCCGCTAGACTCCAGAACATGAAACTTTCGACTGAAAACTCCGCATTTGGCTGGCGAGGCGTACTGGCCATATTGGCGGTGTTGGCACTGACTGCCTGGATCTATCTCCCCGGCCTAACCGGCCCTACGCTGCTTGATGACGACCACAATCTTGCCCCGCTGCTGGAATACATCTCCGGTCAGCGTAGCGCCGTCAACGTGATATTCGGCAACCAATCTGGCGAATTGGGTCGGCCCTTGTCCCTAGCCAGCTTCGTCGCCAACGCCGTAGTGACCGGTGCCAGCGTCTATGCGCTCAAGGCCACCAATCTTGCATTGCATCTGCTGACCGGCATTTTCGTCATTCTTCTACTACAGCGCCTGCTTGCACGTGATCCACTCACCGTGCGGCATGCACACTGGATCGGGCTGCTGCTCGGCGCAATCTGGTTGCTGAATCCACTACAAATTTCCACCGTGCTTTACGTGGTTCAGCGTATGGCAATGCTCGCAGCGCTGTTCTCAATTGCCGCCCTGCTCGCCTACGTTGCTGGCCGAGAACGCATCGAACGTGGACAACCCGGTGCCGGCTGGCTGCTTTTCGGTGCGTTCCCACTGTTCTTGCTTCTCGGCCTGGCCAGCAAGGAAAATGCTGCTTTGATCCCTCTGCTGATTGCCGTGCTTGAATGGACCTTGTTCGCACCTGCACGCAGCACTGGATCAAATTCGAATTCAGGCCCGAAACTGTTGAAGACGTGGCTGGCGCTGTTTGTCGCGATACCCGTGGGGTTGGGTATGGTCGCGCTTATATGGTTGCACGATGGCCTGCTCAATTATGCGGGTCGCGACTTTACCCTGATCGAACGATTGCTTACCGAAGCGCGCATCCTTTGGGATTACATCGGTGCCTGGTTGTTGCCCGTTGGCGATCAACTAGGCGTGTTTCACGACAATTACTTGCTATCGACGGGCCTGTTGTCACCGCCCACGACAATAGTTGCGCTACTGGGTTGGGGTGCAATCATCGGACTGGCACTCTATTTACGGCGACGCGCACCGCTATTTTCAGTGGGGGTCCTCTTTTTCTTGTGCGGCCATCTGCTCGAATCCAGCATCCTGCCACTTGAACTGTATTTCGAGCACCGCAACTACCTGCCTAGTCTGGGGCTGTTACTGGCGCTGACCGGGCTGGTTGCATGGTTGAGTCAACGACTACCTCAAGGCACGTCCATATCTCACCGTTTGGGTTTCTTGATCCTGATTGCCTTACTCCCCGCCTATGCCTTCACCACTTGGGTTCAAGCCAGCATTTGGGGCAAACCGACACTATTCTGGGCACAACAGGAGGCCTCCCATCCCGACTCGGTTCGAGTCAGAGCTGAACTATCAAATCAGGCGATCGAAGCCAAAAACTTGCCGGAAGCCTTACGTCAAATCGACTTGATGGAACCCTACGTATCTCCAAAAGACGCGATGATGCCCCAACTTCGGCGGATCCTGGCCTATTGCCTCACCAATCAACCCGTACCTGCCGATGTCTTTGCTCGTATCGAGCAAGCTGCACACGGAGAAGTCAGCAACTACACGGTCCAAGTCTGGCCAGCCGTTGCCAACTCGATTGAATCCGGCAAATGTCCTGTAGTGGACGCCAACCGCCTAGCCGATATCGGCATAAACTGGCTGGGGCAAACAAGCGGAGGAAGAAACGATTGGTTGGCACGTTTTTCACTTTCACTGCTGCTGGCCTCACAAAGCCGTTTTGTCGAGGCGGAGGCCGAGGCGCAGCGCGCATGGAAGGAAAGCGGTCACCATCCCCATTTTGGCGTCTTCCTTTACCAGTTGGAAGGTACACTGGAAAATACCGCTGCCCAGAAAGAAATCTTGCGAGAGCTGGAAAAGCACGTTGGCAAGGGCGACCGCTATGTTGACCACGCGGTACAAGAATTTCGGAAGGCGCGGCAATAGCTTTCAATGCGAGAGGCGAAGCAGTGGCGCACAAGATCATTCGTAACAAAGCCGATCTCGCCATCAATGGTGCGCCGCCCGCGTTTGAGCAACCTTTACACGTAGGCCGCCCGAACATAGGCGATCGCGATGCATTCCTGCAGCGCGTCAACCAGATCCTCGACAGCCAGTGGCTGACCAACAACGGGCCAATGGTGCAGGAGTTCGAGCAGCGTATTGCCACCCATCTTGGCGTCAAACATTGCGTCGCTATGTGCAATGGCACTATCGCACTCGAAATCGCCATCCGAGCTCTCGGTCTCGGAGGCGAAGTGATCGTACCGTCGTGGACCTTCGTTGCTACCGCGCATGCGCTCTATTGGCAAGGCATCACACCGGTATTCGCCGACATTGATCCCACGACTCATAATCTCGATCCTGAAGCCGTACGGCGCATGATCACGCCACGTACCACCGGCATTATTGGTGTGCACCTATGGGGTCGTGCGGCACCCATCGACGAGTTGCAGGCGATTGCCGACGAGCACGGACTTAAACTGATGTTCGATGCTGCGCACGCCTTCGGCAGCACCTACAAAGGGCAGACCATCGGCAGGTTCGGCGCGTGCGAAGTGCTCAGCTTTCATGCCACCAAATCTTTCAACACCTTTGAAGGTGGTGCTGTCGTAACCAACAACGACGAGTTGGCCGAAGCCGTTCGCCTGATGCGAAACTTTGGTTTCCATGGCTATGACAACGTTATTCACCCAGGCACAAACGGCAAGATGATCGAGCTGTGTGCGGCGATGGGGCTGACCAACCTGGATGCGCTGGACGACGTCATTGCAATCAACATGCGCAATCACGCCGCTTATGCTGAAGCATTTGCCGATACTCCCGGCATCAGTGTACTGAAATACGATCCGACCGAACGCAACAGTCATCACTACGTCGTCCTCGAAATCGGTGAAGGCTGTGTTTCAACTCGCGACCAGATCATCTCCTCCTTGCAGGCCGAGAACATCCTCGCGCGCAAGTACTTCTGGCCGGGATGCCACAGGATGAAACCATATCGGGACCTGTTTCCCCATGCGGATCTAGTGCTGGGTGAGACAAGCGCCCTTGCTGCACGAATTATTGTTCTCCCTACTGGCGCAGCACTCGATTCAGATCAAGTCTCGATCATCTCCGCAGTCATTCGGATCGTCGCAGGCGCCGGAACGTGATCGCGGCAATAATGCAACCGTACTTTGTCCCATACATAGGCTACTTCCAGCTTATGCACGCGGTCGACGTCTTCGTACTATACGATGATGCACAGTACATGAAAGGTGGCTGGATAAATCGCAACCGCATACGCAACAATCAAAATGTTGGATGGCTTACATTACCAGTCCGTAGCTCAAACTTTCGCGCTCCAATTAATCAACGCGAGTATCAGCTTTCCAGCGGCCTCGCTATACGTCGTGTTAAAAAGCGCCTGGAGGAAAGCTATTTGAAAGCCCCATATGGCATTGAGCTGCTTCCATTCATTACCGGGCTTCTTGAAACCAACGTCACCAATGTGGCTGCATTTAATGCGCAATCGTTGAACACTATTTCAAAGGCGCTCGGCATTGGTTGCAAATTCCTGACAGCGTCGACAATTGACCTGCCGGCCAATCTGAAAGGGCAGGCAAAAGTCATAAGTCTCTGCCGAGCCATTGGTGCAACCCAATACGTCAACTCCGTTGGCGGTATCGACCTTTACAATGAAGATAAATTTCAGGAGGCCGGGGTACAGCTGTCATTCTTGCGCACGACAGCGGCGCCAACCTTGCTGGGCAACGCAGCGCACTATCTTTCGATCATTGACACGCTCTTGTGGAAGGGGATTGCTGGAACCCGTGAGCAACTTTCCAACTATGAACTATTTAGCTCCAATGTAGAGCTGACCACATGACTGAATTTCAGCCCATCATTGTTGGAATTCATGGTGCCCCGCGATCAGGAACAAGCTGGCTTGGTCAATTATTCAATAGCAATGAGCACGTCGCCTATCGCTATCAGCCCTTCTTCGCTCATTCCTTTCGTGAACGTGTCAACAGCCATACCGACTCGGCAGGCTTGCAAGCATTCTTTACCGACCTTCTCGAATCACGAGACGAGTTCCTGCTTCAGACCGGCGAGAAAAAGCTTGCTCGAAGCACGCCCTCGTTCAAAAAATCCAACATTACGCACTTGGTCTACAAGGAAGTCAGATTTCACCATCTACTGCCACACCTTTTAGAGTCGATGCCGAACATGAAGGCAATCGGGATCGTGCGAGATCCGCGCGACGTCCTGGCCTCATGGGCAAATGCTCCTCGCGAATTCGATCCCATGTGGTCACTCGAGCGCGAGTGGCGGCACGCAGAAAGGAAGAATGCCGGGCGTGAAGAAAATTGGTATGGATTCGAGCGATGGAAGGCATTGGCACGGTCGCTCGTTGAGCTTGAGAAGCAGTGGCCGGATCGTTGTCTTTTGGTTCGCTACGAGGATCTAGTCAAGAACCCGCGTGACACACTCGGATTATTATTTGACTTTTGCGGACTCGCATCAAACGAGCAAGTTGATGACTTCATACAGGACTCGACTTCCCGGACCGACAACGAGCCTTATGGAGTATTCCGCAACCACGGAGAATTCGGATCCACAAATGGATTGGACGAATGCATCGCCGACCTTATAGCTGACGAACTGCGCGGCACATGCCTTACGAGATTCGTTTCGGCGAGGCCTCTCGAAGGAATGGGCAACGGCGATGTACCAATCCTGTAGTCAGCCATTAGTGACTATTGCCTGCCCCCCCATCGAAACCATCCTGAAGCAGAGCAATCGGTTTCGTCCCGGCATCTTTTTGGCGCGCATACTGCTACCAGTGGAATTTTACCTCCGGGCCATGCTCGGCTTTTTCACCGCATTTGCCGGCGTGCTGATGATTCGCGTGCTGGGCAAAGGATCACGGATAGCGAGTCTTTTCGTCGCAGCACTGTCGATCGTGCTGGCGCTGCGTGGCGCGGGGGTACGGGCATTGGCGGTACACAGGCTCGCGGCACCCTTCTTGAATTTTCTCTCTACCTGGCGGACGCAGCGCTGGAATTGTATCGCCACCTTCAATATTCAAGACTTTCGCAAAACCCTTGCCTTCGGTGACTTCGTGCTTGCTGCCGATGTTCTCAACGACCTGAACGCATGCGTGCATACCCTGTTTATCGGGATGTCCAATTCAAGCAATGGGCTAGGCGTCTATCCCCGGAGCGTAACCGCATGAGCGACCATCATGCACCAACGCCGACGCAGCGTGCCGCCCATGCAACACTCTGGAGCGCGCTGGAGATCACGGCACGCTACGGTGTGCAGTTTTTTGTTGTCCTGGTTCTCGCCCGCCTTTTATCGCCGAGCGACTTCGGCTTGATCGCGATGCTTCTGGTATTCACCAGCATCGGAGCACTACTGGTGGACTCCGGGTTCAGCACGTCACTCATTCAGCGCCAACACACAACGGCCGACGATGAAACCACGGTGTTCTGGTTCACCTGCGTCATTAGTCTTGTCCTGTTCCTCGTTCTGTGGATTGCCGCACCTGTCATAGCCAACTTCTATCAGCAAGCCGAGCTTGGGTCACTTATGCGATTGGTGGCATGGGTTCTGCCGCTAAGTGCACTTTCCGCAGTTCCCGACGCCATACTGACTCAGCAACTGCGCTTCAAGGTGCGAGCCAAGGCGGAAGCCATTGGCGTACTAGGCTCCGCCACTGTTGCCATCAGCCTGGCTTGGGGCGGATATGGCGTGTGGAGTCTCGCCTGGCAGATTGTCACAGCCGCCGCGTTGCGGGGGGTGCTGCTCTGGATCCACTCCGGGTGGCGACCTGGCGGGCGATTCAACATTGCATCATTCCGGAGCTTGTTCAGCTTTGGCAGCTACATGTTCCTTGCAAATTTGCTGGGCGTGGCTTCACTTAGATTGCAATCGTTACTGATCGGCAAGCTATTTGCGCCCGATACCCTTGGATATTACACATTGGCGCAAAATGTGCAGCAGGCGCCCTCGTCATTCATGAGCGGCATCCTCAACCGGGTCGGCCTACCCGTGTTTTCAAGTGTCGCCGACCAACCTCAGAAGTTGATTGCTGCATTGCGATTCTCACTGCGCATTGCATTGTTCTTGTTTGTGCCTTGCATCGTTGGTATTGCGGTGATCGCCAAACCGTTAATCATCGCTTTGTATGGCGCCCGCTGGGCACCTGCAGCGCCTCTCTTGACCATTCTCTCGCTGAGCGCCATTTTTTGGCCGCTACACGTCTTGAATCTGGCGGCCATCGGCGCACGGGGGCGGTCCGACCTTGTGTTCCGCCTCGAGGTCATCAAACGCATTATTTCCATAGGCCTGATCATCGCGGGCAGTCCTTGGGGTGCGATCGGCATCGCGTGGGCGGTGCTTATATCAAGCTTGTTCGCAGCCGTAATCAACACCTGGTATTCGAAGAAGCTCCTCGGCTACGGCGCAGTCGCTCAGTTACGTGATCAACTGGCAACCCTGATGTTGACCGTATGCGCGGCTGCATCCGGATGGGCTGTACTACACTTGATGGCTACAGGGAAGACTGCGATGTTACTGGCGATTGTCGTTGCTGCCATAGCGTATCTCGGCGGAGCCGTGATCAGCCGTAGTCAGGCGCTAAGAGAGCTGCTGCAATTGTGTGGCACGATGGCGACTGGCAAGGAATACGGCGCTGCGGACCAGCCGGACGAGCCGGACGTGCGTTGATGAAAGAACGATCATTGATTTCAGTATGCATAGTCACGTTAAATCAGCGTCGCTATGTTCGTCAATGCGTTGAGAGTGTACTTGAGCAATCAGTTGATGCTGATCTGGAAATTCTCGTTGGAGACGATTGCTCCAGCGATGGAACGAGCGAGATTGTGGCAGAGTTGGCGGCCGCGCACCCCGATGTGATTAGCCATTTCCGTCACAACCCAAGGCTTGGCGCATTCGAAAACATGAAGGGCTTGATCGGCCGCGCGAGCGGCGACTTCATTGCCCGTGTGGACGCAGATGACTATTGGTTGCCGGGCAAGCTCGAACGTCAGCTTGACTATTTGGTGGAGAATCCGGACTGTTCTGCGGTGTATACCAACGCGTTGACGATCGATGACGCCGGGAATGCAATCGGACGATTCAACGATATCGGAGATCAGCAATTCGACCTGGCCGAGATGCTGCGCAGAGGCAATTTCCTCAACAACAGCTCCGTGTTGTTTAGACCACAAGGCAAGCTTGCTTGGCTCGGCGCAGAAAAGCGACAAATTGACTATTGGGCGCACCTTTTTCATGCCCGCAACGGTTTCCTTGCGCAAATTGGAGAACCACTTACCGCGTATCGGGTGAGTTCTGCCGGATCGATGGTTGCGCATGCCAACGAGCACGTACGCAAAATGTATTGGGAGGCCATCATGAGCGTACCTCGGGAACTGATCTCCGACGATGACCTGGCCCACGGCATCGCAGATTTCATGCGCCGCGCCTTCTATCGCGCACTTCTCACGCGCAACGCGACCCTGCTCAAGGAATGGATACCGCGTGCCTTGGCCGCATCACCTTTTGGCGCAATCCGAACGGGCGCATTGGTGCTCGGTTCCATCATCCGCATGGCATACAAGGAGCTGATCGGGCGCATGCAGAAGGACGCGCAGGGCCGTAGATTACGCGTTCTATATCGTCGCTAGTTCGCCACGCAGGAAGACAATGAATTTCATGAAGCTCGCCAAATATGCACTTGCCGGTTGGCTACCGGGTGGTCGCAAGCAATGCGTAATGTGCGGCCGCCACGTATGGCGTTTCATGCCGTATATGGGTGGCTCAAAAGGTGGCCCGGGATTGATGCATGCCATTGACATGATCGGCAGCAATCCCGATCAGTTCGAGTGCCCACGTTGCGGCGCCCATGATCGCGAACGTCATCTTTTTATGTATCTGGAAGAAACGGGCCTGCTCGCAAACCTGGCAGGCAAGTCAGTGCTGCATTTTGCACCGGAGAAGCGACTCGGACAGCACATATCGGCGGCTACTCCAGCACGTTACGTGCCGTGCGATCTCTACCCCGGTTCGCCAGATGTGCAACGCGTCGACATGCTCGACATGCCATTTGATGAAGGCACGTTTGATCTTGTCATCGCAAACCATGTGCTTGAGCATGTGGACGATGACTTGAAGGCGCTGAGTGAAATCCGTCGCGTACTAAAGCCGGGCGGGCATGCCATCCTGCAGACACCGTACAGCGCAAAATTGCACCACACTTGGCAGGACCCTGGTATTGATACAGACGCAGCGCGATCGCAGGCTTATGGGCAGGCCGACCACGTTCGATTGTTCGGTCGAGATATTTTTGTGCGTTTTACATCGACAGGACTGGTTTCGTGTGTGCGGCAACACGATGAGGTATTGCCTGGAGTGGATGCCATCAAGCTCGGCGTCAATCCGAAAGAACCCTTGTTTCTGTTCCGCCGTCCAGATTGATATCTGGCTGGGACCATTTAGATGGCCGGGCCGGTGTTCGCTGATCGTTGGAACACAGACTTACTTCAATGTGGGCACACCATATCGCAGCAACATGGCAAGCTTGCGTGGGAGCAGCGTCATGCAACGTGCATACTTTCGCAGGGTTGTGCGCCGGGAAAGTTGAACTTCTTGACGAAGTTTGCGCAACCGGCCCAGATCACTGAAAACATACCATAGCGTCGGCGCGTAGATCTCCCGCCAAATTCGGCTATCCATTCTGAACAGGGTCAACGCAACACCCTCAATGGCCAGTACGAAAGCATGCAGCACGACTAACGGCCAAACCAGCAAGGTGGGCGTGCAGATCACCATCACGGCTGTCTTGTTGCGCTCGCTCAGCCGCCTGCGACGAAAGGTGGTCTGCAAACGATTCGCATCGACGCGACTACCGCCGAAGCTGGCACCTTGCCGGTGACGATAGCCACTACTTTGAGTAACCTGGACAGGCATATCCTGTAATCGGGCGCGGCAACTCAAAAACATGTCTTCTGCAATCGAGCCCATCCACTCCGGGAATCCGCCGAGGTGGTTCCACAATGATCGCGGCAAGAACAGACATGCACCAATTCCCATTGCCACCTCAGACCGGCTACGGTCAAGATTCGGCACTGGGTTGTAGAACAGATCCAGCAGACAACCACGGTCAACCAGCTCGTTGGTCTCCCAGTCGTACTGAGGCATGGTCAGGATGCCCGCTGGGGACTGCGCGCGAGCTGCTTCGAGAAGCGTAAGCAGCGCATCAGAATGCAGTGCCGCATCATTGTTCAACAGCAGGACGAACTCACCACGCGCATGCGCCACCATGCGGTTGTTGCCGATGCAGAAACCTGCATTTTCCAGACCGGCAAGCACCTCCACCTGAGGATACTTCGCGCACAACAAGGCAACGGATTCATCCGTCGAGGCATCATCATGAACAATGATTTCGATGCTGACATCGCCCTGCTGTGACAGCACTGAATCCAGGCAGTCTTCCAGCAATCCGGAACCGTTGTAGTTGGCAATGCAGATCGAGCAGACCGGATGTTGTGGCCGTCTCAATGCCTGATGATGTTCAACCAAACCCATTTTCGCCTCAGCCTCCATGCATTCACGAGGATCCAAGCAGTCGCTGATAGATCTGCACATAGCGATTCGCGCAGTCATCCCATGTACCGATTTCGCGAGTAGCCCAACGCCGCGCAGCTTCACCCATGCGTTGATTGATCAACTTATCCTCCAATACCAGCAGGGCCTTGACGTAGCTGTCAGTGTCGTCGCACAACAACCCGGTTTCCCCGTCGAAGACGATCTCGGCATGCGCTGGCATCCTCGAAGCAATGATGGGAAGGCTCGACGCCATAGCCTCCAGCATCACCTGCGGGCGACCTTCCGCATGGCGGCTCAGGGTAATCAGGCCACAAGCGCCAGGAAACCATTCCGACAGCAATTGTTCGGGCGTGGCGGGGCCATGATAGTGAACCCAGTCTGGAACCTGGACGCCTTCCTGCATGGGGCCGAAAAGGTGCAATTCGCGATCGCCATCAGCGAAGAACTTTTCCGACCAATCGAACAGTGGCCCCAGTTTGTTCGCGGTTAGCCGCGTGACAACGAGCCAGCGATGTGGTTTCGCGACGACGGGTTCACGCCTGATCGCATACCAATCCGGATTGATGCCGAAAGGAACCGGACAAATCTCGGCAATGTCTCCAAACGCGGCTTCAAGCGCAGGCCGCATCCAGTCTGCGTTGGGGCAAATGGCTACCCTGCGCTTCTTCATGACCCTGCGCAGCATCACGCGCATGAACGGCAATTTCAGAAGCTTGAGATCATTGCCCAATACCGTGATCAAGGCTGGTTTTCGATTGCGTGGAAGCGGTAGCGCACACTGCAGCCAGTTGATGTGATAGATATCTTGATCCGGATTGGCCCGATAGGCGCCGCCAATCTTGCGCAAGAGACGCAGCGGTTCAAGCCATGTGCGCCACCCACCACTACGCATCAAGTGTGATATGCCACCAGCCGCCATGAGTGCTGCCAACCACTCGGCATCGTCGCGGGACAGGACGCTTTTCGCTCGATCGGGTAGCTCGCCAGGTGGGGCCCAAACATTCAGCCTGATCGATGGGGCACGCACCAGCGCGGCGACCAGATGATGCATGAATATCCCGCGCCAGTCGGAAACATCTCGTGGGTATGAGGTACTGATGAAAAGTACCTTCATCGGCTCGATCCCGCTTTTTTTTCGGTAGAAATCGAGCAACGGAAAGGGCTGAAAGTAGGGCACCTACTTGCTGTCGCTACCTGCGCAAGCCCGCCATCCGCCAGCGTACGAAAGTGCCGATTGCTCATTCACTTTTCGCGTCGGTAGGTCAACGCCGTGATCTGCTCGGAGATAAGTCCAATCAGAAACACGATGACTGCAGCGCTCCACATCAAGGTGCTCATGTTGGTCAGGCGATGGAAGGTATAGAGCGTGTAGGCATAGTTTCCAGTACCAAGCAAAAAGAACACGACACTGGTCGGCACGAATAGCTTCAACGGCGAATACAGCGTAGCGATCTTGAAGATGATCAACAGAAAGCGGATGCCATCCTTCAGTAGTCGTATATGGCTGTTTGTACCTACACGCTTGGCCACGGGGATCGGCACATAGGCGACTGGATAGGCGCTGCGGAAGAATGCCATGGTGCTGGTGGTCGGGTAGCTGAAGCCGTTTGGTAGCAGGTGCAGAAATTCTCTGAATTTCTCTGCGCGAACAGCGCGGAAGCCGGAGGTGAGGTCGAGTACGGCGTGGCCGGTCATGCGACTGGCCAACCAGTTGTACAAGGAGTTGGCGAGGCCACGATGGAAGTTGGCTTGGCCGGAGCCGTCGCGTGCGCCAACGACCATGTCGTAGCCTTGGTCGAGTTTTTCGAGCAGCGTCGCAATCAGGGCTGGATCGTGCTGACCGTCTGCATCCATGAAAACGATGATCTCGCCGGTCGCTGCGCGCGCGCCGCGTTTGATCGCGGCGCCGTTTCCCATCGAGTAGGGATTGTTGAGCGCTGTTATTTCATGGGTGACGCAGAGTTTTGCGGTTTCGTCGGTGGAACCGTCGTTTACCACGATGATCTGGGCGTCGGGTTGCGCAGCCTTGAGGCGCGGCAGCAGATCGGCCAGCGCGGCGGCTTCATTTTTGGCGGGCAGGACGATGCTCAGGCTCAAAATGCGGGCTCCCCAGAGTGAAGGGGAATCATAGCGCGCAATGGCGTTGGTGGCTTGGGTTGGAATTTTTGCGACACAAGAAGGGTTTGGAGTTCATCCTTCGACTGGCTCAGGACGAACGGTTTTTCTATGCGGCGACCTGAGGCTGCCCTTCGGCGAGCGAACGGTTGAGGTAAATCTGACTCATCCGGAAGCATCGCGGCTGAAGCCGCCTCCTACGAAAAGCGGCGATTTCGCGGCAACAATCAATTTCGACACGATCGCACCCCCGGCTCTTCGTAGGAGAGGCATTTATGCCCGATGCTCCTACCCAATCGCCAATAAGACCAAACGCATCGCGGCTGAAGCCGCCTCCTACGAAAAGCTTGGCGCGTGTGGATTTCTGTCGTGGGAGTTGCCCTTCGATTGGCTCTGGGCGAACGGCCATATTGAAGAGCGCTGCGGCGATCTACAACAGCGCTCTCATTCCGCCCAGTTCTCCAGCTTCAGATCTTTGACGCGCTCGAATTCACGGACATTGTTGGTGACTAGCGTCAGTCGAGCCGCGCGCGCGTGCGCAGCAATCCAGAGATCGTTCGCTCCGATCAGCGTTCCGCGAGCGGAAAGCTCGGCACGAATGTCGCCGTAGTGTTCGGCAGCATCTGGGGGCAGTGGCAACTCAGGAACCAGTTCGAGCAGCGCGTTCAGCCGCTGCAGGGCGTCCTCACGCCGCATGCTTTTGGCGATGCCGTAGTGCAATTCGCCGCATACCACCACGGAAGTGGCTGCGTGTCCCGGCGCAAGACGATCTACATGCGCGCGGAGCGCTGGATAGCGCCCAGACAATATGTAGATGAGTATGTTGGTATCCAGCAAATAGCGCGGAGCAGCCATTACAATTCCTCGCGCTCCTGTACCGGCAGATCCGGAATGGCTTTTGGCGTGATGTCATCCGGCCATGGCGGCAGCGGGTCGAGCACGTCGCTCAGGCTTGGTCGCTTTTCGCGCAGAACTATTTCGTCGCCGCGACGAAATATAGCCACCTCGTCCGTACTGAAGCGAAACGCCTTGGGCAAGCGCACAGCCTGGCTGTTGCCGGATTGAAATACTTTGGCGGTAGTCATGTAAGTGACCTTCAAAATGGATATACGTTGAGTATATACATAGTTCTTACTGGTGTCACCGTGGCTGCTTTCAATAGCCGAATGGCTGGTCAAGCCGCTTCTTGCGAGGAGTTTGCCGAACCATAATTGGAAGCTATCTCAGGCTTTCGGCAATTTGAGTTCATCCTTCAACAAGCTCGAAGCCTGCGCCGGGCTCGATCAGGGGGCGAACGGTTGGTTTTGGAGCATCGCGGCTGAAGCTGCCTCCTACAGAGAGTCTGGCGTTTGAATTGCTTTCGCGGGAGTGGCCCTTCGGCTGGCGCCGGACGAGCGGCTTTTTCTTGAAACGGTTTGGGGTGGCCCTTCGAAAGGCTCGGAACCAGTGACTGGAATGGATCAGGCATCCCGGCGTCAGAAGGGGTGCCGAAGGCTACTGAGGCGGCAATTTCCCCAACTTCCGACCCATTGGCCAAAATTTATGTGTATTGGGACACTATACTGCTCGACGGGTGTTCTTTCGGCACCGCATTTGCGGTAGATTCAGCAGTGTATTCGGGGACTTGCACGACATTCTTATGGCAACACAGATGAATCCAACTTCTTTGACCGGTCTTTCCGGTATCAGCCGACGGCTGGTTGCGGAGGGATTGATTGGTGAAAGTGAAGCGCGCAAGGCCATTGAGGATGCCGGCAAGCAGAAAATTCCGATCGGCGCCTGGCTCTCGGAGAATGGCTTGGTGCCGAGTCAGCAGATTGCCCTGGCGTCCGCTTTCGAGTTTGGTGTACCGCTTTTTGATGTCACCGCGCTGGACCTGAGCCAGATCCCGATCAAGCTGGTCAAGGAAGAGTTGATCAACAAACACAAGGCGCTACCGCTATTCAAACGCGGTAACCGCTTGTTCGTTGGTGTTTCCGATCCGACCAACCTGCGTGCGCTGGATGACATCAAGTTCCAGTCCAATCACATCATCGAGCCGATCCTGGTCGATGAGCAGCAACTCGACCGTGCAATCGAGAATGCGCATAACATTACCAGCACGACCATCGATGACATGGAGGACGCCGAAGGTCTGGAAAATCTCGATCTCGGCGATGTCAGCGACGATGACGGCGGCACCGGTGTCGATGCCAACAGTGCCGACGATGCCCCCGTGGTGCGTTTCGTCAACAAGGTGCTGGTCGATGCGATCAAGCGCGGCGCCTCGGATATCCATTTCGAACCGTACGAAACCAATTACCGTGTGCGCCTGCGCATGGATGGCATGCTCAAGCATGTCGCCTCACCGCCAATCCGCCTGACCCCGCGCATTTCCTCGCGCATCAAGGTCATGGCGGGTCTCGACATTGCCGAGCGGCGCGTGCCTCAGGATGGACGCATCAAGCTCAACCTGTCGAAAACCAAATCGATCGACTTCCGCGTCAGCACCTGCCCGACCCTGTTTGGCGAAAAAATCGTCATGCGTATTCTCGACGGCTCGGCCGCGAAGATGGGTATCGACAAACTCGGTTACGAGGATGATCAACGCGATCTGTTTCTCGAGGCCATCGAAAAGCCTTACGGCATGGTGCTGGTAACCGGACCAACCGGTTCGGGCAAAACGGTATCTCTCTATACCGCGCTCAATATTCTCAACACCGAAGGGCGCAATATCTCGACGGTTGAAGATCCGGTCGAAATCCGTGTGCCGGGCATCAATCAGGTACAACAAAACGCGAAGCGCGGCATGACTTTCGCCGCGGCACTTCGATCATTTCTGCGTCAGGATCCTGACGTGGTGATGGTCGGCGAAATTCGAGACCTGGAAACTGCCGAGATCGCGATCAAGGCCGCGCAAACCGGTCACATGGTTTTGTCGACCCTGCATACCAACGATGCGCCGCAGACCATTGCGCGCCTGATGAACATGGGAATTGCGCCGTACAACATCACTTCTTCGGTAACCCTGATCATTGCACAGCGCCTTGCGCGTCGATTGCATACCTGCAAGCGCCCGTTGGAGCTTCCTGCAGCTGCGCTGCTGGCGGAAGGATTCAGCCAGGAGGATATTGATGCAGGTATGCAATTGCAGGAAGCCGTTGGATGCTCGGGCTGCAATGAGGGTTACAAGGGTCGCATGGGCATCTATCAGGTGATGCCGCTGACCGATTCAATTTCAAAAATCATTCTTTCTGGTGGTTCTGCCCTGCAGATTGAGGAGCAGGCAAAAGCTGACGGCATCCGCGATCTTCGCGCCTCCGCCCTGCTCAAAGCCAAAAACGGACTCACCAGCCTCGCCGAAATCAACCGAGTGACCAAGGACTAAGCCATGGCAACCACGAGCGCAACTGCCCGAGCCGGCGTCAAGACCAACGCGGGTAAATCGCGTGCTTCGCTGAGCAAGATGGATACCTACGTCTGGGTCGGGCTCGACAAGCGCGGCCAGAAGATGAAAGGCGAGATGACGACCAAGACGGCCAGTCTGGTCAAGGCCGAGCTTCGCCGTCAGGGCATCAATCCGCAGACCGTCAAGGCCAAGCCCAAACCAATATTCGGATCGGCTGGCAGCACGATCAAATCACGCGACATTTCAATTTTCAGTCGCCAGCTTGCCACGATGATGGCTGCGGGCGTGCCGATGGTGCAGGGATTTGAGATTGTCGCTGGTGGCCAGACCAATCCACGCGTCAAGGATATGCTGGTTGATATCAAGACCGAGATCGAAGGTGGTGCTGCCCTCAACGAGGCGCTAGGCAAATATCCGGTCCAGTTCGATGAGCTTTACCAAAACCTGGTCAAGGCGGGCGAATCTGCAGGTGTTCTCGACACCATTCTGGACACCATCGCGAACTATCAGGAAAACATCGAAGCGATCAAAGGCAAGATCAAGAAAGCCATGTTCTACCCGGCCATGGTCCTTTCTGTCGCGGTGCTGGTTTCGTGCATCCTGTTGATCTTCGTGATTCCGCAGTTCGAAACAGTTTTCTCGAACTTCGGTGCCGATCTGCCTGCCTTCACGCAAATGCTCGTCGGCATGTCGAAGTTCATGGTTTCCTACTGGTGGCTGGTGTTGGCGTGGGTGATTGGTGCGGTCGTGGTATTGAGGGTCATCTACAAACGATCAACCAAGTTTCAGCACTTTGTTGGCCGCAGCATGCTCAGGCTTCCGGTAATTGGACAGGTTCTTCGCCAATCCGCCATGGCGCGTTTTTCGCGCACTTTGGGCGTTACCTTCAAGGCGGGCGTCCCGCTGGTTGAAGCGCTGGATTCGGTCGCTGGTGCTACCGGTAGCGTGGTCTATAACGATGCCGTCAAGCGCATTCGCGAAGATGTGGCCGTCGGCCACCAACTCCAGTTGGCCATCCGTCAGACAGGCCTGTTTCCGAACATGGTCGTGCAAATGGTAGCAATTGGTGAGGAATCCGGTGCGCTCGATACGATGCTGTTCAAGATCGCCGAGTTTTACGAGCAGGAAGTCAACAATGCCGTGGATGCGTTGTCCAGCTTGTTGGAACCCTTCATCATGATCATCATCGGCATTATCGTCGGCGGCATGGTGGTGGGTATGTACCTGCCAATCTTCAAGCTTGGTTCGGTTGTTGGTTGATCGACTTCTTGTCGTGACGCTTGCCACCTTCGCAGAGGCGGCAAGCATACAGACGAACCACGACATTTCGTAGGAGCGCCTGCAGGCGCGAGGTCATCTGGCTGGACATGAAAGAACTCGCCCGTTAGCGGACTCCTGCAAACTCCACTCGAATTCAGCCGTAGGAGCGCCTTCAGGGGCGTAGCTTTCATCCGTATCCACCAAGCTCTCGCCCCTGACGGGGCTACTACGATATTTCCGTCGCCTTGCTTGTCGACTTGTTCATGACCGGCTCGGCTTCGCCAGGGGAATTGTGTTGATGGACTGGTCTTGGCTTGAACACCCGGCTGCGTTGATTCCAGTGGTGGCGGTACTGGGCTTGCTGGTTGGCAGCTTTCTCAATGTCGTGATCTTGCGTCTGCCGCGCCGCCTTGAATTCGACTGGATGTCGCAGGCCCGTGAATTTCTGGGTCAGACCGAGCCCGACGCAGAGGAAGTACCGCCCGATCTGGTTTTCAAGAGTTCGCATTGCCCGCACTGCAAGCATGGCTTGTCGCCACTTGACAATATTCCACTGCTGAGCTTTCTCTTCCTGCGCGGGCGCTGTCGCTACTGCAAGACGGCCATTTCCTGGCAATACCCGTTGATTGAGCTGATCAGTGGCGTGGCCTGCGCGATCATCGCTTGGAAGTTCGGCTTCGGCCTGCAATTGCTGGCCGGTCTGGTCTTCACCTGGATACTGATCGCTGCATCTGGTATCGACGCACGCACGCAATTGTTGCCGGATCAATTGACCCTGCCCTTGCTTTGGCTTGGACTGGTGCTGTCGCTGGTGCCGATCTTTGTCGACCCGTCGACCTCGATCATCGGTGCGGCCATTGGTTGGCTGAGCTTGTGGTCGGTGTTCTGGCTGTTCAAGCTGATGACCGGCAAGGAAGGCATGGGCTACGGCGATTTCAAATTGCTTGCGGCGCTGGGTGCCTGGATGGGCGCAATGGCTTTGCTACCGATCATCCTGCTGTCTTCGCTGATTGGCGCCATCGTCGGCGGGATCGCGCTTGCGGCCCAGAGCAAGGATAAAAGCACCCCGATACCATTCGGACCGTTCATCGCGGCCGCTGGTTGGGCATGGTTTGTGTTTGGAAATGAGCTGACAGGCCTTTATCAGCAATGGTTCTTGATTGCGCAGTAGACCCAGCATGCATCTTCCTTGCCGGAGGTCTATTCAGCGTTGGGTTAATCGCGAACGAGGGCACACCCTCGACGCTATCCACGGCGACACGAAAAACCCGTAGGAGCTCGTTTACGAGCGAGCATTTGCCTGGATCGCAAGATGCAGCCGATCGTATTCGGTCCCACCATGAAGCCCGCCCTTGTAGGGGCTGCTGCGATTTCGCGGAAACGGAATGGTGGGCGATAGTGGGATCGAACCACTGACTTCCACCGTGTGAAGGTGGCACTCTACCGCTGAGTTAATCGCCCACTGCCGGTTGGCTTGCCGCAGTTTGCGGCCGCTTCCCGCCTTCATCTCCCAGCTGCACCGATGGTGCAAAGCTGCAGACTCCCGGATGCGGGATGGTGCCGGAAATAGGAATCGAACCTACGACCTCATCATTACGAATGACGCGCTCTACCAACTGAGCTATTCCGGCGCAGAAGGGGTGCGGAGTATAGACGTCAGGGATGCATTCGACAAGGCAGCTTGGCTGCAAACTGCGCCGACCTGGTCTCAAGGGTGCAAATGCTACCAGCAGCCTTCTACTCCAAGCGTACCACTTGCAGTCTTGACGCCGCGCTGGTTCAGGCTAAGAACATTGCATTGTGTATCGCCCGTCTGAGGAGCAACTGGCGTAGCCGTGATTGTGAAGGCTGTTGCGGAAAGCGTGGGGTAGGTGATGTCGTAATACTTGGTGCCGGTTCGTGGCGATTGATTGAAGGTTTGCGGAAAACCCACATAGGTGCGATTGAGTGTGTACGCGCGCTCCAGAGCCAGCGAAATTTCCAGCAAATCCGTCTTGGCCTGTGCGCGCCGCGTCTTGCGAATATATTGATCGTAGGATGGCAAGGCTATCGCAGCGAGGATCGCGACAACTGCGACGACGATCATCAGTTCGATCAGTGTAAATCCCCTGAGCTTTTTCAACGTCTTATCCTCTTGAATGGCTGACCCGGACCTTGCTGCAGCCAGAATACCAATAATCCACAGGTCACTTGAATATCGGCGATGGACACATCCCTGTGTCCCTCTATTTGGTATGTCAATCGATCAGCGGATCTGCTTCCACGAGATGCGACCGCACGGAATTGCCTTGCCTGGCGGACGTCCTGCCGAGTTCGGCGAGCGCCAGCTGCAACCGGTTACCGGGGGTTCGCAGCCTGGAGTTCCCGGAGTACACGGCGTAGGCGGAGCTACGCAGCCCGGGCTACCCGGCAGACACGGCACCGGCGGATTCGGCGGATGAATGATCACGATGGGCGGCTCACCTGGTGGCGGTCCGCGAACCGTATCGGTGCCGGCCAGCGGCTTTCCGGTCGGCGGCGCCATTCCCGTTCCCCATCCAGCTCCAGGCGCGATCGGGATGTAGTCCGCTGCACCGGTCAAGGCATCGAGAACCATCGTCGCGTTCAGGCTTCCGGGTTCACAGGTGTCACCTTCAGGACGGAAGGTATTGAAGATGACATTGCTGAGGATGCCTTGCGGGGTTGCAGTGACGCGCTCGCCATCAATCGACGTTGCGGAAGCGCCTGTGCAATCGTCTCCCGTGCACTTCAGGTCGAGGTACCAACCCAACTTGCCCGTTCCACCTGCTGTCTCCTTGAAGTCGACCGGATTTCGCGTGGCCGTGCGGTATCCATTGATGCCTCCTGCCCCGAGTGGCGTATAACTCGTGATCTCCTGCTTTTCGAGATCCGCGTAGGTGCCACTGGCGCGCGTCGCGATCGGGAAGAACGATGTCCACGAGTTGTTGACGTCATCGTAGCTTCGGCTATCCCAGATTCCGTAAATGGTATCCAGAGTCGGGCGTGATCCCTGGCCAAGGCGGGTTTCATCAGCATCATCCGGGTTCAAATAGCGGCCGGTGCCAAAGATCACCATGGTGCCGCCGAGCGGATTTGCCACTGTGTAGGAGCCACTGGTGATCGATTGGGGTTTGCCGGTCGGATCCAGTGCCTTGAAGATCGGATCCCCGCTGTTGCCCAGCGACCAGCTTCCTCCGCTCAGCTCAAAGCGCCACATATTGCCTTGATAGTCACCTGCGTAGATCGTGTCCGCGGCACCGTTGCCGCTGTTGTCGACTAGAACCGCAGTAGCCAGACCATTCGGACCCTCAGTGCAACCAGAAGCACCCGTCGGGCAGCCCACACCGGTGTCGATCTTCTGGATCAGCGCACCGGTCGCAAGATCAACGATAAAGAGAACACCGCGCTGACGATCGCTGTTCAGACCATTGCCGAATACTGCTACCCATTGGTTGCCCTCGGTAACGCCGATATAGGGGCGACCAACGAACTGACCCATGTCGCCATCGAGCGAGCTGTTGAATTCCCACATCACGTCCGATTGGCCAAAGCTGCGTGGATTGCTGACATCAAGCGCGTAGACGGCGCGCGCGCCGGCGCCAGTTGATCCGGCAAGGACAGTCTTCCAGCCTCCGAGATACGCATCGGTCACCGTCGGCGTACCGTCAACGAAGTAGTGGTGGACATATCCTGGCCGGGCCAGCTTGTTGAGGTTACCAATCACGGCATTCGGAATATAGGCGAACTGTTCCACGCCACCACCCACTCCATCGCGGCCATCAAAGGCATGCAACATGCCATCGTTGGCACCAACGAAAACGATAGGATTCTCCGAGTTGCTGCCAAAGATGGTCTTTTTCGCATCCACATAGGCCGTATAGCTGCCTGCCGCAGTCGGATCCACCGTTGAGAGAATGCTGGCATAGCCAAAGCTGGTTACGCCGATGACTGCAGGCGATGAATTGAGAATGTCGCCCACCTTGGAGCCGCGTTTGCGATACGGACAATCCGTCGGAACCGTGCAGCCAGTAACACCCTGCTCGTTGCTCTGGTCACCCTTGATGTAGGCGACAAACTCGTCAACGGTGTATTCGGACGGCAAGGTATCCATCAATGTGGCTTGCATGGCGGCATTGAGGCCTGCCGTCGTGAACGGCGTTCCGGTGAAGCCACCGGCAACCGGCCTTGCCGTGAAAACATTGCGTGCGCTGGCAGCAGGCATCTTCGCGCTGGCACTCCATTGTGCCGAACCGCCGCTGTCATACGTTGCATCAGAGCTCAGACGGAAGGCCTGGATGTCACCGGACCAGTCGTCGGATTTGTACGAAGCTTCGTACGCCAACGTGGCGCCCGGGACATAGCGCGGTGTGCTCGTCGCCACACTCGCTGTCGGCTGCGCGTTGTTAAGGATGTCGGCGAACGCCTTGTCGAGCTGCGCGCGCAAGTTGGCCGGATTGGTGACCAGGAAGTAATTATCTGGCACTCCATCATTATCAACATCAACTTCAGCAGGCTTGGGTGCACCGTACTTGGCGGCATACCAGAGCGGATCGTTGAGGAAAATAGCACCGCCGGCCGCGCCAGCGGCTGAAGGTGTGAAGATGCGTGTCGATGTCAAAGGCAAGCGTGAGTTACAGGGCGTTGGCGGTGTCGTGATGCCACAGGCGCCCGGTAGCAACGGATTCGGCGTATTCAACGCGTACGGCAAAAAACTACCTGTACCGGAGTCCGTGTCACGAACGTCAAGATAGACACCATCCTGCGTAGTACCAGACATGACATAACCCATATTCTGATCCGCACCACCAGCCGCATATTCCGAGTTCAATGTTACGGTGACCGTACCATCCGCATTGGCGGATACCAGGTAGCGAACGATCGCGTCCATGTCATGGTCATTGCCTTGCTCGACGTCCTCGTAGTTGATACGGAACGCGGCATAGGCGCGGCCTTCGTTGATCGTTGCGTCGGACGGCTGTCCGGGCAGGTTGGCGATCTTCTCGACATAGAAATCGACGATCGTATTGGTCGGCTTGCGCGTGCCGTCACCAAAGGTGCCGCTGGCGGTCTTGGCAAACGGCAGCAAGGTGATCTTGCCGTCGCCGATCGGAAAATCGATGCGTGGCAGCGGCGAGGCCAGGGCGATCGAATAGGTGCTGAGGTTCTGCTGGCCGGTCACGGTATTGAGATCGGTTGCCCGGGCAAAGCGCGCCACTGCCGCTGCCGAATACGAGCCGCCCTTGGTCGGCTCTTCCGGAGCAAGGCCGCGGATATTGCCGAAACTCGATGCCGTCTTCGCCGTCGGCGCACCATCGGTCACGTTGTTGACATCGCCGATGAACACCGATTTCGAGCCCGCGCCGAATTCGGCATTCCACATGGCCTGACCTTCGGTTTGCAGACTGAAACTTGAAATCGAGGTCGGTGTATCGTTCGTCGTCGTGACCGCTCCTGTGAACGGGCTGCCCGGTACGTCGCCGTCATAGCTGGGATTGATGTCACTGATCAAGGTCTGGAAGGGGCGCGAGCAGGAAAGGAAGCCACCACCGGTGGGAGCTGCCGCGTAAGGATCCTTCCAGGTTTCCTTGTTCAGCTTCATTGCGGTTTCTTCATTGGCTCCCTGCCCCGAGGGGTCGCCGGTGCTGAATCGCGTGGTCGGCGCAGCGGCGCCGGCAAAATAGCGCATGCTCTCGTAGACCATTTCACCCAACGGATTGCCCCACATGCGGCATTCGCCGTTGTCGATGGCTCGATTACCGACCGACGGACAATGGCCATTGCCATTGGCCCAGTTCCAGTTGGAATCGCTGTTGAGATTGTCTGTCGTGCTGTTGCCATAGTTGCCGCCGATCATGCGGAAACCGCTGATCGTATTGACGATGCCGTTCACGTTGCTGCGGAAAATGCCGGTATCCGGATCGATCTCGGCGCCAAAATTGGACATGTTGCGACGCAGGACGCCGCCTTCGAGATTGTTGAACTGCGAGCCGGTGATCAGGCCGAAGTACATGCGTGAGGTTTCACCGTAATCGTGCAGGATGCCGGTCGGCTTGAACTGGCCATTCGGATAGGCCTTGCAGGTCGTCTCGCGCAAGCTTGCGTCACTGGCCGGGCAGGATTGCACGCGAACCAGGTAGTCGTCGCGCGTGGCGGCACCCGTCGTCTTTTGCAGAAAAAGGCCCCAGGTTTCGCCGCCCCCCGCTTCCTGGTGCCTGAAAACGATGTCATGCGCGCCTGCGGTAAGCAAAAACGAAGCAGAGTGACTCTCGAGGCCGCCATTACTGCGGTCGCCAGCGTGACCACCGTACCAACCCACTCGATGGATGCCATCAATGAACAGATCGACCGCATCATCACCGTCGATGCCGAACTTGTAGGTGCCAGCAACAGGAATGATGATCTTGCCTTCGAGCTTCGTGAGAAAATTGTCATTCGTGCAACCGTTGCTACCACTGAACGGATTTCCCGAAGCACGGTCGATCACACTGACCACCCCGCTGCCACAAAGATTGCCGTTCACCGCGTTGCCCGTGAACAGCGAATCCATGCCGTTTTTGTCAGCGGGGCTGCCACTGCCTGACGTCCGCTTCCATGTCGTGACGGAGAGGTTCTGATACATGTCCGAAGGAACGATCTCCCACGAGGAGCCGCCACTGGTTACGCAATCGACTCGTGAATTGCCAGAAGTGAAGCATTTGTTGCCCGCCACCGGGCCTTCAATCGACAGCCAGTTCCAGACGCGCTTGTCGGTGTTCTTCAACACCCGCAGCATCGGTGCCTGGTAAGCCGGGAAGGCAAACGAGTTATTGATGCCGGTCGTCGTCGTTACCGCGAACAGGATATATCTGCCGGCTTCGGGCGCGGAAAGCGGCGCGTAGTTGCTGATGTCATAACCATCGCGCGCGACACTCTGGTATTCCTTGCCCCAGCTATGTCCATCCTGCGGCAGGAACGCGCCTTGCAGGATGGTTTCGGTGGTCGAGTCGACCTGACGCCAGCCGCCATACAGCACCCGACGCAAGGCATCGAGGCGCGATGTGGTCAGGTAGTTGAGGAAATCACCACTCCATTTGCCCGAACATTGCTTGCCGCTGGCAGCGGAACTGGGAACAAACTTGTATCCATCCCACGTGTAGCAAACGTCAGAGTTGAAATAGCCGTAATAATCGATCGTGGCGGGCTTGTAGCCGATATCAAGCGCGCCATCGCCATCCAGATCCGAAGCGTCGTTGTAAGCTTCATAGTAGATCTTGTGATCCTTGCCCATGACGAGCATGTTCAAGGGCGCCTGACCACTGGCCGTGAACAAGGGTTGCTGGGCGACATCGACGCCGCCAGAAGCCGCTTGCGCCCAAGCATCGGTTGGTTGCGCGATTCCCGCCGCAGCGCACAGCGCGGCGCATATCGCGGCGAGTTTGGTATTAAGCAGTTTCATTGAGGTTCTCCCGTCCAGGCAACGGATCAATAGACGTAAATGGTTTGTACAGTGGCCCAAGACGCACTGCTGACAGGGCTGCCAGGATCTTTTTCCTGGCCGGAAATCACGTAAAAGCGAGGCTTCTTGTTCGGGTCATCACCGACAATGCTGCCGCGCTGCTCGGGGCAGGCTCCCCCGCAGGCGCGAACATTTTTTTCGAAATGGACTGCCGGCGGATAGGTGGTCAACCAGGAATCCCAAGGGTTTCCGTTTGCCGCCGACAATCCAACCGGATTCGGTGAAATATAGTCATAAGCGTAAAGCGGATCGCTGACCTGATCCCGGCCCTCGGCCATCTTGCCCTCGGCGCGCTCGAACGCGACTTGCTGGACACGAAAGTTTCCGGACATGCGCTCTTGCAGCATCGTCACCTGCATCGCGGTGAGGCCAAGCAAGGTCAGCAGTAACAGCATGATCAGGGCAACAAACAGGATTGCACCGTGATTTCGCTGGAATCGGGGTTGGGAAAATGGCTTCATGGCGTTCTCAGGAATTGTACAGACGGTTACGCAAGGCAATGGTGGTCTCATATACCTCACGGATTGCTCCATTGTTGTCTGTAGGCGTGACATCCGTGCCGAGCACCTTGTAAGTGCGGTCTGCGACTCCGGCGCGTCCGGGGCTGCGGATCAACATGCCGACGCGAACACTGAGCACCCGACGCCAATTGGCATCGAGAGCCGCGCCGGTGGCTCCGTTGGTGACATCTTCTGCAGTGCGATATTCGTCGATGGCACCATCGGCGACTACTGAAGTGTCATAGCCGAAGCGAAGCTGCATGTTCTCGATACCCTCGACGAACTCTTCAGGCGCGGCCAGTTCGACGTCTCCGCGCTTGAAGCGCATCAGAAACAATGAATTGATGCCGGCCGCATTAGGTTTGACGAACAAAGCGTAATACTCGGCACGGTGAATTTCTGCGTTCAGACTCGGATCACCGACCAGCGGTTTGGCATTGAGAAATGCATTGGAAATCCGAAAGTCCCAAGGACACGGAGCGCTACCGCAATTGTCTACCGATGGATCCGCGTACACATTGGGTGAAGTCAGACCTTCAGCGACAATCGCCGAACCTGCGCTCGTTCCGTTCAGGATGCCTGCAAAGACATCAGCCGATCGACAGTTCTGCAGACCCAGCAGGACGGTCTTGTTAACCTCAGGCAGGAACGGCGCATCCGGCTCACCTACCACGAGAGTCAGCTGGTTGGTCGCTTTCGAGATACTTAATACGGGGACGCTTTCCTCGCTGAATACGCGGAGGATAAGGACGTCGGTGCCATCAACAATGCCGGTGATGGAAGAAAGCTCGGCAGGAGCGGTCCCGGTGCCGACGGTATACGCCTCGATCGGCCGATTGAATCGATACTTGTCACCCCCGGGTACGGTGGCATCGAAATTCGCCAAATGGTTGACGAAACTATCCTGGATGAAGCGACTGGTATCCGCGCCGCAGCCCATGAAACCAACCATACGCAATTGACGTTGCAGAAACTGGGTGGCAAAACGACCATTTTCCTGAACGCGCGAAAGCCCTTCCGTCATTTGCGAGGTGGTCGCTGAAGCGCCGAAAATCTGCACCAGTCCAAGCACAAGGAGAGCGGCAATTACGATGCCGATCATCAACTCGATTAGCGATACGCCAGCCTGACCAGATCGAAGGCGATTCAAGGAGTGTTCGGGGGATTTATTCGTCATGGGTATCGCCTACATCCGGCTCGAAACGACAAAAACGCTGACCTGACCGTCAGTACCTGCACCGGGACCGTTATCAGCGAGACCTGCTTTGAACGTGCTTGCATCAACGGTGCACTTGCCTGTGGAGTCTCCCGAGTCGCTGTCCCAGCGAGAATCAGCCCAACGGATACATACGGCGACTTCATTGGCACTGATCGGAGCCACAGCACCGCGCCCATTGGGCAATTGGCATCGGATCGTCCGTTGCCACTCTGCCAGCTCAAAGGCTGCCGGCGACGAGGTCGGCGGAGTCGAAGTGCACGCAGTATCGTCGTAGTCATCCGAATAGTAATCGCCCAGATTGACCCGATTGGCGCGGATATTGTCGAGCATCATATTGGCCAACGAAGTGGCCTGGCTGCGAAAATTGGCACTCTGGTTCGCCTTGACGGCATACGCCTGCAATGCAGCGAGGCCGAGCAAGCCGAAACTCAGAACCAGCAGGGCAATGAGCACCTCTAGCAGAGTAAAACCGCGCATGCTGATACCTGATCGCATGTATGACTTTCCTGGATTCATGAGCAGGCAACCTGTTTTGAACTGGAGGTACCCAGCTCGGTGACAACAATCGTGCGTTGCTGTTCGCCTGAGCAACTGGTCTTGGGTTTGAGCGTAAACGTTACTGCCCCGGCTGAATCAGCCCTCGCCTCGCCTCGCGGATTGAAGCGAATGAAGGTTTGCGCGGCATTGGGCAACAAGCTGTTGTTGGCGTTGCCGACCCAAGTCCTCAGCACGTTCGCATCCGCGATAGGGTCAGGCGTCGTGGCGCCAAGCGAATCATCAATGAAGACCATCCAGCCCTTGCTCCAGTCGTTCGACCCTCCACACTTTGTCGGTACAGGGCTGGCCGTGGTATCGGCAGCGCAGATGGTGACGCCGCGAGTACGCGTAATCGACTCGTTGCGCGCGTACTTGATCGCGCTTAGAAAATCGTTGGTCTGCGTGCTGGCGCGATTGCCGCGGATAACCGTATTGAAGCTGGGCCCGGCGATCATGGCCAGAATCGCCAGGATGGCAACGGTAACCATCAATTCGATAAGGCCGAAGCCTTTGCGCGAGGTGCGGTCAATCGAATCGATGCGGTTAAACCTGGATGACATGGAACCCCCTTGTCCTGCAACGGACTTATGACGATGAACGTATCCGGCGGCACCTGCCAGAGCAAGCGCAGTGCACGCACGAGGTAGCATTTGGCGGATAAACGGCGCTGACTGGATCCGGAGTGCTCGCTGGTGCAACTCATCGGGCCTGCCTGGCGGCCAGTCGGACTTTGCCGGTTGAGGCGAGAATTTGGTTGGACAAGGTCAGATTTTCGACGGTTTGCAGGCCCATGGTGGTGCTACGGGTCAAATCCGGCGGAAATATGGACCGTTGCAGCCCAGCCGAATCCGGGCTAGACCGTTGGCGTCAGCCAACCACCTTGATACGCAGCTCTTTCGGCAGCGCAAATGTCATGTTTTCGCGCTTGCCTTCGAGTTCGCGGACTTCTCCGGCACCCCAGGCCTTGAGCCGGTCGATGACATCGAGGACGAGGCCTTCCGGGGCCGAGGCACCGGCGGTCAGGCCGACCCGGTTGCCGTTTTGCAGCCATTCGCGCTGGATATCGTCGGCACCATCGATCAGGTAGGCGGGTACGCCCTGCTTCTCGGCGAGTTCGCGCAGGCGATTGGAGTTGGAGCTGTTCGGCGAGCCAACGACAAGAACAATGTCGCACTGCTGGCCGAGCTCGCGCACCGCATCCTGGCGATTTTGCGTGGCGTAGCAAATATCATCGTGGAGCGGCCCGATGATCTTCGGGAACCGCTTGCGCAGGGTCTCAATGACCTCGCGGGTGTCGTCGACCGATAGCGTGGTCTGACTGACATACGCCAGCTTTTCGGGATCAGAAGGTTTCAGTTTGGCCACGCATTCGGGTGTCTCGACCAGATGGATGGCGCCCTTGTTGATGGCTTTCCACTGGCCCATGGTGCCTTCGACTTCGGGATGACCGGCGTGGCCTATGAGTACGACATCACGCCCGGCCTTGCCGTGACGAGCAACTTCAATATGCACCTTGGTGACCAGCGGACAGGTCGCATCGAACACGTTGAGTCCACGCCGGTCCGCTTCGTTGCGCACCTCCCGGGAAACACCGTGCGCACTGAAGATCACCGTCGCGTCATCGGGCACTTCATCAAGCTCGTCGACGAAGACGGCACCGCGATTGCGCAAGGAGTCAACCACGAAGCGGTTGTGCACCACTTCGTGACGGACATAGATCGGCGCGCCAAAGGTTTCCAGCGCGCGTTCGACAATTTCGATGGCGCGATCGACTCCGGCACAGAAACCACGGGGATTGGCGAGAAGGACTTGCATGTCGGTCATTATCGCGCAGCTTCCACTTTCTTGCCGAACAATCCGAACGCAAGCAGCAAAACCGCGCCAACGCTGATCGCCGAATCGGCAACATTGAATGCCGGCCAGGCCCAACTGCCGTAGTGGACGTCAATGAAGTCGACCACGTGGCCGAGACGCATGCGATCGATGACATTGCCAATTGCACCACCCACGACCAGTGCCAGCGGCAACGCCGTACGCCAATCGCCGCGCTCGGTACGCTTCAGCCAGACGATCAGGACGATCGTGACGACAATCGCGAGTACCGTGAAGAACCAGCGTTGCCAGCCACCCGCATCGGAAAGGAAGCTGAACGCCGCACCCTCGTTGAAGGCCAGGGTCAGATTGAGCCAGCCATCGATCAACGGCAGGGTTTCATGCAGTTGAAAATGATCGAGCACGAGTAATTTGGTGATCTGGTCGGCGACGATGATGGCGACGGAAAGAGTCAGCCAGCTCAACGCGTTGGGACGATTTGGCATTGCCGGTAGGTCAAGATTGAATAGGGCCGTGCATGGTACACGGCGGCATGGGTTTGGCCGCAATTGACCCACGAAATTGAAGCGCAGGTTTTCGCGCATTTGTAGACACGCGTTTGCGGGCGCGGTTTGTGCATCTTGGCGGAAAGCAACGCGACCGAAGGAAGTCCATTTTCGGGACGCCTGAAGGCGCTCCTGCAGATTTCGGAGGGTCGCTTTAGAACCAGCGTCGGGTTTCGCCCTGCCCTTCGATATTGCCTGCGCATCGACCGCACAACTCTGGATCATCGGCGTGGCTGCCGACGTCGGCCCGGTAATGCCAGCAGCGTACGCACTTCGCTGCCGTGCTCGGCTTGGCCACGACCCAGGCTTCAATGCCTTCGACGTGGACTGCGTCGGCTGGCTTGTCGGCGATGTCGGCGATCTTCAACTCCGAGGTGATGAAGAAGAAGCGCAGTTCGTCGGCCATGTCGGCATGACGTTTGCGCGTCGCCGCATCGAGATACAGGGTCACTTCCGCCTGCAAGGACGCGCCAATCGCTCCGGCGGCACGCATGCCTTCGAGAACCTTCGATGTCGTTTCGCGGATTTCCAGCAGCTCGTTCCAGAATTTGCGTTGCTCGGGAGCTGCCTGGCTGGCGGCGAGGCCGTCGTACCAGGTCTCGAACAACACCGATTCGCTGCGCTTGCCTGGCAACAGCGGCCAGATTTCCTCAGCGGTGAAACTGGTGATCGGCGCGAGCCAGCGCACCAGGGCTTCAAGGATGCGGAACATTGCACTTTGCGCACTGCGACGACCGATGCTGTCGGTCGGCATCGTGTACAGGCGATCCTTGGTGATGTCGAGATACAAGGATCCCATTTCATTGGTGCAGAAATTCTGCACGCGCTGGACGATCTCGGGGAAGTCGTAGCGATCATAGGCGGCGATGACGGCGGTCTGCACATCATGCGCTTGCTGCACCGCCCATTGGTCGAGCAGCAGGCATTGATCGACGGGCAGCAAATGCTTGCCCGGATCGAAACCGTCGAGATTGCCGATCAGGAAGCGTGCGGTGTTGCGGATGCGTCGATAGGCATCGGCGACGCGCTTGAGGATTTCGTCGGAAACGGTCATCTCGTTGCGGTAGTCGGTCGAGGCAACCCACAAGCGCAGCACGTCGGCACCGAGCGAATCGACGACCTTCTGCGGCGCGACCACATTGCCCAGCGACTTCGACATCTTGCGGCCGTTCTGGTCAACCGCGAAACCGTGGGTCAGCACTTCATCGTAGGGTGCGTGGCCGTGCATCGCCGAGGAGGTCAGCAGCGAGGAATGAAACCAGCCGCGATGCTGATCAGAACCTTCCAGGTACAACACCTTGTCACCCGGTTTGCGCGCCAGCGCGTCACGCTGATCGAGCACGGTGAAATGGGTGACGCCGGAATCGAACCAGACATCGAGCACGTCGCTGACTTTTTCGTATTGACCAGCTTCGTCGCCGAGCAGCTCTTTCGCATCGAGCTCGGCCCAGGCATCGATGCCATCCTGCTCGACCCGCTTTGCGATTTCCTCGAACAGCGCTTCACTGCGCGGATGCGGCAATTGTGTGGTCTTGTCGACGAACAGGGCGATTGGCACGCCCCAGGTGCGCTGGCGCGAAATGCACCAATCCGGACGGCCGGCAATCATGCCGGTGATGCGCTCTTCACCCCAGGACGGGATCCAGCGCACATCCTTGATCGACTTCAACGCGGTCGCGCGCAAGCCTTCCTTTTCCATGCTCATGAACCACTGCGGCGTAGCCCGGAATGCGACCGGGGTCTTGTGTCGCCAGCAATGCGGATAGCTGTGCTCGAGCTTTGAATGCGCAAGCAAATGACCGTTCTCGCGCACCAGTTCGGTGATCGAATCGTTGGCCTTCCAGATGAACTGGCCTTCGACAATCGGCGTACCCGGCAGATAGACGCCGTTGGCGCCGATCGGGTTGAGTTCGGCGGCGCTGTATTTTTCGATCAGGCCATAGTGCCTGGAGACAGTGAAATCCTCGGCACCGTGTCCGGGCGCGGTATGCACGGCGCCCGTACCGTCTTCGGCGGTGACGTGATCGCCGAGCAAGAGTGGAATTTCGCGCGCGTAGAACGGATGCTGGAGCACCATCCCCTCTAGTTCGGCACCACGGATTGATTTCGAAGCCGCATTTGCCGCGCCGTTCTCGTCCGCCGACCCGTATCGATTGGCCACCTTGTCAGCCAGGAGAGTGGCGACAACGAGCCATACCTGCTTTCCACCGCGTTGCGGCCCCACGATCAGGCTGTAATCGAGCTCGGCACCCAGCGAGATGGCCAGGCTGGCCGGCAGCGTCCACGGTGTGGTCGTCCAGATCGGTACGGCGACGATGGTCTCGTCATCGACCTCGACGCCGAACTTCGCCGCCAATGCCTTCGGGTTGATCGCGTCGTAGGCGACATCAACCGCAGGTGAAACCTTGTCGGCATATTCAATCTCTGCCTCGGCCAATGCCGAACCACAATCGAAGCACCAGTGCACGGGCTTGAAACCGCGCGTGATGTGGCCGTTGGCATAAATTTTCGCCAACGCACGCAGCATGTCGGCCTCGAACTTCGAGTCCATGGTCTTGTACGGATGATCCCAGTCACCAAGCACGCCGAGGCGTTTGAAATCCGCGCGCTGCAGATCGATCTGCTCGGCGGCGTATTCACGGCATTTCTGGCGAAACTCCGTTGCGTCGAGCTTCTGTCCAACCTTGCCGAATTTCTTCTCGACGGCAATCTCGATTGGCAGACCGTGGCAATCCCAACCCGGCACATACGGCGAGCGGAAGCCGGCCAGCAATTTCGACTTGACGACAATATCCTTGAGCACCTTGTTGACCGCGTGACCAATGTGAATCACGCCGTTCGCATACGGCGGGCCGTCGTGCAGGATGAATGCATGCTCGCGTGATGCGGTGCGCTTCTGGATTTCCTCGTAGCGGTTGTTCGCGTACCAATCGGCAAGGATGCCCGGCTCGCGCGTGGCGAGATTCGCCTTCATCGCGAAATCGGTCTTCGGCAGGTTGATGGTGTTCTTGTAATCCTTGCTCACGCGAAAACTCCGCTGGATCGGACACGACCGTCTTTGTTGGCCGCATCGGGTGGGAAATCTGATTGAGGTGTCGCCAGCAACGCGCGTGCTTCGGCTGCATCCAGGTCGATCTGCTCGACCATGGCTTCAAGCGTGCTGAATTTTTCCTCGTCACGCAATTTGGCGACGAATTCGACGTCGATGCGGCGGCCGTAAAGATCGCCATCGAAATCGAACAGATGCGCTTCGAGCAGGGGTTCGACACCATTGACCGTCGGTCGGATACCCAGACTGGCGACGGCCGGCAGCGAGTGCTCGGCTACGCCATGAACGCGCACGGCGAAGATTCCACTGATCGGCGAAGTGCGGCATCCAAGGCGGATGTTGGCTGTCGGGTAGCCGAGCTTGCGACCCAGTTGCTGGCCGTAGACAACATGGCCACCGATCTTGAATGGCCGCCCAAGCAAATGCCTGGCCGAAACGAAGTCACCTTCAGCGAGCAACTCACGAATGGCGCTGCTGCGAACGCGCTGGCTGCCAAGAGTGAACTCGGAAAATACTTCTGCGCGAAATCCATGCACTGCGCCCATCGTGCGCAACAGATCCACATTGCCGCTGCGCGCATGGCCGAAACGAAAATCCTCGCCAACCCAGACTTCCTGCACTTCGAGCCGGTTGAGCAGAATCTGCTCGACAAATGCTTCGGCGGGCATTGCCGCCAGTTCGGCGTTGAAGCGCAACAGGAGCAGAAGATCCATCTTTGTCGCACGAATCTGGCGAATCTTGCCGCGCACATCGTCGAGTCTTGGCACCGGTGTCGAGCGCGCAAAAAACTCGCGTGGAATCGGCTCGAAGCTGATCGCAACCGCCTCGACACCGAGCGCATCCGCTCGTTCGCGCACGCGCTGCAACAGCGCCCGATGGCCACAATGCACGCCATCGAAAGCACCGATACAGACAACACTGCCTCGCGGCGCCAGACAGGCACCAAGGCTATCGCGAAAAAGCCGGAACATCGGCGAAGTATAACGGCTGGCGGGCCTGGAATGGCGTTCGTTGCAACGATTGGTTTCGAGCATGAAATCCACCAAGGGAGCCCGTTTACCGACGAGGCTTGTCGCCAGCCCGTTCACCGCCACAAGGCGCCGGATCAACATCAACGGCATGAAAGCTTGCGCGAGCGGCCTTACTGCCCGCGCAGATCACGCAGACGGAATCCGCAAGCAAACATCACGGCGACGAAACTGCCGCCGCCGGTAACTACCAACGCCGCGAGGCGCGCCACCCGCGAAGCGGCTGACACTGCCGCCCAATCCGCCCAGTGCTCCAGACCCAGCCATAAAACAGCCGTCATCACGGCACAGGCAATGCCGAGGCGTGCGGAATGCCTGAACCAGCCCGGCCGCGCCTGATAGACCCCATCCCGCTTGAGCGCACGCCAGAGCAGGGCAAGATTGACGTAGCTCGCGCAAGCACTGGCCAGAGCCAGACCCATATGCAGCCCAGGCACCGAAGACAGGCGATCAAACCAGCCGATTTGCGCAGAATCCGGCGTCTGCCAGAACGCCAGCAAGGCGCCAATGAAAATCACGTTGAGCAGCATGCTCGCAACCATCGCGATGATGCCGGCACGAACCGGTGTTTTGGTGTTCTGCCGCGCATAGAACGCCGGGGCGAGAATCTTGACCAGGGCGAAGGCAGGCAGGCCGAGGGCAAGCGCCGACAGCGACATCGATGCCATGTCGACATCGTGCGGGGTGAATTCACCGTGCTGGAACAAGGTAAACAGGATCGGCCGCGCCAGCAGGACCAGGGCAATCATGGCGGGCACGGCAATCAGCAAGGTCATGCGCAGGCCCCAGTCGAGCGCATTCGAGAATCCTTCGCGGTCGGTCGAGACGTGATGCCGTGACAAGGTCGGCAGGATCACCGTACCCAGGGCAATTCCAAAGATTCCCAGTGGAAACTCGAGCAGACGGTCGCTCTGTGCAAGCCAGGTCTGCGAGCCGGTGATCAGGAATGAGGCAATCAGCGTGTCGAGCAACAGGTTGACCTGGGCGACCGACGACCCGAACAGGGTCGGCACCATCAGACGCAGGATCTTCTGCACCCCTGCGTGCTTCCAGCCCCAGCGCGGCAGAGTCAGCAGATCGAGTTTGCGCAAGGTCGGAAACTGAATCAGCAACTGCAGGATTCCCGCAGCGAGGATGGCCCAGCCCATCGCCATGATCGGCACTTCGAGAAGCGGTGACAGCCACAATGCACCGGCGATCATGCAGATGTTGAGGATCACCGGGGTCAACGCTGGCAGCGCGAACTTGTTGAAACTGTTGAGGATTCCTCCAGCCAACGCGGTCAACGAGACGAATAGCAGAAACGGAAACGTGAGCCGCAGCAGATCCGTGGTCAGAGCGAACTTGGCCGGTTCATCGATCGATCCGGGCGCAAAGCCGCGCGTGACCCAGCCGGCGCCGAGTATTCCGAGGGCGACAACAACAAGGAGAATGGTGCCAAGGGTGCCGATGGTGCGCGAAACCAACTCCCTCAGTTCAGCATGCGACCGGGTTTCCTTGACCTCGGTCAGAACCGGCACAAAGGCCACCGAAAACGAGCCTTCGGCGAAAAGTCGGCGCATGAAATTGGGAATCCGGAATGCGACCCAGAATGCGTCGGTAGCCGCCGAGGCTCCAAAAGCCCAGGCAATCGCCATCTCACGCACCAGACCGAGGATGCGTGATACAAACGTTCCACCACTCATGGTCAACAGCGAGCGCAATAGACTCGGCGCCTTCATTGGCAGCTCCAATTGACTCTTTGCGCTGTTACCGGCATAATCCCGCCCCTTTTTCCGCCCCCCGCTTTTGGAGTTTTACCTTGGCAAACATCAAGTCCGCGAAGAAGCGCGCCCGTCAGTCTGAAAAGGCTCGCCAGCGCAACGTCAGTGCCCGTTCCATGGTCCGCACCGCCCTCAAGAAAGTGGTCAAGGCGATTGACGCGAAGGACAAGGCCGAGGCCGAATCGGCATTCAAGGCCGCTGCTCCGCTCGTCGATCGCTACGCCGCACGTGGCCTGATCCACAAGAACAAGGCCGCTCGTCACAAGAGCCGCCTGAACGCGAGCATCCGCGCGCTGGGTTGATCCCATCGCCACTGCTTGACGCAAAAAGCCGGCGCAAGCCGGCTTTTTTGTTGCCTGGAGGCAACGCTGACCCAATCCGGCAAGCCAGGCACTGGCTCGCATGGCTTAGCCCTGGCCTGCTGCGATGGCCGCCTCGGCGGCATCACGGCGCTGCTCGTCGAAGAAGCGCTGGATATCCAGCGCAATCGGCCAGGTATTGTCGCGACTGATTGCGGAAACCAGATACCAGGGCTGCTTCCACTTGAGCTTTTTGACGATCGCCTTGGCGGTTTTCTCGCGATCCTCGACCGGAATCAGATCGAGCTTGTTGAAAACCAGCCAGCGTTCGCGCTTGAGCAACTCGGGGTCGAAGCCCTTGAGCTCCATCTCGATAATGCGAATCTGCTCGACCGGGTCGGTTTCCCCGTCGAGCGGGGCAATATCGACCATGTGCAGCAACAACCGCGTACGCGCCACATGCTTGAGGAATTGCACACCGAGGCCGGCACCATCGGCCGCACCCTCGATCAGGCCGGGGATATCGGCAATCACGAAGCTCTTGTCAGTCTCGATGCGAACCACGCCGAGATGCGGCTGCAGGGTTGTGAACGGATAGTCGGCGACCTTGGGTGTTGCCGCCGATACAGCCCGGATGAAGGTCGACTTGCCGGCATTCGGAAAGCCGAGCATGCCGACATCGGCGAGCACCTTGAGCTCCATGCGCAACTCACGCTCTTCGCCTGGCGAGCCTTGTGTGGCCTTGCGTGGCGCGCGATTGGTCGAGCTCTTGAAATGGATATTGCCCTGCCCGCCCCTGCCACCCTGGGCAACCAGCAGGCGCTGGCCATGCTCGGTCAGATCGCCGATCTGCTCGTCAGTTTCGACGTTCGAAACCACGGTGCCGACAGGAACACGGATGAAGGTGTCCTCACCGCTTTTGCCGGCCATCTGGCGACCCATGCCGTTCTCGCCGCGCACGGCCTTGAAGCTGCGCATGTGACGAAAATCGACCAGCGTGTTCAAGCCTTCGTCGGCGACCAGCCAGATGCTGCCGCCATCGGCACCGTCACCGCCATCCGGGCCGCCGAAGGGAATGAATTTCTCGCGCCGGAAGCTGACGCAACCATTGCCGCCGTTACCGGCATGGACCTTGATGGTGGCTTCGTCGACGAATTGCATAAAAGCTCGGGATTCGGGATTGGGGATGACGGGATTCGGAAAAGCGTACAGCAATCGCTCGCTGTCCCGTAGCAAACGGCTTTAGCCGTGATGCTTTTCTGTTTTGAACATCAGGAGCAAGAGCATCGCGGCTGAAGCCGCTTCCTACGGGAATCCGACAAGCGGTAATGCGACGAGCTGGCACCAATGAAAAGCCCCGCGCAGGGCGGGGCTCTGTCATAACAAGGGCGAAACGATGTCAGTTGACCGTAGCAGCCGGTACCACGCTGACGTGCTTGCGCTTGTTGATGCCCTTGGTCTTGAACTCGACGACGCCATCGACGATCGCGAAGATCGTGTGGTCGCGACCGAGGCCGACGCCGGTACCGGGACGGTACTTGGTACCGCGCTGGCGGATGATGATGTTGCCGGCATTGCATGCCTGGCCGCCGGACATCTTCACACCGAGAAACTTCGGATTCGAGTCGCGACCGTTGCGGGTTGAGCCGCCTGCTTTCTTATGTGCCATGACTTACTCCTTGGTCGCTTTCTTCTTGTCGGATGCACCGGTGATTCCGGTGATCTCGATTTCAGTGTAATGCTGCCGATGCCCCTGCTGCTTCATGTGATGCTTGCGGCGACGGAATTTGATGATGCGGATCTTGTCTGCACGACCGTGCGACTTGATCCTGGCGCCGACTGCAGCGCCCGCGACAAGCGGGGCACCGATGCTGACACCTTCGCCGGAACCGACCATCAGCACCTGGTCGAAATCGACCGTGCTGTCGACATCGCCGGCGAGCTTTTCGACGCGCAGGGTCTCGCCCTGGGTCACCCGGTACTGCTTACCGGATATGAGTACGACTGCGTACATTGTTGATTTGCCTATGTAGTTATTCTGGGATCAGCCCTCGATCCAAACCTGGCAAGGAGCCGGGCTCAAGAGGGGCGCGCGATGATAGCGGCTTAGGCAACGCTGATCAAGTCTCCCCGGTCAATTCAAGGCAACACGACCAGGTCAGGTAGATGGATTCAAGCACATCTTTGCTACACTTCGCCGTTCCGCCCGATCGGGCATGCGTTTGTGGAAGATGAGCGAGGATCCCCCCAGTAGCAATTCACACCGTTCATGGTTTGGACGCCTTACCCACGCACTCTCCGGCGAAGTCAGCAGCCGCGAAGAGCTGATCGACGAGCTTCGCCTCGCCCAAGCCAACGGCCTGCTCTCGAATCACACCCTGACAATGATCGAAGGAGCGATCAAGGTCACCGATCTTACCGTCGGCGACATCATGGTTCCACGCTCCGAAATGGTCTCAATCGCCGCCGACGCCTCGTTGAGCAGCGTACTGGAGATCGTTATCGAGTCCGGCCACTCCCGCTTTCCGGTCCACGGAACAGATCGTGACGAGATCGTCGGCATCCTGCTGGCCAAGGACATGCTGCGGTGCTTCGCCGAAAATGGCGGAGACGACATTCGCACCTTGTTGCGCCCGGTGGCACTGATCCCGGAAGCCAAGCGCCTGAATATCCTGCTCAAGGAATTCCGCCTTGCCCACCATCACATGGCCGTTGTCGTCGATGAATACGGTGGCGTCGCCGGCCTGGTCACGATCGAGGACGTGCTTGAGCAGATCGTCGGCGATATCGATGATGAGCATGACGAGGAAGAAACCCCGAATCTGATCCTGCCGCAGCTTGATGGCCGTTTTCTGGTCAATGCCCTGACCCCTATCGAAAGTTTCAATGATCGCTTCGAATCACGCTTTTCGGTCGAGGACTACGACACCATCGGGGCCATGATCACCGCGGAATTCGGTCATTTGCCCCAGCCCGGCGAGGAAATCCAGCTGGATGGCTTCCTGTTTCGGGTCTCCAAGGGTGACAGCCGACGCCTGCAGCAACTGGTCGTGCGGATCCAGGAGGCGTGATACGCCTCGTTTTCCTTGGCTTGTGCCTTGCGTTCGTTGCCGCAGCCTGGCCTGCGCTCGCCCAGTCCGAAGTCAGTGAATCGACGACTTCGCCTGCCCTCGAAGTCAGCCTGCTGACCTTCGGCCCCGGCGAGATCTACTGGCAGCGTTTCGGCCACAACGCCATCGTCATCCACGACCCGGCCAGTGGCGAGACGAACAGCTACAACTACGGCATGTTCGATTTCGACGAGGAAGATTTCTTCCTCAATTTCCTGCGCGGGCGGATGTTCTACCAGATTGCCGTTGAGGACCCCGCGGACGAAATCAACTGGTACGCCAGTGAGGGGCGTTCGGTTACCCGGCAGAATCTTCGCCTCTCGCCCGAGCAGGCGCGCGCGCTGAAAACCTATCTCGATACCAACCTTCTTCCTGAAAACCGCCACTACCGATACGACTACTTCACTTCGAACTGCTCGACACGTATTCGCGATGCGCTCAACGAGGTGCTTGGCGGCTCGCTGAAAATGCATATGACCTCACCATCACGCGGCTACACCTACCGCATGCTGGCCGATGCCTTGACCTCGCCCAGCCCGATGCTGATGGCGGTGATCGACATCGGGCTCGGTCCGTTCGCCGACCAGCGCCTTTCCTACTGGAAGGACAGTTTCGTGCCGATGGAATTCATGGCCCACCTGCGCGAGATGAAGGTCGAGGATGCCAGTGGCGCGCTGCTGCCCCTGGTCGAGTCAGAGACCGTACTGGCCAAGGCCCGTCTGCCTGCACCGCCGGCATTGCCGCCCGATCTGCGCTGGCCATTCCTCGGCCTCGGTCTCGGCCTCGGCGCATTGATGCTGTACCTGTCCTCGTGCCGCGAGTCCGCCCTCGCCCGACGCAGCTTTTCCGTACTCGCCGTATTGATCTCGCTCAGCTGCGGCTTGATCGGCCTGATCCTGCTCGGGCTCTGGAGCTTCACCGAGCACCTGTCCGCATGGCGCAATGAGAACCTGCTGATCTTCAGCCCGCTGTGCCTGCTTATGCTGCCGACGTGGTGGCGATCCTGGCGCTTGCCCAGCAAGGTTTCGGCATTCGCCCGAGCAATCGCCGCGATCATCGCCCTGCTCGCTGCGTTCGGGCTATTCAGCAAGATCCTTTCGGCGTTCCCGCAAGCCAATTTGGCCTGGATTCTGCTGCTGCTGCCAACCCATCTGGTGCTCGCGCTTGTGGCCACTCAATGGCGTGGCGATCGCATTTCCGTCAACGGCTGACTCCAGCAACCGCTGCACTGGCAGCGCACTGACCTCCAATGGTTCCAAACCAGGGGCACTGGGTCCCTGCCAGTGCAGGGACGACGGTGGTGTGGTGGCCGCGGTAGCCCTGTGTCGGCATGGCAGGACCTGCTGACGGGCACGAATCGCGAATGGCTATTCTCAGCATCCGACAATCGAACGCTCCGGTCGCCCGATGACTCTCAAGCTTGATACTCCGCCAGCTAGCCGCAATCTGCTTCAGTCATCCCCCGCTGACCCGGAGCACCGTCCATGACCGCAAATCTTCGTATCGATTTCGTTTCCGATGTCTCCTGCCCCTGGTGCGCGATCGGCCTCAAGTCACTTGAGCGGGCGATCGATCAGCTCGGCGACGAAATCAGGGTCGATCTGCACTTTCAGCCATTCGAGTTGAACCCGCAGATGCCTGCCGAAGGTGAGGACACCGGCGAACACCTGGCCAGGAAATACGGCTCGACGGCCGAACAGCTGGCCGCCAACCGCGAAGCGATTCGTGCGCGTGGCGAGGCACTCGGTTTCACCTTCAATGCGCGTGATCGCATCTACAACACGTTCGATGCCCATCGTCTGCTGCATTGGGCTGCGCTTGAGGGCAGCGCAAACGAACTTGCGCTCAAGCACGCCTTGCTGCGCGCTTATTTCACCGATGGAGTCGATGTCTCATCGCATGCCGAGCTGGCCCGCATCGCCAGCGAGTCAGGTCTTGATCGCCAACGTGCCGAGCAGATTCTCGAGTCTGATGAATTTGCCCAGGAAGTCCATGAACAAGAGCAGCACTACACCAGCAACGGCATCCAGTCGGTTCCTGCGGTGATCATCAATGGCAAACACCTGATCTCGGGTGGGCAGCCGCCAGAAGTCTTCGCAAACGCCTTGCGTCAGATCGCAGCGCAAGGCTGAGCGGCGGTTTTGCCCGGACAGCCGGCGACACAAAAAAACACCCGGTCAAGCCGGGTGTTTTTCGCTGATCAGTCGCTCTTCTTCTCGCTGACTGCAGGTGCGGGCTCGTTCATGCCGCGCGGCCCTTCCTGGATCATTCTTCGACCCTCTTCCGGGGTGGCCTGCTGCACCGGCTGCATGCCTCCCGCATTGATACCGTTCTTGTCCCAGGCGAATCGCAGGTTGCTTCTGAAGATCCTGACCGGCTGCAGCGCAGCGTCATCCTTGAGATCACCATACTTTCCATACAAGCCCTTCTGGCTGTTGGCGATGTAGTAGAGGCCGTCACCGGCAATCGTGCCCGTGGTTGGAACATCGAATGCCGGATTGGCGACATCGAGCGGCATCATCTTGGTGATGCTCTTGCCATCCTTGCCAAGGGTCAGACGGATGACGCGTTGTGGCCACATGCCGTTTTCGATCGCAACCAGGGTTCCGTCATACCAGTACAGGCCATCGATGCCGCCAAGGACCAGACTCGTGGTGTCATGCGC
>NZ_DASSYD010000163.1:0-6241 GCF_035703485.1 Dokdonella sp. | reverse complement strand
TAATTTTCATACTTTCATCAAACATTGAAAGAAGTCCGGAAACCACCAAAAAGGGACGGAGGCTGAGGTTTCCCCACGTTTTCATGCTGCCACAGCCATCTGATCGAGTAGCTCCGGAGACGGCTTTCGTATCTGCTCCATGAGTTCTTCGAGCCTGGCATTTGACCATCGTCGCAACAGCGCCTCACGGCCCAGCCGCATGATCGAGTACAGCCGTCGCTTGGATCTAAACGGTGCCAGCCATTGATCGATGCCTGCGGTTTCGCAGGCCATGCCGACCAGCCAGCTGGCGAAGGCTGCCATCGTGTGGAGTAACAGCAGCGGCGAAAAAGGTGTCAGGGACAATTTCCGACAGCAAATAAAAAAGGGGTCAAGTTCATTTAATCCCAAGTCTTGGACGCTTTCGCCGGTCTCCCGTGTGGCCGGACGCTGACCGCCCGTTGTATCAGTGCCTCCAGAACGATGTCAGGTTCACTTACAACCGTTTGACTCACGCAAAACAGGTTTAGGGCCAGGCCCTTCTCGATGCTCCAGCAGCGAACGTCTGTTCTTGAGTCGACTTTCGGATAGTCTCGGCATCAACCACGAGGAGTGTCTGGTGACAACACGCTATACGACATCCGGTGTGCGGTTGCGCCTTCATTCTTCAAGGGCAGGCAACCTTGACTGGTTGCTCTTGCCGGGTGGTCCGGGTCTGGGTTCGGAGAGCCTGCAGGAACTGGCCGACGTTTTGGATGTGCCTGGTTCGGTGTGGCTGGTTGATCTTCCCGGCGATGGGTCCAACACGACGCGAGCTGATCGTGAGCCGTTTGTTCAGTGGCCGCAGGTGCTCGTTGAGGCGGCGCAGGCGCTCCCTGATGCCATTTTTGTGGGGCACTCGACCGGTGGCATGTATCTGCTGGCGACGCCGCAACTGCGTGGACTCATCCGTGGGTTGGCTTTGCTCGATACGGCTCCTGACTGCTCGTGGCATCCACATTTTGTAGAGATGACACGAAACCATCCGCTGCCGGCATTTGATCATGCGGCCGCCGTCTACGAGCAGGATTCTTCGGCTGCGAACCTCATGCGTCTCGCCGTGGCCTCTGCGGAGTGGAACTTCACCCCCAAAGCGTTGGGCGCCGGTCGCGCGTTGCTTGCGCGGTTGCCATACAACGGCGATGCCGTCGCATGGTCAGAGGCGAATTTCGATCACACCTACAAGGCCACCTGGTGGCCTATCGACATTCCGGTGCTGCGTTTGTGGGGTGACTGTGACCGGATCGTCAGCCAACAAAGTTGGAATGCTGATGAATACGCCACCACCAATGTGATGACGCGAGCTATTCCGGACGCGGGTCATTTTCCCTGGATCGACAATCCGGTTGCGGTGACAGACGCTTTCAATGAGTTCGCCGAGAAAATTCTTGAAACAGTGGTCGGGGCCAAAACGGTGATAAGGGGGCGTGGCTAATTAAATGTCTCCGTCTTCCTGGATGCTTGCCCGCGGTGGCCGCCCACATGGCGCCACACGGCGCCGTGTCCGAGGGAGGACGAGCTCTCCGGTTTTCAGGTCTCGGCCATGAATGCCCGCAGCGCAGCCGCAACCGCTTCGGGTTGCTCGTCCGGCGCAAAATGGCCGCTTGCTGGAACCAGGCCGCCGCGCACATGCGCCAGACCGCCCCCGCGCAGTCCGTCCACGTAGCGCTGCGGTTCGATGCCGCGTTCCGCCTCGCCGCGCAGATAGAGCAAGGGCGTCTCCACCTGGTGGCTGCGCGCGTCGCGGTTGTGCTGCGCGTCCTGCCTGAAGGCGCGATACCACTCGAAGCCCGCATGCAATGCCTGCGGCTGCGCGTAGGCGGCTGCATACACGTTCCGCGCTTGCGGGTCCACGCCCTCGGGGCGGGCGGACAATGCGTCGAAGAAGAAAGCGAAGTATTCGGCCTGGTGACCTGCCACCAGCGTTTCCGGCAGCTGTGGCACGGCGTGGAATGCGAAATGCCAGATGTGCGGGTTGCGCTCCACCTCATGCCAGGGGCCCACGCCCGGCACCGCCGTGTTCATGATCACCGCCCGCTCCAGCACGCCAGGCCACGCGTGCAGGAAGGCGTACACGATCATGCCGCCCACGTCGTGACCGACCAGGGTGGTATGCCGCAAACCCAATTGCGCGATGGCCCCGCGCACATAGCCGGCCAGCGTGCGCTTGTCGCTGGCCGCCGGAAGCGTGGGAGAGCCGCCGATCCCCGGCAGGTCGATCGCCACCACGTGCGCGTGCGCCGCCAGCGCGGCCATCACCCGCTCGAACGATTGCCAGCAGGTCGGCCAACCGTGCAGGAACATCACCGCCGGCTGCGTGTCAGTGCCGCCTTCGACGGCATGGATCGCAACGCCGTCCACTTCGAGTCCCTGGCACTTTTTATCTCGCATCTGCCGCGGCGCAGGCAGGTGCATGCCCGGTTCCACGGTCACTCAACTTCCTTCGTCCCGTTTTGAGCTCAGTGCCAATTGTCAGGGTGCCAACGGTCACGCCTGACTGTTGGCCCATGTGGAGACCGGACGACCTTTGTAGCCTGACCTCACCATGAGTATTCCAGCTGAAAAGATGGCCATCCAGACGCATGGCCTTACGCGCGTCTTTCGCGGTGGCCAGGGTGTCCACCAGCTTGATCTGGCGGTTCCCGAGGGCGCCATCTACGGGTTTCTGGGGCCCAACGGCGCTGGCAAGACGACCACCATTCGCCTGCTGTTGGGATTGCTGCGGCCCGAAGCCGGGGAGGTGTGGCTGTTCGGTCGGCGCCTGACCCATGCCGATCGCGAGGCGTTGAGCGGGATGGGGGCGATGGTGGAAAACCCGTCGTTGTACCCGCACCTGAGCGCGCGCGACAACCTTGAGGTGACGCGGCGTCTGGTCGACGCGCCAGTGGCGCGTATCGACGAGGTTCTGCATGTCGTCGACCTGCAGCAGCACGCACATCGTCGCGTGCGCGAGTTTTCGCTGGGCATGCGCCAACGCCTGGGTATTGCATTGGCGCTGCTGAACCGGCCGCGGTTGCTGATCCTGGATGAGCCGACCAACGGCCTGGACCCGGCCGGCATTGCCGAGATGCGGCGCGTCATCAAGCGCATGACGCAGGAGCTGGGCCTGAGTGTGTTCCTGTCCAGCCACCTGCTGAGCGAAGTCGAACAGCTGGCCACGCATGTGGGTGTGATCCATGAGGGGCGGTTGCTGTTCCAGGGCACGCTCGACGACCTGCGCGAACGCTCCGGCGAGTATCTGGAAATCGTTTGCGACGACAGCGCGACAGCCTGCGCCCAACTGCTTGAAGCGGGTGAGTCGCCAACGGCCGTCGATACGCGCACGGTGCGGCTGGCCCGGCCGGTGCAGGCCGACCATGTGCTCAATCGTCTGTTGGTTGCACATGGGCATGCAGTGCATCGCCTGGTGCGCCAGCGGCCTTCGCTCGAATCCCTGTTCTTTGCGATGACCGATGCCAGGGAGAAGGCCGCATGATTGTTTACTGGCGAGCCCTGCGGGCAGAAATGCTCAAGCTGAAACACACCCTGGCCTTGTGGATGGTGCTGATCCTGCCGCTGGCCGTGGCCGCCTTGATCGTGTTGGTGGGGAGCCTGCATCCATCGGCGCCAGAGCGCTCCGTCACTCCTGCCGCGGCCTGGCACGGGCTGGAAACCGGCATGTTCAGCCTGTGGTGCCTGTTGATGGTGCCGCTGTTTGTCACGCTGGAAACGGCCTTGCTGGCCGGGCTGGAACACGGCAACCAGCAATGGAAACATCTGCTGGCACTGCCACTGCCGCCGAGCGCGCATTACCTGGCCAAGCTGTTGATGATGGTCCTGATGGTGCTGGGGGCCTACCTGCTGCTGTGCGTCCTGGTCCTGCCGGCAGGCTGGATACTCATGGTCACCGCGCCCGACCACGGCCTCGCGGGGTTGCCGCCGCTGGCAGACCTGTGGCCGCTGCCGGCCGCCAGCTTCGCTGCCAGCATGCTGATCGTCGCCCTGCAGACATGGATCGCCTTGCGCTGGCAAAGCTTCACGCTGGCGGTGTCGGTGGGCATCGTGGCCACCGTCGTCGGCTTCATCGTCGCGCAATCGCGGTTCGGCAATTTTTTCCCGTGGACCTTGCCGGGGCGCATATTCCACCATGGCGGCGACATGCAGTTGACGCTGGCTGTGGGGCTGGGTGGCGGCGTGCTCGTTGCGGTGCTGGGGCTGGTCGACTTCCTGCGCCGCGAAAGCCCGTAAGCGCAGTGAAGCCATCCGGTCATGGATCCCTGCCGGGATCGATCACCTCGCGCTTCGCTCGCCGGGAATTTGTGTGGCCGACTTTGGTTTGTTCGCGAACAGCGAACAGAACAAGGGGAGGAAGGGAGTTGGGCTGGAATATCTTCCCGTAGCGATTGCCCTGCAGATGCAGGTGGCGACGGTGGTCGTTGTTGTCCGGAAAACGTAGCGGCGAGCTTCCCAGCTCGTGGCAAGGGCTTCCCAATGACTTGTGGCGTTTGATTGCCACCACGTGTCGCCATAACCTCGTTGCGTCTTCATGAAGGATGACAGCCATGCGCTCGCTTCATCTTCTCGCCATTGTTCTTGCCGCTGGCTTCGCGTGCAGCGCCGCGAGCGCGGCCGACGTTGACGGGAAGGCACAGCCAGGGGTGCGCGATGTCTTCAACCAGGTGCAGCAGAACGCCTGGTATCTGCCGACGACGGATCATGTGGCGAAGTTGTTCGTGACCGAGATCGGGCAGGGCTCGCCGGTGGTGTTCCTGCATGGCGGTCCGGGGCGCGATTTCCACTACATCATCGATGCCTTGCGGCCGCAGCTGGAACGGCATGCCTTCGTCCTGTACGACCAGCGCGGCAGCGTCCTGTCGCCGGTGCCGGCGGGAACCGAGGGCAAGCTGACCATGCGCCAGATGGTGGATGACCTGGAGGCATTGCGCGTCGCGCTGGGCCGCGATCGGCTGGTGCTGTTCGGGCACTCGTTCGGCAGCCTGCTGGCCATGGCCTATTACCGGGCCCATCCCTCACACGTGGAGCGCCTGGTCCTGGCCGGCTCCCTGCCACCGGTGATGGACAAGGCCATGTCGGATGCCTACGACAAGGCGCTGGACCAGCGGGAAACCGCCATGATGTCGCGCGAGGACGCCATCGCGCGGGCGCTGGCCGAGGCTGGCCTGCCGTCGGACAAGGGCCGCGACACACCGCGGCAGGCGAGGATGCGGTTGCGCATCCGCTACAACGCGCCGCTGGACCTGGTGCACGTGGAGCGCTGGCGCCAGCTCACCAGCGGCGGCATCTACTACAACCATGCGGCGGGCGCGGCGATCGCCGCGAGCATGCCTGCCTGGGACGTGCGGCCGGCGATCGCTGCGCACCCGGTGCCGATCACCGTCATCCAGGGCGACAGCGACTATCTCGATCCGTCGGCGCGCTCGTGGTCCGCTCTGGCCAAGGCGGGAAAGATCCGCCTTCACGTCATTCGTGATGCCGGACACTGCGCCTGGATCGACCAGCCGCGGGCATTCGCGGAGGCGCTGCGCGATGGTTTGGACGGCCATTGACGAGAGTACGATCGACGAGGCTGGTCGTGCTGCGGCGGAGCGATGGTGTCGTCTCGCCAGCCCGGCAGGGGATCGGGGTGCCCGACAGTGTTCGCGGCACCTTGGCGCTGTATGGTTGCAAGCGGCAATGCAGCGTTTGCAAAGGCGTGTTCGACAAGACGATCCCGAAAGTCGCGTCGTCCTATCGCTACCTCAATTGCCGCGCCCACGACGACCCTGCGATCGAGAATTACCAGGCGCAGGCGCATCCCTCGGGGATCAAGACGCTGGATGTCGATCGGTACTTTCCGGGGTAGTGCTCGCGGGCTTCAATAGCGACGCCGACCTGAAGGGACATGGCCAATGAAAGTTGCTCGCCACCGTCTGTTCGTGGTGGCGGGCTCCAGTGCCTCCCGGTACTTCCGGCACACTCCCTCGGCCCGCCGTCAGGTCCAGCATTCCCCGCACCGATCACCACGATCCGCTGCGGGGGAGAGACGTCATGCCGACCATGGACCGCCGACAGTTCCTGAAGCTCTCCGCCACGCTGGGTGCGGCGCTGGCCCTGGGGTGCACGCCGTTGCGTCCTTCGTCGAGCGGCTGGCGCGAGCGGCGGGAGGTGTATCCGCAAGGCGTCGCCTCCGGCGATCCGGATGACAACAGCGTCCTGCTGTGGACGCGGCGCCCGTATGCGGATG
>NZ_DASSYD010000090.1:0-36078 GCF_035703485.1 Dokdonella sp. | reverse complement strand
GGCACCGAGAAGCTCGCCGAATCGAAGCCCTACAACCAGTCGATCGGCTACATGGATCGTCTCGATTACGTGTCGATGATGTGCAATGAGCACGCCTATGTGCGTGCCATCGAGAATCTGATGCATCTCGAAATTCCGGATCGCGCGCAATGGATCCGCACGATGTTCGACGAGATCACGCGTATCCTCAATCACTTGATGTGGATCGGTTCCAATGGTCTGGATCTTGGTGCGATGGCAGCCTTCCTCTACGCCTTCCGCGAACGCGAGGAGCTGATGGACTGCTACGAAGCGGTATCCGGCGCGCGCATGCACGCGACGTATTACCGTCCTGGCGGTGTCTATCGTGACCTTCCGGTGGTCATGCCGAAATACAAGGAATCGCGCTGGCACAAGGGCGATGATCTCAAGCGCTTCAACTCGTGGCGCGAAGGCTCGATGCTCGATTACCTCGAAGCATTCTGTGCCGATTTTCCGACCAAGGTCGACGAGTACGAAGAGTTGCTCACCGACAACCGCATCTGGAAGCAGCGCACTGTCGACATCGGCATTATCCCCCCTGACCTGGCTAACGCCTGGGGCATGAGCGGACCGATGCTGCGTGGTTCCGGTGTTGCCTGGGATCTGCGCAAGAAGCAGCCGTATGCGAAATATGCCGAGGTCGATTTCGACATTCCGGTTGGCGTCAACGGTGATTGCTACGACCGTTATCTCGTGCGCGTGGAGGAAATGCGTCAGTCGAACCGGATCATTCAGCAATGCGTGGCCTGGCTGAAAGCCAATCCGGGCCCGGTGATGGTGCAAAACTACAAGGTCGCGCCACCGAAGCGCGAAGAGATGAAGGAATCCATGGAAGCCCTCATCCATCACTTCAAGCTGTTCACCGAAGGTTATTGTGTGCCCGCCGGCGAAACCTATGCTGCAGTCGAGGCACCAAAGGGCGAGTTCGCCTGCTATCTGATTTCCGATGGTGCCAACAAACCCTTCCGCTGCAAGTTGCGCGCACCGGGTTTCGCCCATCTGTCATCGATGGACTCGATCGTACGCGGCCACATGCTGTCCGACGTCGTCGCCATGATTGGCACTTATGATGTTGTGTTCGGGGAGATAGATCGATGAGAACGGGAGTAGGGAGTGGCGAGTGGGGAGTGGGAACGGCAGGTTTGCGCCGATCTGCTGTCATTCCGAATTTGGGTGCCATCCAGTTGCACCGAAGAAACGCTCTTGCTCTCCGAATCCCCAATCCCGAATCCCGAATCCCGGCACTACAGCCATGAAACCGACCGGAACCTACAACCAAGTCAAAGACGTTGATCCGCTTGCGCTGCTGACTGCGCACACGCGTGAGCAAATCGATGTCTGGGTGGCCAAATTTCCACCGGATCGCAAGCGCTCGGCGGTGATCCAGGGTCTGTTTTTGACCCAGGAACAGAATGGTGGATTTCTCACCGACGAGTTGATCGTTGCCGTCGCGCGCTATCTCGATTTGCCGCAGGTCTGGGCCTTCGAAGTTGCCAGCTTCTACTCGATGTTCGAGACCAGCCCGGTCGGCCGCAACAACGTGGCCATCTGCACCAACATTTCTTGCTGGCTCAATGGTGCCGAGGACCTCGTGCGACATTGCGAAAAGAAGCTGGGCGTAAAACATGGCGAAAGTACGGCCGACGGTCGTATCTTTCTCAAGCGTGAAGAAGAGTGCCTGGCGGCCTGCTGCGGCGCACCGATGATGGTCGTCAATGGCCACTATCACGAGAACCTCGATATCGAGAAAGTCGACAAGATTCTTGATGGATTGAAATAATCATGGCATTCGGACCCGCTCCAAAAGACTATCAAGCTGTCTACACCACACTGCATTTCGATCAGCCGTGGACGCTGGATAACTACCTCAAGACGGATGGTTACCAGGCCTGGAAGAAAATACTCGCCGAAAAAACCGATCCGGCGACGATCATCGACGAGCTCAAGAACAGCGCGTTGCGAGGTCGTGGCGGTGCCGGATTCCCGACCGGGCTGAAGTGGTCGTTCATGCCGCGAAATGCACCAGGACAAAAATACATCCTGTGCAACTCTGATGAGTCCGAGCCGGGTACCTGCAAGGATCGCGACATTCTGCGCTTCAATCCGCATGCCGTCGTCGAAGGTCTGGCGATCGCCTGCTACGCGACGGGGTCGACCGTTGCCTACAACTATCTGCGCGGTGAGTTCCATCACGAGCCGTTCGAGCATTTCGAGCAGGCGTTGAAGGATGCGTATGCGGCCGGCCTGCTGGGCAAGAACATTGGCGGTTCGGGTATCGATGTCGATATTCACACGGCGCTCGGCGCCGGTGCCTACATCTGCGGTGAAGAAACCGCGATGATGGAGTCGCTCGAAGGCAAGAAAGGCCAACCGCGATTCAAGCCACCGTTCCCGGCAAATTTCGGCCTGTTTGGCAAACCGACCACGATCAACAATACCGAGACCTACGCTTCGGTGCCGGCAATCATGCGCAGAGGCGCCGACTGGTTTCTCAATGTCGGCAAGCCAAACAATGGCGGTCCGAAGATCTTCTCGGTCTCCGGTCACGTCGGCAAACCCGGCAACTACGAAATTCCTCTTGGAACTCCATTCGCCGATCTGCTCGAAATGGCCGGTGGCATGCGCAACGGCGCAAAGATCAAGGCGGTGATTCCAGGTGGCTCATCGATGCCGGTATTGCCGGGCGACATCATGATGGGCATCACCATGGACTATGACGCGATCCAGAAAGCCGGCTCCGGTCTCGGCTCGGGTGCGGTCATCGTCATGGACGAATCGACCTGCATGGTACGTGCCTGCCAGCGCATTGCGCGCTTCTATTTCCAGGAATCCTGCGGTCAATGCACACCGTGCCGCGAAGGCACCGGCTGGATGTATCGCATGATCACCCGCGTCATTGAAGGTCAGGCCCAAATCGGCGACCTCGATACGCTCAAAGCCGCCGCTGGCCAGATCGAAGGTCACACCATCTGCGCGTTCGGCGAAGCGGCCGCCTGGCCGGTGCAGGGATTCCTGCGCCATTACTGGCATGAATTTGAGTTTTATATCAAGCATGGTAAGTCGATGGTTGGGGCTTCGATGGAGGCTGCAGCATGAAGTCGATCTCTAGGTTCACAAATTGGGAGTCGGGAGTTGGGAGTAGGGAGTCGGAAGAGCAACGCTGTGTGCTTTCCCCACTCCCCACTCCCCACTCCCGGCTCCGACAGGAGCCACGCCATGAGCGCCCAGCCCACGACACCAACCGCGCCTCCCGATCACGTCTCGATCGAGATCGACGGCCAGCAGGTTTTCGCGCCCAAGGGTTCGATGATCATCCAGGCTGCGGATCGGATGGGTTTGGCGATTCCGCGTTTTTGCTATCACGAGAAGCTTGCCATCGCTGCCAATTGCCGCATGTGCATGGTCGAGGTCGAGATGGGTGGGCGACCGATGCCGAAGCCGCAGCCATCATGCGCGACGCCGGTTGCCGATGGCATGAAGGTATTCACCCAATCGCAGCGCGCGCTTTCCGCGCAGCGCAATGCGATGGAATTCCTGCTCATCAATCATCCACTGGATTGCCCGATTTGCGATCAGGGTGGCGAGTGCGAGTTGCAGGATCTGTCGCTCGGCTTTGGGCGTTCGGTCAGCCGCTTTGTCGAGCGCAAGCGCGTCGTCGCTGACGAGAATCTCGGGCCTCTGGTTGAGACCGAGATGACCCGCTGCATTCATTGCACGCGTTGCATCCGGGTCATGGCCGAAGTCGCCGGCACCTACGAACTCGGTGGCATGGAGCGTGGCGAAAGTTTGCAGATAGGAACTTATGTCGGAAAACCGCTGATGAGCGAGTTGTCCGGCAATGTCATTGATGTCTGTCCGGTTGGCGCCTTGACCAACAAGCCGTTCCGGTTCAGGGCGCGTGCCTGGGAACTGCTTGCACGTGAATCATTTGGTTACCACGATGCGCTTGGCTCCAATCTCTGGCTGCATACGCGTCGCGGTGAAGTGCTGCGCACGGTGCCGCGCGACAACGAAGCCATCAACGAGTGCTGGTTGTCCGATCGTGATCGCTATAGCCACGAAGGCCTGATGGCGGCTGATCGCGCGTCGATGCCGATGATCCGCAAGAACGGCGAACTGGTCGAAACGACCTGGACCGAAGCGCTGGCCTTTGTCGCCGATCATCTGCGCAAGGCTGGTGGCGATCTCGGCACGCTGGTGGCTCCGTTGACCTCAAGCGAAGAGGGCCACCTGCTGGCCCAGCTCGTGCGCGGCCTCGGCAGTGATGACATCGATCATCGACTGCGCCAGATCGATCTTTCCGATGCCCCTCAGGCGAGCACATTCGAGACATCGGTTGCCGATCTTGAAAAGACCAATGCCATCGTCCTGATTGGCTGCAATCCGCGCCATGAGATGCCCCTGCTCAATCATCGCTTGCGCAAGGCGGTCGAGGCCGGGGCCAAGGTCTGGCTCATCAATCCGCTCGATTTTGATTTCAACTTCCCGCTCACCGGCAAGCAGATCGCCAAGCCGTCAGCGATGCTTGATCATGTGCTCGGCCTGGCCCGAGCGGCCAACGATGCAGGCAAGTTGCCGGCGTCCTCGTCACTGGCCAGAGTGCTGGCCAATGCCAAAGCCGATGACTCGGCGCAATCCCTGGTCAGCCAGCTCGCCGAAGCAAGTGCTTCGGTCATCATCCTGGGTGAATCGGCCGTTCAACACGCCAATGCCGCGTGGTTGCGCAGTGCTGCAAAGTTCATCGCGCGCGCCACCGACTCCGGCTACAACGAATTGCCCTCGGGTGCGAATGCGATTGGTCTGACCGATGCAGGCGTCAGCCCGCAGAAGGCTGGACGCGATGCGGTGGCCATGCTCGCCAATCCGCCGAAGAGCCTGATCGTCTATCACGCGGGTTCGGCCGATTTTGCCAACCCGGCGGCGTTTGACAAGGCGCGCAGCGATGCGGACTTCTATCTGTACATCGGCGCGTTTGCCTGTGAAGGCGTGCGCAGCAAGGCTGATGCGGTCTTGCCGATCGGTCTGCTTCCGGAAATCGATGCAAGCTTCACCAATGTCGATGGTTTTGTTCAAACCGTCGCCGCCGGCGCGAAGCCGCCGGGTGATGCGCGCCCAGGCTGGAAAGTGTTGCGAGCGCTTGGCTCGGCGCTGGCTCTTGAGGGTTTTGGATTCACCGAAATCGCCGAGGTGCGCGCGCAGATGAGCAAGGCCTCCGCAAAAACGGGCGAGCCCGGTGAACTTGCGAATCCTGCACCTGCCCCGGGCAGCTTCGAGCGTATCGCGACGACAGCGATCTATCGTGTCGATGCGGTCCTGCGTCGCTCACCGGCATTGAATGCTCATCCGCTCACGCGCGGCGCAATGGTGTCGTTGAATCCTGCGGATGCGACGACACTTGGCCTCGGCCATGGCGACAAGGCCAGGGTCAACGATGTCGTTCTTGGCGTCGAACTGGATCCGGCAGTCCCGCCAGGCGCGGCCTGGGTTGAAGCCGGTTACGCCGAAGTCGGCGGGATTCCCGCGCACGGATCGGCGCTCAAGATTGCGAGGGTTTCGGCATGATCGACGCGATGCACGAGTCCCTGCTTGGCTATGGCAATACCGGTCTGGTGGTCTGGACTCTGCTCAAGGTGCTGGCCATCGCAGTTCCGGTGATCATTACCGTGGCCATGTTCGTCTACTGGGAACGCAAGGTCATCGGCTGGATGCATGTACGCATGGGGCCGAATCAGATCGGCCCGTTCGGTTTGCTGCAGGCGTTTGCCGATGTCTTCAAGCTGTTGTTCAAGGAAGTCATCCTGCCGAGCTCGTCGAACAAGATGCTCTATCTGCTCGCGCCGCTGATTGCACTGGTTCCGTCGTTTGCCGCCTGGTCGCTGGTTCCGTTTGACGTTGGCGTTGTGTTGGCCAAGGTCAACGTCGGCTTGCTGTTGTTGCTGGCCCTGACCTCACTGGGTGTCTACGGCATCATCCTCGCCGGCTGGGCATCAAACTCTCGCTACGCGATGCTCGGCGCGATGCGCGCAGCGGCGCAGACGATTTCCTACGAGATCCCGATGGGTTTCGCTCTGGTCAGCGTGATGATCCTGACCGGCAGCCTGGATCTCACTGAAATCGTCATGGCCCAGGCGGGCAGCAAGGGCTTTTTCGACTGGTACTGGCTGCCGCTGCTGCCGATGTTCGTGATCTATTTCATCTCGGGTGTCGCCGAGACCAATCGTTCGCCCTTCGACATGGCCGAAGGCGAGTCGGAAATCGTCGCTGGCTTCCACGTTGAGTACTCGGGTTCCGCATTCGCGATCTTCTTCCTCGCCGAATACGCGAACATGATCCTGATCGCGTTTCTTGCCGCCATCCTGTTTATGGGCGGTTGGCTTAGCCCGCTGCAAGGCTGGGTCAGCGGGGATGTGCCATGGATCGACTGGATCTGGAAAGGTGGCTGGCAATGGACATTCATCAAGGCGTTCTTCTTCTCGTTCTTCTACCTCTGGTTCCGTGCGACGTTCCCGCGCTACCGCTATGACCAGATCATGCGGCTCGGCTGGAAGGTGTTCATTCCGATCACGATCGCCTGGGTGGTGGTGGCGGCCTGCCTGAAGTATTTCGGTTTCGTCACGATCGGCGCATGAGCGAATCAGGACTGGATTGCAAGCAATGAAAAGAGTTTTCCATTACTTCAAGAGTCTGCTGCTGCTGGAGCTTCTCGCCGGCATGTGGCTGACCCTTCGTTACATGTTCAAGCCGAAGTACACGATGCGTTATCCGGAAGAGCACATTCCGAAATCGAATCGTTTCCGCGGCCTGCATGCGCTGCGTCGCTATCCGAACGGCGCGGAGCGTTGCATTGCCTGCAAACTCTGTGAGGCGGTGTGCCCGGCGCTCGCGATCACCATCGACTCGGAAATGCGTGAAGACGGTACGCGGCGCACCACGCGTTACGACATTGATTTGTTCAAGTGCATTTTCTGCGGTTTCTGTGAAGAATCCTGCCCGGTCGATTCGATCGTCGAGACGCACTTGCACGAATACCACTTCGAGAAACGAGGCGAAAACGTGGTCGACAAGATTCAACTGCTCGCCATCGGCGATCGCTATGAAAGCGAAATTGCTGCCGCGCGCGCCCAGGATGCGGCATTCCGATGAGCGGGCACGGAGAATCCAATGACATTTGAACTGCTCTGCTTCTATTTCTTTGCGACTGTCGCCGTGCTCGCCGCACTGGCCGTGATCAGCGTCAAAAACCCGGTCGTCGCCGCGTTGAACCTGGTATTGACGTTCTTCTCGATGGCCTGCGTCTGGCTGCTGGCCCAGGCCGAGTTTCTCGCCGTCGCCTTGGTCCTCGTCTACGTTGGCGCGGTCATGGTCTTGTTCCTGTTTGTGGTGATGATGCTTGATGTCGACTTTGCGCCTGTGCGCAAAGGCTTCGTGCGCTTCCTGCCGGTCGGCATCTTTGTTGCCGTCGTCATGCTGGTTGAAATGTTGATGATGATCGGTGTGCATACCTTGCAGACGCCGTTGACCGGCGATCCGGCGGCCTTGGCCGGCATGTCGAACATGGGTTGGCTTGGTCGATCCCTGTTTCGTGATTTCCTGCTGCCGTTTGAAGTGGCCGCGTTGATCCTGACCGTCGGCCTGATCGCCGCCGTGACGCTGACTCTGCGCAAGCGAACAGGCACCAAGCTGCAGAAGCCGAGCCATCAGGTTCGGGTCAAGCGCGATGATCGTGTTCGCCTGGTCAAGATGGATGCGGTCAAGAAAGGGGAGGCGACGCCATGATTACGCTCGCCCATTTCCTCACCCTCGGTGCTGTTCTGATGTGCATCGCCGTGGCCGGCATCTTCATCAATCGCAAGAACGTGATCGTGCTGCTCATGTGCATCGAATTGTTGTTGCTTGCGGTGAACACCAATCTTGTTTCCTTCTCGCGCTTCCTCGGCGATCCATCGGGTCAGGTGTTCGTGTTCTTCATCCTCACCGTGGCCGCTGCCGAGGCGGCAATCGGTCTGGCCATTCTCGTCGTCCTGTTCCGCAATCGCGCCACGATTGACGTAACCGAAATCGACAAGCTCAAGGGTTGATTGATGATGCTCGATAAATCCATCCTGCTGACGATCGTCCTCGCGCCGTTGTTCGGTGCCTTGATTGCCGGATTTTTCGGCAAGCGTATCGGCCGCGTTGCTTCGCACAGCGTGACCATTGCCGGTGTGGGCTTGAGCTGCGCGTTGTCAATCTACGTGCTCTACCAGATGGTCTGGGGCGGTGCGCAGACATACAACCAGAACGTCTACACCTGGTTCGAAGTCGGCAGCACGAGTGCGCATATCGGTTTTCTGGTAGACCGTCTGACCGCAATGATGATGGTCGTGGTCAGCTTCGTCTCGCTGATGGTGCACGTCTACACCATCGGCTACATGGCTGACGATGACGGCTACGAGCGCTTCTTCAGCTATATCGCGCTGTTCACCTTCTCGATGCTGATGCTGGTCATGAGCAACAACTTCCTGCAGCTGTTCTTTGGCTGGGAAGCGGTGGGTCTGGTGTCCTATCTGCTGATCGGTTTCTGGTACAAGCGACCGACCGCGATCTTCGCCAACATGAAGGCTTTCATGGTCAATCGCGTCGGTGATTTCGGCTTCATCCTCGGTATCGCCGGCGTGCTGATGTGGTTCGGTGGCTCGCTGGATTACGCCAGCGTGTTCGCGCATGCGCAGGATCCATCGCTGGATATGGCCTCGCGCTCGGTCGAGCTGTTTGCAGGCCATCCCTGGCACGTGGCGACCATCGTCTGCATCTGTCTGTTCATTGGCGCCATGGGCAAGTCGGCCCAGGTGCCGCTGCATGTGTGGTTGCCCGATTCAATGGAAGGCCCGACCCCGATCTCGGCGCTTATCCATGCAGCAACCATGGTCACCGCCGGCATCTTCATGGTCGCGCGCATGTCGCCGCTGTTCGAACTCAGCGAAACCGCATTGACCTTCGTACTTGTCATCGGTGCGACCACGGCCTTGTTCACCGGCCTGATTGGTGTCGTGCAGAACGACATCAAGCGCGTGGTCGCCTATTCGACACTGTCCCAGCTCGGCTACATGACCGTCGCCCTCGGTGTCTCGGCGTACTCGGCCGGCGTGTTCCATCTGATGACCCACGCCTTCTTCAAGGCGCTGCTGTTCCTCGGCGCCGGCTCGGTGATCATCGCCATGCACCACGAGCAGGACATGCGCCGCATGGGCGGCTTGCGCAAGTACATGCCGATCACCTGCATCACCATGTGGATCGGTTCGCTGGCCCTGGCCGGTGCGCCGGGTTTTGCCGGATTCTTCTCCAAGGACGCAATTATCGAGGCGGTCGGCGAATCGAATCGGCTCGGTGCCGGCTTCGCCTATTTCTGCGTACTCGCCGGTGTCTTTGTCACTGCGCTATACAGCTTCCGGTTGCTCTACATGACCTTCCACGGCAAGGAGCGCTTTGTCGTCGATCCGGTCAAGCAGCACCACGGCCACGAGGATCCCGAACACCACGCGCCTGGCCATCTCGCCCATGCGCCGCATGAATCACCGTGGGTGGTGACCGTGCCGCTGGTCTTGCTGGCGATTCCCTCGGTGGTGATTGGCTTCCTGACCATCGGGCCGATGCTGTTTGGCGACTATTTTGGCAACGCGATTTTCGTCAACGAAGCGAACAATGTCCTTGCCCGGGTAGGCGAAGAATTCCACGGCGCAATGGCGATGACCCTGCATGGTTTCAGCATGCCGCCATTCTGGCTCGCACTCGCCGGTTTCGCCACGGCAACCTGGATCTGGCTGTTCAATCCATCAATCGCCGACAAGGCCGAAAACGCCCTGCGCCCGGTGCACACGATGCTGACCAACAAATACTGGTTCGATGATCTGTATCAGGCAGTCTTTTCGCGCGGCGGCATTGCCTTCGGCCGTGGCCTCTGGCGTGGCAGTGATGCTGCGCTGATCGATGGCGCGATCAATGGTTCCGCCAGTCTGGTCGACCAGGTGTCGGCACTCGTACGTCGGCTCCAGTCCGGCTATCTCTACCACTATGCGTTCGCCATGATTCTCGGCCTGATCCTGCTGCTTGGCGGATCGTGGTGGATGTTCGTGCGCATCGCTGCCTGATCGACGGGGAATGACGACCACCATGGCTCACTGGCCTCTTCTCAGTATCTTGATCTGGTTGCCGATTATCGGTGCCGGCGCCGTGCTCGCGTTTGGACGAGACCCCCGGGTCGCGCGCTGGCTCAGCGTCCTCATTGCAGTGGTGACGCTGGTCGCCAGCATTCCGCTTTATCTCGGCTATGACGCGATCAGCGGTGGCATGCAGTTCATCGAATCGCATGCCTGGATTGATGCACTCAAGGTCACCTATGGCCTCGGCGTCGACGGTATTTCCGTGGCCCTGATCGTCTTGACCACATTTACCAGCGTGCTCGTGCTGATCGGCTCGTGGGGGCCGATCAACAAGCGCGTCTCGCAATACATGGCGGCCATGCTTGCGCTCGAAGGCATGTTGATCGGCATCTTTGCGGCGACCGATGCCTTGCTTTTCTACGTGTTCTTCGAGGCCATGCTGATTCCGATGTTCATCATCATCGGCGTCTGGGGTGGTCCGCGACGCGTCTACGCGACGCTCAAGTTCTTCATCTACACGTTCTTCGGCTCAATCTTCATGCTGATCGCGCTGATCTATCTGCACATGAAGACGGGCGAATTCTCACTGGCTGCGTTTGCTGCCGCACCGCTGAGCACAACCGAGCAAGCCTGGTTGTTCTTCGCCTTCCTGGCCGGTTTCGCGATCAAGGTGCCGATGTGGCCGGTACATACCTGGTTGCCCGATGCGCACGTCGAAGCACCTACCGGTGGCTCGGTGATCCTGGCTGCGATCATGTTGAAAGTCGGCGGCTACGGTTTCATCCGTTTTTCCCTGCCGATCACGCCTGATGCTTCGCAGGAATTCGCCTGGGTGATCATCGCGATGTCACTGATCGCGATTGTCTACATCGGCTACGTCGCCCTGGTCCAGGAGGACATGAAAAAGCTGATTGCCTATTCATCGGTAGCGCACATGGCCTTTGTCACCCTCGGCATTTTCATTGCCCTGGCTCTGGTTCGCGAACACAGCAACATCGATGCGGCGCGTCTCGGCATGCAGGGTGCGATGGTGCAGATGATCTCGCACGGCTTCGTCTCCGGTGCCATGTTTACCTGCATCGGCGTGCTTTACGATCGATTGCACACGCGTCAGATCGACGAATATGGCGGCGTCCTCAACGTGATGCCCTGGTTCGGCGGCTTCTTCATCCTGTTCTCGATGGCCAATTGCGGTCTGCCCGGCACCAGCGGTTTCGTTGGTGAATTCATGGTTATCCTGGCTTCTTTCCAGAGCAGTCCGTTCATTGCCCTGGTCGCTGCATTCACCCTGGTGATCGGTGCCGCCTACACCTTGTGGCTGGTCAAACGCGTGATCTTCGGCGAAGTGACCAATCCGAAAGTGGCCAAATTCAAGGATCTCGATGCGCGCGAGTGGATCGTGCTCGGATCATTCGCCGTCGCCGTGCTCGCCATCGGCATTTACCCGAAGCCGCTGACCGACCTGATGGACAGCTCGGTGCTGCAGATCGTCAACGCGCTGATGCTGAGCAAGGCCTGAGAATTCGATGATGATTCCATTCAATCCCGCCGATCTGATCACCATCCTGCCCGAGCTCGTTTTGCTCGGCACGACTTGCGCGATCCTGCTGATCGATCTGTTCATCAAGCCGAGTCAGCGCAATATCACGCATTGGTTGTCAATCGCTGCGATCGCCTTGACCTCGTTCTTCGTCTGGCGCGGTGCGCCGGAGCTCGGCCAGGTCGTCACCGCATTCAATGGCATGTTCAAGCATGACGGCATCAGCGTCGTGCTCAAGCAATTCGTCCTGCTGACCAGCGGGCTGAGCCTGTTTTACGCACGCAATTACATGCGTGATCGAAAGCTGCTGATCGGCGAGTTCTATCTGCTTATTCTGTTTGCGACCATCGGCATGATGTTGCTGGTGTCGGCAGGCAGCCTGATTACGGCTTATCTCGGTCTCGAATTGCTCGCCTTGTCGTCCTACGCGCTGGTCGCCCTGAATCGGGATTCAGCAATTTCAGCCGAGGCGGCGATCAAGTACTTTGTCCTCGGCGCGCTGGCCTCCGGCCTGCTGCTATATGGCATGTCAATGATCTATGGCGCCACCGGCACACTGGATCTGGTCGCCATCAGCGGGCTGATCGGTCAGGTCGAACATCCTGGATGGCTCGCGATCGGCCTTGTTTTTATCGTTTCCGGCGTAGCCTTCAAGCTCGGCGCGGCACCGTTTCACATGTGGCTGCCCGATGTTTATCACGGCGCACCGACACCGGTTACCGTGTTTATTGGCTCCGCGCCGAAAATTGCGGCGTTCGGTTTGCTCTATCGATTGCTTGAAGATGGCCTGGGGCCGATGAGCGAACATTGGACGCTGATGCTGGCGATCCTTTCGGTGTTCTCACTCGCCGTCGGCAACGTGTTCGCGATTGCCCAGAGCAACCTCAAGCGTTTGCTCGCCTATTCGACGATTTCGCATATCGGATTCATGTTGCTCGGCTTTGTCGGTGCGAGCCCGGCTGGCTATTCGGCAGCCATGTTCTACATCATCAGCTACACGATGACAGCCACGGTTGCCTTTGGCATCATCGCCTTGCTCGCCCGCGCCGGTTTCGAGTGCGAGGAGATCGATGATTTCAAGGGCCTCAACCAGCGCAGCCCGTGGTATGCCGGCATCATGGCGATCTCGATGTTTTCGCTGGCCGGGATTCCGCCGCTGTTCGGTTTCTTTGCCAAGCTGCTCGTACTCAATGCAGCCATCGACGCCGGTTTCCTCTGGCTGGCCATCGTCGCCATCATCTTTGCGATCATTGGCCTTTACTACTATCTGCGTGTGGTCAAGGTCATGTACTTCGACCCAGCGGCTGACGACGCACCCGTACCGCTGCCGTCCGATTTGCCGATGCGTTGGGTGATTTCGCTGAATGGCCTGGCCTTGATCGTGCTCGGCATTGCCTGGGGCCCGTTGATTGATTGGTGCAATCGGGCGTTTGGCGTCTAACAGCCTGCCAAGCGGATAGGCCTTTCGGCTTTCGTGACAGCCACCTTCCCCGGACAAGCTGAAGGCGATTCACAACAGCGGAAAGGCTGCTCATCCAGCAAGCCCGATTTTTGCGCTCTGAAGCGGCTGCCTCCAGGCAATAGTCGAATGAGATAATGAAGCTCAACGCGACTCCGCTGCGCAAACTTGTCTTGCGCGATTCATGGCAGGTGGTTACAATGCGCGGCTCTGATGCGGGGTGGAGCAGTCTGGCAGCTCGTCGGGCTCATAACCCGAAGGTCGCAGGTTCAAATCCTGCCCCCGCTACCAGGTTTCCAGCGAAGGGCCGCTTCGGCGGCCCTTTTGCAGGGAAAGCGCAGGATGCGCGATCACCGATGCCGGAGTAGCAAGACAACGGTGAATTCTGGAATGGGCCTTGCGCCCATTTTTTTTTGGCGAAATTTTCGAGCGGGCGACAGATCGCAGTGACGAACGAGAAACTCAATGAACTACTGACTCCGCTGGTCACCGACCTTGGCCTGGAGTTTGTCGGCATCGAGTTCAGCCCGAGCCGGAGCGGCAGCCTGTTGCGCGTCTTTATTGATGCGCCGGAGCGCCCGGTCACGATCGAGGACTGCGAGCGCGTCAGTCGCGAGATTTCTGCGTTGATGGATGTGAATGATCCGATTGAGGGTCACTACACGCTTGAGGTGTCTTCGCCCGGTATTGATCGGCCATTGTTCACGATCGAGCATTTCGCAAGTTTCATCGGCTGCGAGGCCAAGATCAATTTGGCCCTGCCGATCGATGGACGCCATCGTTTCAACGGCTTGATCAAGGCGGTTGATGGCGATCGCATTCATCTGGATCAGGACGGCAAGGATGTTCAGATCATCCATGCCAATGTCGTAAAGGCACGTCTCGTGCCGGATTATGCGGCGCTCGGTATTGATGCCGCGCCGCGCAAGAATGAGAAAACCGGATCGCGCAAGCGCGGACCGAAACACAAGTGAGGCTGCGTTTGCAGTCGCTCGGGAGTTGATGAGATGAGCAAAGAACTATTGCTGGTGGTCGATGCGGTAGCCAACGAGAAGGGCGTCCCCCGGGATGTAATCGTCGAGGCCATGGAAGCGGCGCTCGCTTCGGCGGCGAAAAAACGCTATCCGGATGAGGAAGTGCTCGCTCGTGTTGCCATCGACAACGTCACTGGCGAATACGAGACGTTTCGCCGCTGGGAAGTGGTTGCGGACGATATCGTCATGGAGTCGCCGGATTGGCAGATTCGCTTGATGGATGCCGTCGATGTCGTCGAAGGCATTGAAGTCGGCGACTACATCGAAGAACAGATCGAGAATCCCGAGTTCGGTCGAATCGCGGCGCAGGCAGCCAAGCAGGTCATCGTCCAGCGCGTGCGCGAAGCCGAGCGTGCACAGATCGTCGATGCCTACTCCGATCGAGTCGGTGAGTTGATCACCGGCATCGTCAAGCGCGTCGAACGCGGCAATCTTTACATTGATCTGGGCGGCAACGCCGAAGCCTTCATTTCGCGCGACAAGACGATTCCGCGCGAGGCCGTGCGTGCCGGCGATCGTGTTCGTGGCTATCTCTACGAAGTTCGTTCGGAACCGCGCGGCCCGCAGTTGTTCATTTCGCGAACGGCGCCGGAATTCATGATCGAGCTGTTCAAGCTCGAAGTGCCGGAAGTCGGCCAGGGTCTGGTCGAGATCAAGGCCTGTGCACGTGATGCGGGTGATCGTGCCAAGATCGCTGTGCTCGCCCACGATCACCGCACCGACCCGATCGGCGCCTGCATTGGCATGCGTGGTTCGCGCGTCCAGGCCGTTTCCAACGAGCTCAACGGCGAGCGTATCGATATCGTTCTGTGGAACGAGAACAACGCCCAGTTCGTCATCAACGCAATGGCCCCTGCCGAAGTGCAGTCGATCATCGTCGATGAGGAAAAGCACTCGATGGATATCGCGGTGGCCGAGGACAAACTGTCCCAGGCGATCGGTCGCGGTGGTCAGAACGTGCGTCTGGCCAGCAAGTTGTCCGGATGGCAGCTCAATGTCATGACGGCCGATCAGGTTCGCGAGAAGAGCGAAAGTGAACAGGAAGCGGCACGCACCCTGTTTGTCGACAAGCTCGAGGTCGACAACGAGATCGCGCAGATCCTGGTTCAGGAAGGTTTCTCGACGGTCGAGGAAATCGCCTACGTACCGACCGCCGAACTGCTTGCCATTGACGGATTCGACGAGGACATCGTCGAGGAGTTGCGTGCGCGTGCACGCGATGCCTTGCTCATGGATGCGCTGGCGGTAGAGGAGGGAATCGACGAGCACAAGCCGGCCGACGATTTGCTCGAGCTCGAGTCGATGGACGAATCGCTGGCCTATGAAATGGCGCAGCATGGAATCATCACGCGCGAAAATCTGGCCGATCTGGCCACAGATGAACTTGTCGAGCTAGCCATCGAAGGCATCGATGAAGAGCGCGCGGCAGCACTGATTATGGCAGCACGCAACACCTGATCTCGCCGATACCCACTGCTGCCGGAATACCTGGCAGCGGAGCGTCGACGAGAGATTGGCAATAGCGGGCAGGTCAGGAGTAGAGAAGTATGTCGGACGTAACAATCAAGCAATTGGCCACAGTGTTGGCCACACCGGTCGACAAGCTGCTAGCGCAGCTTGAGGAAGCCGGTATGAAGTTCTCCGACCCGGAGCAGTCGATCAGTAGCAAGGAGAAGGTCAAGCTGCTTGGCTTCCTGCGCCGCAATCACGGTAAAAGTGAGAGTGCCGGCGACGATTCTGCACCGCGTCAGGTAACCCTCAAACGGCGTACCGTCAGCGAATTGACGGTCAACCCCGGGCAGCGCGGCGCATCGGCCAAGACGGTCAATGTCGAAGTGCGCCAGAAGCGCACCTATGTGAAGCGCAGTGTGGTCGAGGATCAGGGCAAGTCGATTGATCCCGAACGTGAAGATGCGCTGCGCAAGCTGGAGGAATCCCAGGCCAGGCGCGATGCCGAGGAGCAGGCGCGTCTGGAAGCCGAGCGCAAGCGCCAGGAAGAAGAGGCGCGCCTGAAGGCCGAGGAAGAAGAGAAACGCAAGGCGGAAGAAGCTGCGCGCGCTGCTGCCGAGGCAAGCGAAGCACAAGCCAAGGCGGCCGAGTTGCCGGTTGTTGAAGAGCCTGCGGAAGTGATCCAGCCACCCGCAGTGCCGCCGGTGGAACGCCCGCGGCGCGGAGACGAAAGGCCTGCTGCCAGCCCCGATAGCGCGAATCGTCACGGCAAACCCAAGCATGCCAGCGGTCATCGCGGTCGCGAAGGCGGTGGATCGGCACCTTCGAAGAAATATTTTGGCAATGAATTGCATCTTTCCCAGGAAGGCAGTGCACGCCGTACCGGACGCAAGAAGCAGCGCTCGCGCCCAAGCGAGCCTTCGCGCTCGTCGGGAGCACATGGCTTCTCGCGGCCGACTGCAGCGGTTGTGCGTGAGGTCGAAATTGGCGAGACGATTATCGTTGCCGATCTGGCCCAGCGCATGGCGGTCAAGGGTGCCGAAGTCGTCAAGGCCCTGTTCAAGATGGGGGTGATGGCAACCATCAATCAGGCCATTGATCACGACACCGCACAGTTGGTGGTCGAGGAACTTGGCCATGTGGCGGTCAAAGCCAGCTCCGATGATGCCGAAGTCGATCTGCTCGCACATGCCGAGACGACCGGAAAGGCAGAACCGCGCCCACCGGTCGTGACGATCATGGGTCATGTCGATCACGGCAAGACCTCACTGCTCGATACGATCCGCCGGACCAAGGTGGCGACCGGCGAAGCCGGTGGCATTACCCAGCATATCGGTGCGTACCATGTCGATACGCCGAAGGGTGTCATTACTTTCCTCGATACACCGGGCCACGCGGCGTTCACCTCGATGCGTCAGCGCGGTGCGCAGGCGACTGACATCGTCATTCTTGTCGTGGCCGCCGATGACGGCGTCAAGCCACAGACAGTAGAGGCGATCAAGCATGCGCATGAGGCCAAGGTTCCGCTGATCGTTGCGATGAACAAGATGGACAAGCCGGAAGCCAATCCGGAGAACGTCAAGCAAGGTCTGGCCCAGCACGAAGTCCTGTCCGAGGAATGGGGCGGCGATGTCCAGTTCGTACCGGTTTCGGCCAAGGCAGGTACCGGTATCGATGAATTGCTTGAAGCGATCTCCTTGCAGGCCGAGCTCATGGAGCTCAGTGCGGTGCGTGAAGGCCGTGCCTCTGGTGCGGTAATCGAATCGAGCCTCGACAAGGGGCGTGGTCCGGTCGCGACCGTTCTCGTCCAGCAAGGCACATTGAAGAAGGGAGACTTCGTCGTCTGCGGCGTTGAGTATGGCCGTGTCCGTGCACTGTCCAATGAGAGTGGCAAGCAAGTCGATGAAGCAGGCCCCTCCATTCCGGTGCAACTGCTCGGCCTTTCCGGCGTACCTGAAGCGGGCGACGATTTTGTCGTTGTTGACGACGAGCGCCTGGCCAAGGACGTTGCCAGTCAGCGCGATGCCAAGCGTCGCGAGACTCGCCTTGTCGCAGCCGCAGGCAACCGCATGGAAGACGTGCTCGCGCAAATGGGCCAGAGCGAGGAGCAACTGTCGCTGAATCTCGTCATCAAGGCCGATGTGCAGGGTTCGGTTGAAGCGTTGCGCCAATCCCTGACCGCGCTCAGCAACGACATGATCCGCATCAACGTGATCTCGTCCGGTGTGGGCGGCATTACCGAATCGGACGCCACGCGCGCCGCTTCGTCGAAGGCTACGATCATCGGCTTCAACGTACGTGCCGATGCCGCTGCCCGACGCGTGGTCGACTCAAGTGGCCTCGATCTGCGCTACTTCTCGATCATCTACGACGTGATCGATCAGGTGAAACAGGTCGCCACCGGTTTGCTTGGTGTCGAAATTCGCGAAGAGATCATCGGTATTGCCGAAGTCCGCGATGTATTCCGCTCGTCGAAATTTGGCGCGGTAGCCGGCTGCATGGTTGTCGAGGGTACGGTCAAACGCAACAAGCCGATCCGTGTCCTGCGCGACAGCACGGTAATTTTCGAAGGCGAGCTCGAATCGCTGCGCCGCTTCAAGGAACTCGTCGACGAGGTACGCAACGGCACCGAATGCGGTATCGCCGTCAAGCAGTACAACGACGTCAAGCCCGGCGACCAGATCGAGTGCTTCGAACGCATCGAAGTGCAGCGCACGCTCTAGGGGCGGGAGTCGGGAGTGGGGAGTAGGGAGTCGGTAAAAGCAGTAGCAAGAGCGTAAGCTCGATACTTGCTGATACCGGCCCGAAATCCGCTCACCGCTTGCCGCCAATATCAATCGGACCAGATTTGCGGCGAAGCAGCGTTTCGCTTCAATCCATTTCCCACTCCCTACTCCCCACTCCCGCTCTTACAAACAATGGCTGACTTCACCCGCTCAGATCGAATCGCCGTGCAATTGCGCAAGGAAGTGGCTGTGCTTGTGCATCAGGCCGTGCGTGATCACGCCTTGCCGTCGGTCAGTGTTTCCGATGTCGAGGTGACCAAGGATCTCGACATGGCGCGCGTGTTTGTCACAACGCTGTTGCCGGATGATACGGACATGGCGGTCAAGTCCCTGAATGAAATGGCATTCGAGTTTCGTCGCGAGCTGTCACGGACACTGAAGATGCGGCGCGTGCCCGAGATTCGTTTCCTCTATGACAACTCGGTCGATCAGGGCGAGCGCATCGAACAGCTGCTGCGTGAGCATGCGCCGAAGGAAGACTGAACAGCTTGCGGCGTCAATCCAAAATGCGTTGGCGCGATGTGCACGGCATTCTGCTGCTCGACAAACCGCAAGGCCTGAGTTCCAACCAGGCACTGCAGAAAGCCCGATTTCTCTACCGCGCCGCCAAAGGTGGCCACACCGGCAGCCTGGATCCGCTGGCGACTGGCTTGCTGCCGCTCTGTTTCGGCGAAGCAACCAAGATTGCGGGCTTGTTGATCGGGTCAAGCAAAGCCTACGAAACGGAATGTCTGCTCGGCGTCAGCACCGACAGTGCCGATGCGAATGGCAAGGTCATCGAGATGCGCCCGGTTCCCGAGCTGGATGTCGACGCGATCGAATCCGCTTTGCAGCCGTTTCGCGGCAGGATCCAGCAAGTGCCTCCGATGTATTCGGCGCTCAAGCGCGATGGTGAGCGCCTGTATGAACTGGCGCGTCGTGGCGAGAAGATTGAAATCGAAGCGCGCGACGTCGACGTGCATCGATTCGATCTGATTGAAAGGCAAGGTGAGCGCCCGCGCTTGCATGTGGAGTGCGGCTCTGGAACCTATGTGCGTAGCCTGGTGAGCGATCTCGGCGAATCGCTGGGCTGTGGCGCTCACGTAACGGCCCTGCGCAGACTTTGGGTCGATCCATTCCGGACGCCGGAAATGGTCACTCTCGAGGATCTGGAAGCAGCGGCCACGCAGGGTGTCGAGGCGCTGGATCAGCTGCTAATGCCGTTGGAAGCGGGGCTGCGCGGTTATCCCGAAGTGGTTCTGAATGACGCAGAAGCCACCCGTTTACGCCAGGGACAGTCGATTCCAGTCTCGATCGAGGCAGGAACCTGTCTGGCCAAATCTGCCGATGGACGCCTGCTCGCCCTGGCTGAAACGGGCTCAAATGGGCTTCTGAGGACACTCAGAGGCTTCAATCTGGACTGAATGGGTCGACTTATTGGAAATCCATTGTCCAGACAACTTGTTGCAACGCACCTTTGCCAGCTAAAATAGGCAGCTTTCCCAGCCAAAAACTTCAACGCGGGGCGTTGGCGACTGTTACCGACAGGTGACCGTTTTCAAACCTCGTCCTCGTTCCATAAGGGTTTTCATCATGTCGCTCAACGTAGAAACAACCAGCAAGATCATTGCCGACTACGGTCGTGTTGCCAACGATACCGGTTCGCCGGAAGTCCAGGTCGCACTGCTTTCGGCTCGCATCGAACATCTCTCCAAGCATTTCGCCGACCACGACAAGGATCATCATTCGCGTCGTGGTCTGTTGAAGATGGTCAATCAGCGCCGTCGCCTGCTCAATTATCTGAAGAGCAAGGACAACGGTCGCTACAAGACTCTCATCGAACGCCTCGGCCTGCGCAGGTAGTTCCGCGGAAGTAATTAGTGCGTTCTTCCGTGAACGCGGTGCGCGGATAGTGACCAGGAAGGTCAAGCGCTTCGGCTCCGGATGAAGTCCAAAAGCGGCCGTCCATGGCCGCACTTCTCACTAGTAGCTCGAGCACGCCTTGCATGGCGCGTCCGCGCACACTCAAACCAGGACAATCAAACGTGGCGAAAGTAACCAAGACATTCCAGTACGGCAATCATCAGGTCACACTGGAGACGGGCGAAATCGCTCGCCAGGCCAGCGGTGCCGTCATCGTAAGAATCGACGATACCGTTGTGCTGGTATCCGCAGTAGGCGCCAAGTCGGCACGTGAAGGGCAGGATTTCTTCCCCCTTACGGTTGACTATCAGGAGAAGTTCTACGCTGGTGGCCGTATCCCGGGCGGCTTCTTCAAGCGTGAAGGACGCCAGACCGAGAAAGAAACACTGACCTCGCGTCTGATTGATCGTCCGATCCGCCCGCTGTTCCCCGAGTACTTCCGCAACGAAGTGCAGATCATCGCCACGGTGATGTCGATGAACCCGGAGATCGACGGTGATATTCCGGCTCTGCTCGGAGCCTCTGCTGCGTTGGCTCTTTCCGGTCTGCCGTTTGCCGGTCCGATCGGCGCCGCCAAAGTCGGTTACGCGAATGGCAACTACATCCTCATGCCGACCGCGACCGAACTGAAGACCTCCGAACTGGAGCTCATCGTCGCCGGTACCGCCAACGCGGTGTTGATGGTCGAATCCGAAGCCAAGCTGCTCAGCGAAGACGTCATGCTCGGCGCCGTGGTCTTTGGCCACAACGCGGTCAAGGATGCAGTCAAGGCGATCAACGAATTTGTTGCCGAAGTCGGCCAGAAGTCCTTCTCATGGACGGCTCCGGAGCGGAACCCGGCCATCATCGATGCGATCAAGAAGGCCGTCGGCGATCGGCTGGTCGCTGCCTATGCAGTGGTCGACAAGATCGAACGCCGCGATGCAATCAGCGCCTTGAAGAAAGACGTCATCGCCGGACTCAAGGCGGATGCCGAAGCCAATGGCTGGGCGTCGGGTGACCTGTCCAAGGAATTCTCGGAACTCGAGTACACCACCTTGCGCGCCTCGGTGCTGGCTACCAAGAAGCGCATTGATGGACGCAACCTCGATGATGTCCGTGCAATCTCGATCCGTACCGGCCTGTTGCCGCGCACCCACGGTTCCGCCCTGTTTACACGTGGCGAAACCCAGGCTCTGGTTACCGTCACCCTCGGAACTGGCCGCGATGCGCAGATCATCGACGCCGTCGAAGGTGAGTCGAAGGATCCGTTCCTGTTCCATTACAACTTCCCTCCGTACTCGGTCGGCGAAGCGGGCCGCATGATGGGTCCGAAGCGTCGCGAGATCGGTCACGGTCGTCTGGCCAAGCGCGGTGTGCTCGCGGTCAAGCCGTCGATCGAAGAGTTCCCGTACGTGATCCGCGTCGTCTCGGAAATCACCGAGTCGAATGGTTCCTCGTCGATGGCCTCGGTGTGCGGATCGTCGCTGGCGATGATGGATGCCGGTGTGCCGCTGACCTCGCCGGTCGCCGGTATCGCCATGGGTCTGGTCAAGGAAGGCAATGATTACGTCGTGCTTTCGGACATCCTCGGTGACGAGGATCATCTCGGCGACATGGATTTCAAGGTCGCCGGCAGCTCCGATGGCATCAGCGCGCTGCAGATGGACATCAAGATCGATGGCATCACCGAAGAGATCATGAAGGTCGCTCTGGCCCAGGCAAAGCAGGGTCGTCTGCATATCCTCGGTGAGATGAACAAGGCTCTCGGCGCCGCGCGCACCGAGATGAGCGAGTTCGCGCCGCGCCTGCTGACCATGCGCATCCACCCGGACAAGATTCGCGAAGTGATCGGCAAGGGCGGTTCGGTGATCCGTTCGATCACCGAGGAAACCGGTACCACGATCGACATCACCGATGACGGCACCATCATCATTGCCTCGGTCAACCGCGCCGCCGCCGACGAGGCCAAGAAGCGCATCGAGATGATCGTCTCCGACGTCGAGCCGGGCCGCATCTACGAGGGCAAGGTCGCCAAGCTGATGGACTTCGGTGCCTTCGTCACGATCCTGCCGGGCAAGGACGGTCTCGTCCACGTCTCGCAGATCTCCAACGAGCGCGTTGAAAAAGTTTCCGACAAGCTCAAGGAAGGCGATATCGTCAAGGTCAAGGTTCTTGAAGTCGACAAGCAGGGCCGCATCCGCCTGTCGATGAAGGCCGTTGAGGAAGGCGAGGATGTAACCGCCTGATTTTTCGCCACATTGCTTGAATCAGGAAAGCGGGCTTCGGCCCGCTTTTTTTGTGGCCCCGATTCTGGCGAATTTCCGGTTTTGGATGCCGGGTCCGGCTGGGATTGGCGTGGAAATTGCTGCGCTTTGCCTGTGAAGCGACAAGAATTCCTGCAACACCTATTGTCGCAGTGATGAGCCTACGCCTTGATGCTTTACGGAGGCCTGTTCGTTCGAATCTGCAAACCTTGGTTTCCAGGCATGACGCTGATTCCGGCTTTCGGATACTCTTTCCCGTGTTCTTGAAGGGTAGCGACGTGTTTCGATTGGCTTCTCCATGCATGCACCTGTTTGCGGTGTTTTGGCTCTGCTTCGCCTCGGCTGCTCCGGTGCGAGCCGATGATGCTGCGGGCGTACTTGTCTTGGGTCGGGTCAGTGATGACCCGAAGTCGCAGTACGAATCAATGAAGGCGCTGGTCGACCATGTTGCCGGGCGCATGGGCGATGTGGGCATCCAGCAGGGCCGTGTCCTGATCGCCAAGGATGCATTGCAAATGGCCAGTTATCTGCGCCGCGGACGTGTTGACTGGGTTTCGGAGACAGCAGCGGGTGCGATGCTGCTCCAGCAGCGTGCAGACGCCCAGACGCTGGTGCTTTCCGAGCGCAATGGTATTCGTCGTTATCGAACGATTTATTTCGCCCGCCGTGATAGCGAGATCAAATCCATCAATCAGTTGAGTGGTCATCGAATTGCCTTCCAGAACCGGACTTCAACAAGTGCCTATTTCATCCCGGCAATGGAACTGCTCGATCAAGGCATGCCGATGGAAATTCTCGGCTCGCCTTTCGATACGCCGGCCCACGACTCGGTAGGCTTCGTATTTGCCCGGACCGAAAGAAATATCGCGACCTGGGTGCACAAGGGGCTGGTCGATGTCGGAGCCGTCAGCAATCTGGACTGGACAAATCCGGAGCATATTCCGGAATTCTTCAAATCCGATTTCGTCATCCTGCGTGAGAGTGCGGAGGTGCCTCGTGGAGTCGAAGTGGTGCGCAAGGATCTGAATCCTGCGATCCGCGCACGATTGCATGAAATCCTGCTCGGAATTGCCGGGGATCCGGACGCGACCCGCCGGCTGGAGCCGTATCATCAATCGTTGCGATTCTACAATCCGGATGCACGAGACCTTGATGACCTGAAACGCCTGCGAGCTGGTATCGCCCAGGTCAATTCGGAAATCGAATGAAGCCGCGCTTCGGACTTCAGGTGAGATTTCTGACCCTGGTCGGGATTGCCTTGCTGGTGTCGATTGTCACCCTGGCCATCGTGCTTCAGCGGCAATGGTCGATGCGCAAGGAAGTTCTTGAGCTCAGTCGTCATTCAATCCAGACACTGGTCCTCGATCGCTTGCGCGACCAGGCCAAAGCGGTCGGCGCGAACACCGCCGAAGCTCTGGTCAATCCGCTCTACACCTTCGACCTGGAAAAAATCGGGCGCATCGTCCGCGACGTGCTTGTGCAACCCGATGTCAACTACGTGATCGTCTACGATTCCTCCGGTGCCATCATCCATGATGGCAGCGACGGTATCGCCAGCTATGGGCAGGTCATGACCGATCCGCTCGCAGCGCCGGTTATCAAGGCAGACGGTCTGCTGATTCAGCAGGAGGGTGATGTCTTTGATGTTTCCGCGCCGGTCCGGATTGGCGACCAGCGCCTCGGCGGCGTACGCATCGGCTATTCACTGAAATCGGTCAGGCGATACGAGGATCAGGCCTCCGCGCAACTCGCCGACCATCTGGCCGAAATTGGTTGGCGTTATCTGATCGCCGCGGTGATCCTGATGCTTCTCGCGCTTGCGTTGGGGATTGTCATCAGCATTGTCATGCAGCATTCGTTGATTCGACCGATTCGCAGGCTCGCCCAGGCCGCGCGCGAAGTGGAGGCAGGCAATCTCGCCACGAACTTTCCGGAACGCGACAACAATGATGAAGTCGGTGAGCTGGTGCGAGCCTTCGAGCGCATGACCGAAGGCATCGCCAGGCGAGATCGGAATATCCGCCATATCGCCAACTCCGATGCGCTGACTGGCTTGGCCAATCGCCGCGCCTTTCGTGAAAATCTCGAACGCGCGATAGCCCAAAGCGATGGCGCGGAATTCGCCTTGATTCTGGCGGATATCGATGACTTCAAACCGATCAATGACACCTGGGGTCACGATGCAGGTGACAAATTGTTGTGCAGGTTCGCTGGTCGCTTGCGTGAAGTCGTCAATTCCATCGACGAACTTGAGACCAAGCCCGCGCGTCTGGGAGGCGATGAATTCATCCTGATCGTGCGGTTAGTGGATGATGCAGCGGCGCCATTGCGTGATGTTCTCGACCGCCTTGGCCGCAACCTCGTTGCCGAGTTCAGCCGTTCGACGGTGATTGACGGACGTACCCACCAGTTCAGTGCATCGTTCGGTATGGCTATTTTCCCTGACCATGGACGCAATGCAGCGCAACTGATGAAAGCTGCCGATGTCGCGATGTACTCGGCCAAGAATGCTGGCAAGAACCGCTATCACTTTCACCCCGATTCGTAAGCCATCGAGTTCGGAATGCGGCGACCGGGTCGCGCGGGTCGAAGGACTGGCCAGTGCTTGACGCTTCAATCTTCAGGCTGAACTTGCGTCCAATCCATACGCAACGCCGAGTCAAGGCAGCGCTGAGCAAATGACGCTATTGAAACAGGTGCCAACCGGAAGGTCGGTCAGCCGCACCACGCAGCACGATTGGCGAACTCTCTGCATGCCATGACGGTTGTGCCACTTGATCAGCGTTGTCTTGATGGGCGGGGCTATCAAGTTGCCATGCAATGTGCTAAATCGGCAGCTCGAACTTGTCGGCAAGGGTGGTGTCGGCGTCCACTGGCTTGGGGATTCTCGATGAAAAAGATGTCATTGCTTGCCGCTGCAATTGCAGCGTCGTGTTCGGTTGCTTATGCAGCCGATATCGGAAAAATTGTCATTCCCGCAGGTGTGCCTGTGCCTGCCGGCTATGAGCGCATTGCGGATTACGGATCGTTCTCGCTTTATCGGGGCAACCTCGCTTCGGTTCCGCGAAACGCTGCCGGTGCCTATGCATTGAATGAAGCCGATGTGCTGCAGTTTGATCGTCTGCGACTGGATACCCAGCAATCCGCATGGACTGCACCGAGCGGGTTCTCCTTGAAACAGCCCAGCGGTTCAGCGCTGCAAATCATCCAGTTCGTCGGTCCGCTGAAACAGGAATGGCTGGATCAGGTTCGTGCGACCGGCGCCGTGCCGGTGCAATATGTCGAGAGCAATGGCTATCTGGTCTGGGCCAATCAGGCAGCGCGAACGCAGCTTTCGCAGATGGCAGATACGCGCACGACCCTGCAGTTCAGCAAGCCGCTGCCGTCCTTTGTCAAACTCGGTACTTCACTATTCGATCGGCTGCAGGCCAGCGAGCCGTCATCCACGCGGGTGCCGGTCACCGTTCAGCTCTACCGGCATGCTGGCAGCACCGCGCGCCGCGCGCTTGAGGCCATGGGCCTGAAATCGGACAGCGACTGGGAGTCGATTCTCGCCTTCGAAAACGCGAAATTCAGTGTCACGCTCGATCAGGTTCGCCAGATTATCGAGCTGCCCGATGTGTATTGGGTTGGCGAGGTTCACAAGCGTGAACTGAACGATGAGGTGCAGTCGCAAATCATCCGCGGCTACTTCAACGGAAGCCAAAGCGGACCGCTGGGAGCGGGCTATCTGCCCTGGCTGGATGCGCTTGGCTTCCCGTCCACTGCTGGAGCCTATCCCGTTGTCGACATCACCGATGACGGAATCGGCAACCGTACGACGAATTCCGGCGACCCGACCCTGCATGAGCTTGGTCAGGCATCCAATCCATCGCGCCTCGTCTACAACCAGACCTGCGGCGCGGCTAGTGCCAACGGCACGGTTGAAGGCCATGGCCATATCAACGCGAACATTGCGCTCGGCTATGATTTGCGAGCCAACGCGTCAACACCGGGCGCACGCTTCCCGGGCGAGTTCCAGCGTGGACTCGGCATGAATCCCTACGGCCGTATCGGCGGCACGCGTATCTTCAACTCCAACGGCAATTTCGATGAAAGCGCCTGTGGCAACACCGATACCGGCACGATCAAGGCGAGTTATACGGCCGGCGCACGAATTTCGTCGAACTCCTGGGGCTGTTCGAGTTGTGCTTCGCAATACGACGATGGCTCGCAAGCCTATGACGTCGGCACGCGAGACGCCGACCTCGCCGCGCCCGGCAACCAGGAATTGATAACCGTGTTCGCCGCAGGCAACAGCGGATCGGGTCCCGGCACCGTCGGCACTCCAGGCAATGGCAAGAACATGATCACCGTGGGTGCATCGGAGAACCAGCGTCCGACCGATGAGAATGGCAGCTGGACCGATGGCTGCCAGATCGGGCCAACCGGCGCGGACAATGCCATGGACGTCATCAGCTTCTCATCGCGTGGGCCGGCTCCAGGGACTCGCATCAAACCGGAGGTCATCGCACCCGGCACACATATCACTGGCACACGGGCCAATCCAACCGCTGGCTCGAGCACTTGTGATGCCGCGCGACCGGTAGGCAATGCGACCTATGCGGCATCATCAGGAACCAGCCATTCGACACCGGCCATTTCCGGTGTTGCCTCTCTGGTTTGGTGGTGGATCGCCAACGGCCAGGGCGCGCTGTCGTTCGATGGCGCCACCCCGTCGGCACCGTCACCGGCCTTGATGAAGGCCTGGTTGATGGCATTCCCGACGTATCTCACCGGAGTTGCGGCGAATGGCGATCTGCCGAGCAACACCCAGGGTTACGGCATGCCGAACCTTGGTGACATGTTCAGCGACACGCCGACCTTCGTGGTCAATCAGACGCAAATTCTCGACAACACTGGCGAGGTCTGGACCTGGGTCGGTGCGGTGGCTGACCCGGCCAAACCATTGCGAATCACATTGGCGTACACCGACGCGGCCGGTGCGATCGGCACCAGCCCGCAGGTCAACAATCTTGATCTCGAAGTCGATGTCGGCGCGACCACCTATCTCGGCAATCGCTTCAGCGGTCAATGGAGCACGACCGGTGGTTCGGCCGACAACAAGAACAATTACGAAGCGGTGTTCCTGCCGTCCGGAACTGACGATACAGTGACGATCCGGATCAAGGCTCTCAATATCGCCGGCGATGGCGTTCCGAACGTCGGCGATACGACGGATCAGGACTTTGCCGTGGTTTGCAACAATTGTGCGCAGAACCCGACGTTCACGATGGCCATTGATCCGGTCTCGGTCAGCGTATGTACCGCATCCACTTCGTCGGTACCGTTCAATGTCTCGCTGGGTTCGATACTCGGCTTCAACACGGACGTCAGCCTCGTCGCAACAGGAAATCCCGCCGGCACGACCACTGCGTTTTCGACCAATCCCGTCAGTCTGCCAGGCAACAGCAGTTTGACGATCGGCAATCTGGCCAGTGTCGCCGCCGGACCGTACTCCGTTGATGTGACCGGAACAGCCGGTGCCGAGATCAAGGCGCGGAGCGTCGCCCTTGATCTGGTTACCGCCAATCCGGATGCCTTCGTCCTGACTTCGCCGGCCGATGCGTCGGCCAATGTCGATCTGAGTCCGACCTTGACTTGGGATGCGGCCGTGCAGGCCTCCACCTATCAGATCGAAATCGCCACGGATGCCGGTTTCAGCAACGTCATCTACACAAGCAGTTCGGCGACGAACTCGCACGTGGTCGGAACCAGTCTCGACAGCTCGGCTCAGTACTACTGGCGGGTGACGGCACAGAACGAGTGCGGTGAGACACTGTCCTCTTCGACATTCGCGTTCACGACGCTGCCGCTACCAGGCGATTGCTCGCTGGGCTCGACCGCTCAGAATGCCTATTCGACGGATTTCGAAGGTGACAATTCCGCCTGGACCAGTTCGGGTACGCAAAATACCTGGGCTGAGACCAGCATCAATCCGCACAGTGGATCGAAGGCATTCCTGGCCGCAGACCTCGGTTCGGTCTCCGATCAGAGACTGGTTTCGCCGGCGATGGTATTGCCGACCGGACAGACCCCGTTGAGCCTGCTGTTCTGGAATCGTCAGCTGATCGAGGACCGCAGTGGCGGTTGTTTCGATGGCGCGATTCTCGAAATCTCGACCGATAGTGGCAGCTCGTGGACCCAGATCACGAATGCTGATCTGCTGGTCGGCCAGTATCAGGGTCCGATCAGTACCTCATGGGACAATCCGCTGGGTGGTCTCGACGCGTGGTGCGGTGATCCACAGGAATGGCAGCGCTATGTCGTCAGTCTGGATGCCTATGCCGGGCAGACCGTGAATTTCCGCTTCCGCATGAGTAGCGATCGATCGGTCGGACGCGCACCGGATGGCTTTGCTCTTGATGACGTCAAAGTGCAGGGTTGTGCGGTCCTGACCGATGAGATCTTCGCCGACGGATTCGAATTGACACCATAATCTGCCTGATAATACCAAGCGAATCGCGAGCAATCGCGATTCGCTTTTTTTGTGCGCGGACAATCCGCTTGAAGGGTGCGAATGGCGTTCGATTATTCGAAGCCGTCACGGAAGATGAAGTCGCGAGGATCTTCGTATGCACCCACATCGCATTCGGCCGTTCCATTGCCGTCGCCATCGATCGGTCGAACCTGAAAGCGCGCGTCGCGTGGTTCGCAGATAGCGGCATTGGCGATACTGTCGATCACCGCGCTGCCGCTGAAGCGGAGCACGCCGATCTGCCCCGGTCGCTCATCGACAAAGACGCTACCAAGCGGCGAATTCGGCAGCGCGCCGGTCGCCAGACTGGTGCAGCTTGGGTCGGAAAACAGGTTGAAGTTGACGAAGCCGGGGTTGACGATGGTTGGTGTTCCCGTACAGGCGGTCCCTGCGAAGCTGGGTGCGAGCAGGTTGGCGCGGAAATAGCTGACCTCGGCGGTGCTGGCAAAGCTCAGGTGTGCGCCGTCGCTTGCATCGCCGTTGTAGAAGGTATTGTTCGATGCGCTGAGACTCACCCTCGTTCCGACGTAGACCGCCCCGCCACTGTCGACCACGCTGCTGTTGTAGAAGGTCGAGTTGACCAGTGTGAGAAAGACGTCAAGCGTTCCGGTACTGGGTTTGCGCGCATAGATCGCACCACCGACGTTGGCTGAATTTCCGCGCAGATAGCTGCGTACGATCTGTGTCGAGCAGTCGTTGCAACCGACGAACACCGCTCCGCCGAAACCGAATATCGGCATGCCCGGCGATGCGCCGTTGAAAAGAAAGGTCGAATCATTGATCGTGCTGAAGCCGCCACTACCGACCAGGGCGATTGCACCACCGAGTCCGCCACCGCTGGTCGCCGACGCGCTGTTGCCTTCGAATACACTGCGCAGCGTGTTCAGATTGGCGTTGGTATAGATTGCGCCGCCGTCGCTTTCGCCATTGCTTGCGGTGGCGGTCACGCCGTTGTTCAGCAGTTTGCTGTCGATCAGCGAAATGCTACCGCCTGAGCGATTCCAATAAACGGCTCCACCCCGAATCAGGCTCGCGCCATTGGCCTGGCAGTTGCTGAAGGTGACGCGTTCTGCACGAAACTGGCCGATGCTTGAGCCGCTTCCGGAGTTGACGCAGGCGCCATGTTCGGGCGCCTGCGCGTTTTGCAGGACGAGATCACTGATTTCGAAGGTCGAAGTGCCAGCGCTGATGTTGAAGATCGTGTGCAGTGATCGCCCGTCGATGCGTGGCTGCTTGCTGTCGCCCATGATGATCAGGCTTTGCGAAAGAATCTGCGGCAGGTTGCTGTCGAGCAGGATCACGCCGTTATCTGGAAACGCTGCAGAGAAGGTCATCGTATGCACGCCAGCGGCGGGCGCGTTCGAGCTGAGAATGGCCTGGCGCAACGATCCGGCGCCGCTGTCGGCCGTTGTGCTGATGACAAAATTGGCTGCCTGCGCGCCGGAGGCGAACACGAGCAGCAAGAATGCAATCGATTGGATTCGCATGGATGGATCCCCTTTGTCTACTGGCCGCAAACAAGCCGTTGGGAGCGACAGGTCGATTCCAGCGATGACTTCATGTGGCCGAAGTGGTCAGTCAACGAACGGTTCAGATGACTTGAGAGGTTGCGAGTTCAAGTCGCTTGTCGCTGACGCGTGTGTCGCACCTGTTGGCGTCGACCGAATCAGTATCGCGACAAATGAAATCGGCACGTGTCGATTCATTCCGCTCACAACTGCCAACCGCGTCACACCTGCCGGGTAGTCCGTATCCGCGAACTTGTTTGCACGTTCAAACCCAGCCGGTCAGGTAATACAGACCGATGATGACGAACACCGAGGTCGTCTTGATCAGGGTGATGGCGAAGATGTCCTTGTAACTCTGCCGGTGACTGAGCCCGGTGACGGCGAGCAGGGTGATCACGGCACCGTTGTGGGGCAGGGTATCCATGCCGCCCGAGGCCATCGAGGCGACACGATGGAGGACCTCCATCGGAATCCCGGCGGCGTTGGCATTGGCGATGAAGCTGTCGGCCATCGCCGCCAGCGCAATGCTCATGCCGCCGGAGGCCGAGCCGGTGATGCCGGCCAGGGCGGTTACCGATACCGCTTCGTTGACCAGCGGGTTCGGAATTGACTTGAGTGCCGTGGCCACGGCGAGAAAGCCCGGCAATGCGGCGATCACGGCACCGAAGCCGTACTCGGAGGCGGTGTTCATGGATGCCAGCAAGGCACCGCTGATGGCATTCTTGGTGCCTTCGGCGAAACTCACGATGACGTTGCGCCAGGCAAAGACGATCACGCAGAGGATGCCGGCAATCAATGCACCTTGCACGGCCCAGATCGCGGCGATTTTCGATACTTCCTGGACAATCGGTGCCGGTGAGCCGATCACCGAGGGAATGAACGATTGGGTTTCGCCGTAGAACGCCGGAATCCAGCGCGTGAACAGGAAGTTGGCGACAGCGACCACGACCAGCGGCAGGATTGCAATCAACGGATGGGCGAGCTTGTGGCCGGAGAACGGCGCGGGTTCGTTGAGCAGATTGTCGCCATAGCCTTCGCCCAACGCTGCGGCGCGCCGACGCCGTGACTCCAGGTAGAGCATGCCAACGATCAGGATGAAGATGCCGCCGATGGTGCCGAGGACCGGTGCCGCCCAACTGGTCGTGCCGAAAAACGGTGCCGGGATGATGTTCTGGATCTGCGGTGTACCGGGCAGGGCATCCATGGTGAAGGTGAAAGCGCCGAGCGCGATGGTGCCGGGAATCAGGCGCTTGGGAATATCGCTCTGGCGGAACAGTTCGGCGGCGAACGGATAGACAGCAAACACGACAACAAACAACGAGACGCCGCCGTAGGTCAGCAACGCACAGACCAGCACGATCGACAGCATTGCGCGTTGCGCGCCGACGACGCGAATCGTTGCAGCGACAATGGATTTCGAGAAGCCCGAGATCTCGATCAGCTTGCCAAACACCGCGCCGAGCAGGAATACCGGAAAGTAGAGCTTGAGGAAACCGACCATCTTGTCCATGAACAGGCCGGTGAACATCGGCGCGACCAGTGATGGATCGGTCAGCAACACAGCACCGAGAGCGGCGATCGGGGCAAACAGGATCACGCTGTAGCCGCGATAGGCAACAAACATCAGGAACGCCAGCGCAGCCAGCACGATCAACAGGGACATCCGTGGAAACTCCAGTCCAGCGCGCGGTAGGCGCGATCAGGGGGCAGTATCACGAGTTGATGCGGTCGAGGCCCACTGTACCAAGGTACAAGTGTTGTGCACTTCATCTGGCGGCAGACTGTGAGCTGTCCGATTTCCGCAGCATGGCGATGACTGTGCACGGATTTGCCGATTGCCGCACCATATCTAAAGAGAGAGTCAAATCATGAAGCGCAACCCGATGAGTCTTGCCATCAGCATCGTCCTTGGAATGGCCTGCAGCGTCAGCGTGCACGCTCAAAGTGCAACGGATGACAGCAGTACCGACGAAGCGAAAACGGACAAGGTAACCAGGCTGGAAGGCATTACCGTGACGGCGCGCAAGCGGACTGAAACATTGATGGATGTACCGGTGGCTGTCACCGCGTTTACGCCGGAGAGTGTCGACACCCTCAACATCGAAGATCTCAGCGACCTGGGTAGCCAAGTGCCGAACCTGACCATCTATGCGGCGCGCGGATCAAGCAGCACGATCACCGCCTATATCCGCGGTGTCGGTCAATCCGATCCACTGTGGGGTGTCGATCCTGGTGTCGGCATTTATCTCGACGATGTCTATATCGCACGACCACAGGGTGCCTTGCTCGATGTGTTTGACGTTGAGCGCATCGAAGTGTTGCGTGGCCCCCAGGGGACCTTGTACGGCAAGAACACCATCGGTGGTGCGATCAAGTACATCTCCAAGCCATTGAGCCCGAATTTCAACGGCTACGGTCAGATTACGGTCGGAAACTACAGCGAACTCGACGCCAAGGCCGCTGTGGGCGGTGCGTTCGACAAGGACGGCATGTTCCGCGCGCGCATTTCCGTGGCGAGCATGAACCGTGACGGATTCGGTAAAAACATTGTGACCAGGCAGCAGGTCAGCGACAAGGAAGTGAATGCCGCGCGCATCAGTTTCGGCATCTTCCCGAACGATGCTTTCAATATCGTATTCAACTATGACTGGATGGACGATCAATCCGGTGTCCGTGGCGCGAAAATGCTGGCTCCGAACCGCTTCGTGCCGACCGCGCCGCCTCTGGATTCTCGCTACGACGTACGCAATGGCATGCCCAATATCAATGACACCAGCATGGACGGCATTTCGGCCACGGCGAGCTGGAGAATCAATGACGATTGGAACATGAAGTACATCCTCGCCTATCGCTCCTCGGATACCGAGACCAACATCGACTTTGACACGACTCAGGCGCCGATTGCCGACGTCAAGGCCTTCTACAGTGACAGTCAGACTACCAATGAGCTGCAGTTCAACTATGACGCCGGTGGCCGCTCGCGCGGCGTGTTCGGCATCTACAGTTTCGATGGCGACGCGGGTGGTCAGGTTCTCAACAACTTCTTCGGTCTGCTGTTCGGCGATACCCAGGGCACGGTCTACACCGACAGTATCGCTCTCTACGGCGACTGGACTTTCGATCTGACAGATCGTCTCAAGCTTGATGCCGGCATTCGCTACACCGATGAAGACAAGCGCGCCGACGTGCTCAATCGCGGCTATTCGGATGGCACTTACACGACACCGACTGCGGTTGTTGCCGATTTCGACAAGACCATCAATTTCAAGAATACGTCACCGAAGTTGTCGCTGGATTATCAGATTTCGCCCGAGGCCATGGTCTACGGTTCGTTCTCGCGCGGCTTCAAGTCTGGCGGTTACAACATTCGCGCCCAGGCGACCGCAGTCCCGCGTTCCGCGGAGCCATTCAAGGACGAGAAAGTCGATACGTTCGAGGTTGGTGGCAAGTTCTCGCTGCTAGATGACAGCCTGTTCCTCAATCTGGCCGTATTCCACAACAAGTACGAAGACATCCAGTTGTCCGTGTTCACCGCCTTCGATAGCGATGGCGACGGCATCGATGACGCGTTCTTCGGTGATTTCACCAACGCCGGCAAGGGCACGGCCCAGGGTGTCGAATTTGAATACCAGTGGCTGTTGTCGCAGAACTGGCTGATCAGCGGCAACCTCGCCTACCTGAAAACCAAGTACGACGAGTTCAACTATGCGGGTGTGAACATCGCCAACCAGCAGGAGTTCACCAATGCACCCAAGCAGTCCGGTGCGATCAACATCGAGTACAACACGCCAATCGGTGATGGGGGCAATCTCGCCTTTCGTCTCGGCTACAACTATCAGAGCGAAGTCGTCGCAACCACCGAAATCACCAGCATCGCCGATCCGATCACCCAGGGCGGCTATGGCTTGATCAATGCCGGCGTAATCTGGCGCACCAATGACAACTGGATGTTCTCGCTGCAAGGCACCAACCTGGCCGATCGCGAATACCGCACCACCGGCTACAACATCAACTCTGCGCTGGGTGTGTTGACCGGCTTCTATGGTCCTCCGCGCCAGTACACCTTGACCGCGCGCTATTCATTCTGAGCAAATCCTGATGAATGTGTTGTGGAAACGATGGGTCCCGTCGCGCCTGGCAGCAGGCTGGGTGTTGGCGGGGCTGATTGCGGGTACCGGCTGTGCATCACGTCAAGCCGATGCGCCGCTGCCGAGCTTCACGCTTGATGGGTCGCGTACGACGGTTTCGGGGCTGTCGTCCGGGGCTTATATGGCGACCCAGGTGCATATGGCTTTCTCCGACCATATCGCCGGGGTCGCCATGATTGCTGGTGGCCCCTATGGGTGTGCGCAAGGCAGTCTCGAGACGGCATTGTCAAGCTGCCTCAAGCCTGCTCAGGACAAGCTTCCGGATGTCGACGCGCTGGCAGAAATGGTGAAATCCCGTGCTGCCAGCGGTGCCATCGCTCCCTTGAGTGGATTGGCCGGCGACAAGGTGTTCGCCATGCACGGCACGCTCGATCAGACCGTCGCCGCGACAATCAGCGAAGACAGTGCGGAAATCTATCGCAAGCTCGGTGGCGCCATAGTCGAGGAAGACATGGCACGCGAAACCGCCCATACGTTTCCTACCGAGTCCACAGGCCTGGAGTGCACGACGAGTGCCGAGCCGTATCTTGGCAAGTGTGGATTCGATGGCGCGGGCGAGATCCTGGCCAGGCTCTATTCCGATTCACCAACGGTTGCGCCAACGGCACAAGGTGAGTTGCTGCGCTTCGATCAGAACACCTACTTGCCGCAGGGCAAGGACGCGCTGCTGGCTGATACTGGTTACCTCTATGTTCCCAAAGCTTGCGCGGCCGGTGAGACCTGCGGATTGCATATCGCCTTGCACGGCTGCCAGCAAAACGCAGCCGCCGTGGGCGAGGCATTTGTTCGTGACGCCGGCTACAACCGCTGGGCTGATGCCCGCCATCTGATCGTGTTATACCCTCAGACCCGCGCGAGTTATGCGCCGTTGAATCCAAAAGCATGTTGGGACTGGTGGGGATTTTCCGGAACAAACTACGACACTCGCCAGGGCGTGCAGATGCGCTGGATGGCAAATGTCGCAGCGGCGCTGGGTGCGCCACTGGAATAGGCCAGCGATTGTTGCGACGATTCGGTTCGCTGCTTCGTCCTACTGGATTCGCGGCAGAAGTCGCTTTCAGTGTGGGGTGCTCCGGCACGCTCCGGAACTTCGCCATGATCGGCCCAAGACGATCATGGCGCAGGGTTCGCCCCGGAACATTGCGGTCGCTCCGCAACATTCCGCATGAGGTTTTCCGACGGGATCCTCGATGCGCACTGAAGGCGGCTTCCGGCGCGAACCTGCGATTCCACGGTTTCCCATTGATGTCGATTCAGAATCAGGAAAGCATGTTCCATGCTGCCTGACGTGAGCATCATCATTGCCGGCGTCCTCTGGCTCGGCGTGCT
>NZ_DASSYD010000075.1:0-24615 GCF_035703485.1 Dokdonella sp. | reverse complement strand
CGGTTGGGCGGCGCTGCTGCGCAGTGGTAAACACGAGCGCGAGTTGCACGGTGCCGAGGCTCATACCACCAACAACCGCATGGAACTGCTGGCTGTGATCTGCGGCTTGGAGGCCTTGCGCAAGGCTTGTCAGGTCAGTGTTACCACAGACTCGCAATACGTCATGAAGGGCGTCCAGGAGTGGATGCCGCGATGGATCGCAAAGAACTGGCGAACGGCTGCTGGTGATCCGGTCAAGAATCGTGATCTGTGGGAACGCCTCAACAAAGCGCTGGCAAACCATCAGACAGACTGGCATTGGGTCAAGGGGCATGCAGGCCATGTCGAAAACGAGCGCGTCGATTTGCTCGCTCGAAGCGCGGCGGAAGCCATGCGAGACAACACGGCGGAGACCTGATGAGACAAATCGTGCTGGACACCGAAACGACCGGGCTTGAGGTCAAGAAAGGTCACCGCGTCATCGAGATCGGCTGCGTCGAATTGCTCGAGCGACGTCCAAGTGGGCGCACCTGGCACCGCTACCTGAATCCTGATCGCGCCGTTGATGAAGGCGCACGCGCGGTGCACGGAATCGATGATGCGTTCCTTCTCGACAAGCCGCGCTTCGCCGATATCGTGGTTGAGTTCATTGCGTTTGTTGGTGAAGCGGAAATCATCGCCCACAACGCGAGTTTTGACGTCGGCTTCCTCGATGCGGAGCTTGCCCTGGTTGATCCGTCACTCGGCGGATTGGCTGATCATGCACGGATTCTTGACACGCTGGCGCTGGCCCGCGAGAAATTCCCGGGACAGCAGAACAACCTCAACGCCTTGTGCCGGCGGCTCGGTGTCGACAACCGGCATCGTGAATTGCATGGTGCTCTGGTGGATGCGCATCTGCTGGCGGATGTCTATCTGGCCATGACCGCCGGGCAGGGCGACCTGGGCCTGGCCCTGGAGGCTGAGTCAGGGGGCGCGAATACTACAGTTCAGCCGGTATCCGGTGCTGGATTGCGAATTTTGCGCGCCAGCGCAGCAGAGGCCGAGTTGCATTCTCGAAAAATGGCTTCCATTGATGCCGCTTCGGCCGGTCGTGCAATCTGGAACCGGACTTGAAGATTCGCTGCCAGGGACTGCTGATTGCGGCGGGAATTCAAGCGCGCAGGGAAGATTGTTGCGAATTGCAGAGTAATCGAACGGCGCCGGGGAGGCTACAGGGTGAGTTCACCCTCGGTTGTAGTGCATAATCGGCACGGGGACACCGCTCGAACGTGAGTCCGACTGGATTGGCACGGGGAGAAACAGATGAAGCGATTTGGATTTGCATTGATCGTCATGATCCTGGCGACGATGCCCTTTATGGCCGTGGCGGCGACGTCAGCCGTGGACGCAATCAATGCGCACAAGCATCTTGGCGTAGCCAGCTGTAGCAACAGTGTTTGTCATGGAGCATCACAGCCTTTTCGTGATTCCAACGTGCAGCAGAACGAATTTGCGATCTGGCAGGAATTCGATCCGCATGCCAAAGCCTGGCAGACCTTGAATAACGATCGTTCCAGGAACATTGCGCGCAAACTGGGAATTGGTGATCCGAGTACGGCCAGGGAATGCCTTGACTGCCACGCCGACGCGATTGCTCCGGAAATGCGAGGTGACCGTTTCCAGATTTCCGATGGCGTGGGTTGCGAATCCTGTCATGGTGGATCAGAGCTGTGGCTCAATTCCCATGCCGACAGCAGCGTCAGCCACAATGACAACCTCAAGAACGGCATGTACCCGACTGACCAGCCGATCGCACGCGCGCGCCTGTGCCTTTCCTGCCACATGGGTACCGCTGATCGCATGATCACCCACCGCATCATGGGTGCTGGCCATCCGCGCTTGTCGTTCGAACTTGATACCTTCACCTGGCTGAATCCGCACTACAAGATTGGCGAGGCCTGGACCAAGCGCAAGGGCGAGTGGAATGGCGTTCGTGACTGGGCGGTCGGTCAAGGTGTCGCCGCCGAGAATCTGCTTGAAGTCCTGACCAACAAGAGTGCGGGATGGAATGGAATCTTCCCCGAACTGGTCCTGTTTGATTGTCATGCCTGTCACCAGAGCATGTCAGATCGGACCTGGGGGCCGCGCCAGGGCACCGGGCTCGGGCCGGGTGTGGTGCGCCTGAACGATTCGAATATCCTCATGTTCCGCCACGTACTGGCACCCATCGACAAGGCTGCTGCCGCACGCATTCTCGAACAGACCCGTGGCCTGCATCGCGCGACCACGCAAAGCCGGGACGCAACATTCGCCGCTGCTCGCCGCCTGCATGCCACCATCGACGGCCTGCTGCCAACCGTTGCGGCATTCGACTATGGCCCGGATAGTCTCGACACCATTCTCTCCAGCATTGAAGCCGATGCTGATCGTGGTGAATATCGAGACTACGCCGCCGCCGAGCAGGTTGCGATGGCCGCTCAATCGGTTGTAGTTGCATTCGAAAACGACGGCAAGGTGGATAGCGAAAAGGCCGCACAACTGCGCAGCCGCCTCGATACACTTTACGCCACGATCAAGAACGAGGATTCCTGGTCACGGCAGAAATTCCGAGCCGCACTGGCTGCCCTGCGCGCAGCCGCACCCTGAACCCAAAAGCGCCGTCAATGACGGCGCTTTTTTTTGCGGCGAATCCGGTTGGGCTTAGCAGGCTGTTGAAATTCGCTCAGGCGAGTGCGAGACAAAGCGAAACGGGCTGAAAAGCGCAGTTTACATGCGGTAAATGAGCATTTTGAGGCCCGTTTTGCTGCCGGATCGTGCCGTTTGAGTAGAATTTCAACAACCTGTTGGGCACATGGCTGAGAGAATCAGGATCGCCAGGCCGAGTGCCCGGAAATTGAGTGCGGTGTCGAGAAAACTCGGAAAGCAGCATCAACGATTGCGAACGAGAATCACCGTCACATTGTCCGAGCCGCCACCATCAAGTGCGGCGACGATCAGTTGATCGACGCATTCCTGGGCCGAGAGCTCGTTGCGGCTCATCAGGGCTGCGATTTCGGCGTCACTGACTTCTTCGGTGAGTCCATCACTGCACAGCAGGATCTGCATGCCGGGGCTGAATTCACCGCGCAGGACTTCAACGCGCAGTGATTGCGGATCGGTGACTCCAAGCGCCTGGGTGACGACATTGCGATGCGGGTGGTTGCGTGCCTGTTCGCTGGTGATGGCGCCCTGGTCAATCAGCTCCTGCACATAGGAGTGATCCTGGGAAATCTGCGTGAGTGCGCCATCGAAGAGATAGACGCGACTGTCGCCGACCCAGGCGATCTCGTATTCGTTGTCTTCGGCCATGCGCATTGCAGCGATGGTCGTACCCATCGGCAAGGCTTCGCTGCGGCGATTGGAATGGCGGATGATTTCCTCGTCGGCGAGTTGCACGGCATGGGCCAGGCTCGTGCCTTTCTTGATTTCACTGATCAGGGTGTCGCGGGCAATCGCGCTGGCGACCTCACCGTGTTCGTGTCCACCCATGCCGTCAGCGACGAGCCAGACACCCAAATCGGCATCAGCGTAGTAGGTATCTTCGTTGTGCTCGCGGCGCAAGCCGACATGTGAGCAGTGGCCGAATTCGATCATGCGCTGTCGACAAGCCTATTTGAGTGAGACCCGAAGGGAATCGCCGGTGCGGACTTGTGCAAGGCATCTCCCCCCTGGCGATACAGCATGATGCCGCGCCGGTACGGTTCGACGCAAGCTTGCGGGGAGAATCGATCGAATTGGTGCCGAAGGCGAGAATCGAACTCGCACTCTGTCGCCAGAACCGGATTTTGAGTCCGGCGCGTCTACCAGTTCCGCCACTTCGGCGCGGGGCGCGGAGTATACGCTAGAACATGGGGGCGATTTCAAGTCCGGGTTCAATATATTCGGTCAAGCGAGAGTTGGCGTTGATCGCGGTCGTACCAGTTTTCCCTGACTTGGCGAAATACCGAGCAGGAGCTCATCACGCCACGATAGATGTGCAGCGACACGGCGACAGCATGATCACTGGGATTGCGGATCGTGTGGTACTCGTGCGGCGGGATCAGCGAGCCTGCCGAACCCTGGCCGGCAAGCATCGTTCCGCGCGACTCGAATCGATAAAGCCCCTCGTTGCGTTCTACCAGCTCGTAAGGCGTCACTTCGATCTGACCGTGCCATACGCCCTCGACACACCACATTCCGCAGTGATCATGGATTGCGGTGCCCTGGCCGGGACCCCAGGTCATGGCGATCACGTTGTAGCCGAATTGCTCGCTGTTGTAGATCTCGCGTCGTGCGTAGTGGTCACTGGCCGCTTCATGGACGCAATCGGGCAAAATCACATCACGATCCTGCATGAGACGACTGAGGGTGTTGCGCAGAGCGTCGGTTATCGTCGTCGTGCAGTCGTTGCGGACCGCTTCGTCGAGCGCGTCAACCAGTTTGCGAGAACCGGGAAAATCAAGTGCAAGCATGGTTTCAGGGACTCCGGGTTCGAATGGGCGGCGGATAGCCTCGATGGAACCGTTGATTCTACAGTGCGCCCAGAAACGGTGCGATGGCACCGCCGAAGCCCTCGATGTCGACCAGAAAAGCATCGTGTCCCTGCGGGCTGTCGAGAGCGACAAAGCGAACTTCGGCGCCACCTCGGCCCAGCCCCTCCGCGATCTCTTCCTGTTGCGATAACGGGAAGAGAATGTCGGTACTGACCCCGATCACGAGCGCGTGTTCCAGGCGTATGCCTGCAAGTGCGGCAGCGGCCTTGCCGTTGCCGTATTCGGCAATGTCGAACCAGTCACTGGCGCGGGAAAGAAACAGATAGGCGTTGGGATCGAAACTGCGGACGAAACGACGCGCGTGGGCATCGAGATAGGATTCGATCTGGAATTCGGCGGCGAACGGCTCGTCATCGCGCTGTTCGGAATCGAGACGGATTCTGGCGAACCGGCCAACCCATTCCATGGCCGAGCGATAGGTGATCACGCCGAGTTTGCGCGCGATACTCATGCCGGCGTCGGGATAGTGTTCGTCGTCGTAGTTGCCAGCGTTCCAGTTCGGATCGAGACGGATCGCCTCGCGCTGCAGCGAGCGAATTGCGATGGCGAATGGCTGCGCCTGCGCAGCGGTGGAAATGCTGATGTGCGAGCGCACGCAATCAGGATGCAGCAAAAGATAAGCCAAGGCGGTCATGCCGCCCATCGAGTTGCCGATCAGGCAGGCGAGGCGATCGATGCCAAGGCCCGCGACCAGTTCATGAGCCGCGTTGGCGCCATCTTCGAGACTCAATGCGGGGAAATCAACGCGGTATTTTTCGCCACTGCGTGGATTGATCGAAGCCGGTCCGGTCGACCCCTTGCAACTGCCCAGCGTGTTGACGCAGATGACGAACCAGCGATCGGTATCGATTGGTTTGCCGGGGCCGAGCATTTCCTCCCACCAGCCGGGGCTGGGGTCATCGGCATTCGAGGCGGCGTGCGCGCTGGGTGAAAGTCCCGTCAGGATCAGAACCGCGTTGGCCTTGTCCGCCGACAGGGTTCCCCAGGTTTCATACGCCAGTCTGGCGTTGTGCAGTTCACCGCCGCGCTTCATCGCGAACGGCGTGTCGAGGTCAAAATAGCGACGCGCATCGGACGTGGATGTTGGCATCAAACCGTCCCGCACAGAGCGCTTTGGTCAATCGCTTTTGCAGTCATGGGACGACGCTGTCGATGACCAGGTCGATCGGTTCCTTGCGTGAAACATCAATTCCTTGAGTGAGCGCCTGCAAATCACCGGGTTGCGCCATCGCATTGCCGCTGTCGGAAATGCGCGCACCGATTACGACTTTCGGAAACATCGACAGCTTCATCGAAGGCATCATGCCCATCGAATCGTCGAGGACGACAGTCAGCGGCAGAGCGCTGGCCGGACCACGGTGAATGGCCAGAGGCATCGGTGGGCCGCTTTCGGCGCGAGCGAACACGAACAGCGTGGCACCGGAGTCAAGGCGATCCTTGAGCTTGGCATCAAGGCTGACATTGACGGTCAGTGTCGGGCCCTGGTCACCGCTCGGGGTTGTCTCTTGCGCAGCGGATGCTGGTGGCGGAGTGCTTGCCACAGCAACGGTTCCACCCAATTTCTGCGCATCGGCAATCTGGGTACGCACACTTTCGGCAATGTCGCTGCCAGGCGGTAGCTCGGGAAGCAGTCGATTCCACACCGTGATCGCGGCGTTGTAGTCGCCAGCCTGATAATCACTGATGCCGACCAGCCACAACGCACGCTGATGGCCCGGGTCCGCCTTGAGCACGTCTTCGAGCAACTGGCGAGATTCGCCACTGATGCGCCGCCCCTCGTTGGACAGCGCCAGTGCCTGCGCGTACTCGACGGTCAGGTCGTGATTGTCGGGTCTCAAATCGTAGGCATGCTTGAGCGCATCGCGCGATTCGGCGAATTTGCCCATCGATTGATAGGCGCGACCGAGCAAGGCCCAGCCATCCGGGTTGTCCGGACTTTCCTTGAGTTTGGCGACCAGTCCGGCAACGGCCTGGTCCATGTCGACTCCATGCTCCTGCATGCCGGTTGGACTACTCGCAGCCATTCGCGACGGATCGAGAGCTGCCGGCGCGCCATTGAACTGATAGAGAACGATGGCACCGAGTGGCAACGCCACGGCGATGGCGAGCGCAGCGACGATGGCGAGGCGACTGCGGGCAGTTGTGGTCGAACTCGATGTTGATGTCGAAGGCAGGGAGGCCAGCTTGGCCTTGTACTCGTCATCGTCGATAACGCCAGCAGCCAGCGCGTCATTGAGCGCCTTGAGGCGCTTCGTGTCGTTGGCTGAAGTCGCCACCGAGCGTTGACGCAGCAAGGGCAGCAACGGGAAGGCCAGGGCAATGCCCAGCATGAGTGCTGCGAGTATCAGGAACAGGGTCATTACCAATCATCCTCGGAACTGGCTGCAGGCGGCTGGTTGCGTGGCACCGCGGCACGGCGCCGGACGATACGGTAGACAACAAAACTGCCGATCAACAAAAGAATCAGTGGAGCGAACCAGAGCAGCGCTGTGCTGCCGCGCAGGGGTGGGTTGTAAAGCACGAAATCGCTGTAGCGCGCGGTCAGGTACTTCTTGATCTCGTCATCGTTCTTGCCCTGCTGCATCTGCTCGAAGACTTCCAGACGCAAATCCTTGGCCAGGTCGGCGCTGGAGTCGGCGAGGCTCTCGTTCTGGCAAACCAGGCAACGCAACTGACGGGTCAGGTTCTGAAAACGCTGTTCTTCGGCATGATCCTTGAACGGCAGTACATCGATGGCACTGGCCACGATCGGCAGCAACAGTGCGACGGCAATTACCATTGCAGCGAGGGCATGGAATCGTTTGCAGGAAATCATGAGCCCTCTTCCTTCATGGCGGCGAGGCGCGGCTTCAGTTCAAAGGCGACAATTTCCGGGGTGATCGCGCCGATGCGCTTGTAGCGGATGATGCCCTTGCCATCGACGAGGAAACTCTCGGGTGCCCCATAGACACCGAAATCGATCGCCACGCGGCCCTCGCGGTCGGCGATTACCACCGAATACGGGTCGCCAAACTGGCTCAGCCAGCGCTTGGCGTCATCGGGTTCATCCTTGTAGTTGAAGCCGATGATCGGTATGCCGAGAGCCTTGCCCTCGGCCATCAACACCGGATGCTCGTCGCGACAGGCAAAACACCAACTGGCAAACACATTGAGCAGGTAGGGCTTGCCGCTGAGATCGGCATTGCTCAGGCGCTTGTCGGGTTGATCAAGCAGCGGCAGATCAAATGCGGGTGCGGGTTTTCCGATCAGCGGTGAAGGCACTTCGTTCATCGAATTGTTGCGCATGTAGTGGATGCCGAAGCCGAGCAGGCCGGCAACCAGAGCGAAACCGATCAACGGCACGTAGCGCGAGTTCATGCGTGCGCCTCGGCACCGACGGCTGCAGATTTTTCGGGCTGCGGTTTGTCGGCCGTTCTTGCTTTCGAAATGACCCGGAAGCGGCGATCGGTCGCCGCGACGAAACCACCGAGCATCATCAGGATCGCGCCGAGCCAGATCCAGCGGATAAATGGTTTCAGATAGACCCGTACCGACCACGCACCGTCGTCACCGAGTGGCTCGCCAAGGGCAACGTAGAGATCACGCGTGAAACCGGGACTGATATCCGACTCGGTCTGGATCTGATCGGTTTTTGTGTACTGGCGCTTCTGCGGGTGCATGACGGCAACCACGGCATCGTTCTTGGTCACCGTGATGGTGCCCTGGTCAGCCTTGAAATTGGGTCCTTCGACATGTTCGACGCCATCGAAACGGAATGTGTAGGCGCCGAGCGTGGCGGTTTCGCCTTGACCAAGCTTGACGTCTTTCTCGATGCTGGTGCCCTCGGTGACAAGGACGCCGCAAAGGAAAACCGCGAAGCCGAAATGGGCGAGCATCATGCCGACCATCTCCGGCGTGAAGCGACGACCGGCCGGCGCATTGCGCCAGCGCATCAAGGTATAACTGAGGATGCCGAGGCCGACCCAGATCGAAGCGGCAATGCCGGCGACACCGCGCCAGGCCAGATCATCGGCAATCAACCAGGCGGCGAGGCTTGCGACCACGGCCAGGATCAGGGCGGGTCGCAATGTGCGCATGGCTGCCCCGACATTCCCTTGTCGCCACTTGAGCAGTGGCCCGAACGGAATCAGCACGACGACCGGAGTCATCAACAGCACGAACATGACCCCGAAATACGGCGGGCCGACCGAGATCCGGCCGAGATTGAAGGCTTCGGCGAACAACGGGTACAAGGTTCCGACAAAGACCATGGCCGCGGCTGAAGTGAACAACAGATTGTTGATCAACAGCATGGTTTCGCGTGAGGCGCCTGCGAACGGTTCACCGCCGGCGACCTTTGGCGCACGCAGGGCGAAGATCAACAGCGAGCCGCCAACCGTGATGGTCAGGAACATGAGAATGAACAAGCCGCGTTCGGGATCACTGGCGAATGAATGCACCGAGGTCAGCACACCCGAGCGCACCAGGAAAGTTCCGAGTAGCGAGAGGGAAAAAGCGAAGATTGCCAGTAGCAGCGTCCAGGTGCGGAAGCTGCCGCGCTTCTCGGTGACCGCCTGGGAATGAATCAGCGCGGTTCCGACCAGCCACGGCATGAAAGAGGCATTCTCGACCGGATCCCAGAACCACCAGCCACCCCAGCCGAGTTCGTAATAGGCCCACCAGCTACCGAGCGCGATACCCAGGGTGAGTACACCCCAGGCGGCGTTGGTCCAGGGTCGCGACCAGCGCACCCATTGCTGATCGAGCTTGCCGCCGAGCAGGGCCGCGATGGCAAAAGCGAACGCCACGGAAAATCCGACATAACCCATGTAAAGCATCGGCGGATGCACGATCAGGCCGAAATCCTGCAGCACCGGATTGAGGTCATTACCATCGGCCAATGCGGGCAAGTGACGGGTAAACGGGTTCGAGGTGAGCACGGTGAACAACAGGAAACCGAGGCTGACGAAACCGAGAACACCAAGTACGCGCGCCATGAAATCGTCCGGCAGACGTCGACTCAAGGTGGCCACTGCAATCGTCCAGATATTGAGGATCAGAATCCACAACAGCAATGAACCTTCATGTGCGCCCCAGACCGCCGAGAAACGGTAGTACCACGGCAACAGCAGGTTTGAATTCTGCGCGACGTAGGCGACCGAAAAATCCTGGCTCAGAAAGGCGTAAGTGAGCACGCCGAACGCGAACGCCACAAACACAAACTGACCAGCGGCGGCTGGGCGGGCCACGCCCATCAGGGCGCGGTTGCCGGTGTGCGCGCCGAGGATTGGCAGCACGAACTGCACCACACTCAGCATCAGGGCGAGAATGAGGGCAAATTGGCCGAGTTCCGGGAGCATGTCAGTGGCCTTTTGTCAGTGGTGGATGCAATCTATCAATGGTTCGCAACGGTTTGGCGCGAACCTGTTCAAGGTGACGGTGCGTCTGCCGCCTCTGGTACATCGTGCTTGCGATGGGCGTTTTTCATGGCGTCGGCGACATCACGCGGAATGTATTCTTCATCGTGTTTGGCCAATACTTCGGTGGCGATGAACTTGCCGTCCTTCATCGAGCCGGTCGCGATCACCGACTGCTTCTCGCGAAACAGGTCGGGCAAGATGCCTTCGTACTCGACGCGCATGTCGTCATCACCATCGGTGACAGTGAAACCGACCGTCAGCGATTGACCGCGTTCGATGGAATGTTCCTTGACCATGCCGCCGATGCGAAAACGCGCATCCGCTGGCGCCTTGCCGGCGATGATTTCGCTCGGCGTGAACAGGTAGGTCATGTTCTCCTGCATCGCGAACACGGCCAGGGTGGTGGCGACGGTGACGGCGGCAAGGATCAGGCCGACCAGAATGAATCGACGTTTGCGGGTTGGAGTCATGTGGATTTTTCCTGACGCGACTGTTGGCGCTTGAGTCGTCCACGCAGGTCGGCAATGACGCGCCGGTAGCGCAGACGCGGACTGAGAAAATCGATCAGCAACGCGATCACGAAGATGGCGTACGACGACCAGACATAGGCCCCGTATCCGCCCATGGCAAGAAAGTCAGTCATGCTGACCTCCCGTGCCGAGAGCGACTTTGCGCGCCCATTCCTTGCCGCCCTCCAGCTCGACCAGACTCACGCGAGCACGCGCGAAGACGCTGGCGAAGAACCAGATGTGCGTGGCCAGTGCGACCAGCAGCAGTGGCCAGAGCATGCTTGAATCAATGCGCGAAGGGCCAATCAGGCGAACTGTCGTGCCCTGGTGCAGGGTGTTCCACCAGTTCACCGAGAAATGCACGATTGGCACATTGACGATGCCGATCAAGGCCAGAAACGCAGCGGCGCGCGCGGCCTGGCGTCTGTCCTCGATGGCGTTGTACAAACCGATTACGCCGAGATACAGAAACAGCAGAACAAGCTCGGAAGTCAGGCGCGCATCCCAGGTCCACCAGGTGCCCCACATCGGCTTGCCCCAGATCGAGCCGGTGGCCAGGGTGATCGCGGTGAAAAATGCACCGACCGGCGCACTGGCCATGGCCAGGATTTCCGAGATCTTGATGCGCCAGACCAGAGCGATGAAAGCGTTCGCCGCCATGAAGAAATAGGCGAACAAACTCATCCACGCGCAGGGCACATGGATAAAGATGATTCGATAAGCATCACTTTGCTGGTAGTCCGCCGGAGCAAGCACCAATCCGCCGTAGAGTCCGACCGCGCCAATGATCAGGGCTGCGGCAAATAACCACGGGGTCAAACGCCCGGTAAGCCAGTGAAAAGTGGGGGGTGAGCCGAATTTGTGGAACCAGAGGGTCAGCGTGTTCATCAGGTAATCGAAATCCGCAATGCTGCAGCGCAGGCCAGCGGTGCGAGCACGAGCGCCATCACCAAAGCCGCGCCTAGCCATAGCAGTGGAGCGAAAAACGGCAGGCCTGCCTGTGCTGCATTGCAGGCGCCTGCGGCAAAGATCAGCACCGGCACGTACAAGGGTAAAACCAGTAAGGCCAGAAGCATACCAGAGCGCCGCATGCCGATTGTCAGCGCCACACAAACGGCACCCAGCAAGCTCAGCAACAGGGTCGCAAGGAGTAGCGCAATCAGCAGCACCGGCAACACGCTGCGCGGCAGATGCAACATCTCGCCGAGCAAGGGAGAAATCACGATCAGGGGCAGAGCCGTGCTCAGCCAGTGCACGAAGATCTTGGACGCCAGCAGCAAGGACAGCGGATGCGGCGAAAGCACGATCTGCTCAAGCGTGCCGTCATCGTGATCGCCTCGAAACAAGGTGTCGAGGGCAAGCAAACCGGCCAGCAATACGGCGACAAAGACGATACCTGCGGCGATATTCGCCAGCTGATTCGGTTCGGGGCCGAGCGCCAGCGGAAACAACACAACCACGATCACGGCGAAAAGCACCGGATTCAACGCGTCGCCGCGCCGCCGCCAGGTCAGCAGCAGGTCGCGGCGGATCAGTGCTGCGCAGGCGGATCCTGTGGTGCCGAATCTCATGCTGTTGGCCTCAGCGGCAGACGTCTTGGAGTTCCCGAGGTAAACGCATAGGCACCATGCGAGGTGACCAGGGCCGCACCGCCCCGACGCGCATGCGCATCTAGCAATCGGTTGACCAGATCGATACCTTCGCGGTCGAGGTTCGCATACGGCTCATCAAGCAGCCACAAGGCGGCGGGAACGAGGAGCAGGCGGGCCAGTGCGACGCGCTTCTTCTGACCCGCCGACAGCTTGCGCACGGGCACATCCTCATAGCCTTCGAGGCCGACGCTGGACAGCGCCGGGGCTGGCGCCGCACCCGAACGCAGGCCAAATACACCGATCGAGAATTCGAGATTTTCCAGAGGCGTGAGATCCAGTTTGAGCCCCGGCAGGTGACCGAGAAGGGCAACCTGATGTGACAGCCGCGCCAGGGTCAGATCTTCACCATTGAGCAGAATCCGGCCGCTGTTTGCTTCGAGCAGGCCTGATAGCACTTTCAGCAAGGTCGTTTTGCCCGAACCGTTGTCGCCCTCGAGCAGGACCACCTCGCCTCGATGCAGGCTGAAGTCGAGCGGGCCGAATACCGGCTCGTCGTTGCGCGCGTACGCCAATCCCCGTGCTTCGAGCAACGCAATGGTGTCGTGTGGATCAACTGGAGTCATCAGCAGCCAAAAAATTCGATTCCGAAAAACGGATCCGTGTCGTCGAAATCCGTACAGCCTGCAATTGTAGTCGACAAAAGCCTCATTCGAAGGACAGCTTGATGTTGGGAGAGGCCGCAGAAGTGGGATTTGGCGATCCGGGACCAAACGCATGGATTGGTCGAGGTCAAGGCAACGCTGATCAAGTGGCACAACTGACATGGCGCTCAGAAGGGTCGCCAGTCGTGCTGCGTGGCGAACTGAAGGCGGGTTGCCTTGACGAGCCGTGCGACGCGTTACCATCGTTCGCATGATTCCAAGCAAGCCCGACAATGAGGTCCAGCGCCTGACCCGATTGCAGGAGCTCGGCGTTCACGATACGGCTGCCGAGCCGGCTTTCGATGCACTGACCCGGACAGCGAGACTGGTAACCGGCGCGCCGATCGCGTTGATCAGCCTTGTCGATGAAAACCGCCAATGGTTCAAATCGAACCAGGGTTTGGCAGAGGCCCGTGAAACGCCACGCGATCTCGCGTTCTGTGCACATGCGATCCTCGTGGACGATGTCATGGTAGTTCCTGACGCAAGCAGGGATCCACGTTTCGCTGACAATCCTCTGGTCACCGGAAAGCCCGGGATTCGCTTCTATGCAGGCGCGCCGATCACGCTGCGCGATGGCCTGTGCATGGGAACCTTGTGCGTGATTGACAGGCAAGCCCGTGAGCTCACTGATCAGCAACGGAAGATTCTGGTCGAACTGGCACATGCCGCTGCGGAAATCCTGCAGATGCGCCAGCAAGCGGTGTTAGTCGAAATCGCCAGCGCTAAGCAGCAAGAAGCCGAGCGCAAGATGGCTGCAGAGCACCGCCGACTCTCCAACGTCATCAAGGCGACTCAGGCAGGCACGTTTGAGTGCAACCTGATCAGCGGTAAGGCTGATTGCAATGATCGCTGGGCGGAAATTATCGGCTACCAGGTTGATGAGCTGGTTCCACTCTCGATGAAGACCTGGCTCGATCATGCGCATCCTGAGGATTGGGTGCGAGCTACGGAACGATTCAAACGCCATCTCCGCGGCGAGTCTCCCGGTTTCGATTGTGACCTGCGCATGCGCCACAAGGAGGGCCACTGGATCTGGGTGCGCTACCTGGCGCAAGTCACCAGTTGGGATTCCGCGGGCAAGCCACTGAACCTGTCTGGTCTGCATGTCGACATCAACGACCGCAAAGTCGCCGAAATGCGCTTGCGTGCGAACGAGGTCACGTTGGAGCGCGTTGGACGTCTGGCCGGTGTCGGTGGCTGGGAAGTTGATCTGGATACCAATGCAATCACGTGGTCTGACCAGACCTGCCGAATCCATGAAGTGCCGCTCGGCTATCAGCCCGCATTCGAGGAAGCGATCAATTTCTATACGCCCGAATCACGGCCAACGATCGAGGCTGCGGTTGCCAGGGCCATCGCTGACGGCACACCCTGGGATCTGGAATTGCAGCTCGTTACCGCGAAGGGTCGCCAGATCTGGGTCCGCTCGCTCGGTGGCGTGGAGTATGACGACGGCCAGCCGCGCTGGCTGATGGGTGCGTTTCAGGAAACGACCCTGCGCAAGCGAGCCGTGCAAGCGATGGAAATCAGTGAACGTCGATTCCGCAAGTTGTTTCAATACAGTCTCGGTTTGATCTGCACGCATGATCTGGATGGCACGGTGCTTTCCTTCAATCCGGCGGCGGCGCGTGAGCTCGGTTACAGCGTACAGGAAGCGATGGGGCGCAGACTCACGGAGATGATCCCCAGCAATCAGCATGAACAGTTCGAGGGCTACCTGCGACAGATCCGCGAAGCAGGAAGCGTATCGGGCACCGTGCAATTGCTCGCTCGCGACAAGACCTTGCACACCTGGCAGTTCCACAACGTGCTGGACAACGAAGATGATGAGCCCTACATCATTGGACACGCTCAGGACATAACGAAGCACAAACAACTGGAGCGACAATTGCGCGAGCTGACGATTCGCGACCCACTCACGGGCTGCTTCAATCGGCGTTATCTGCACGAGCTTGAGCTGCAGATGAAGAAAGGTGATCGCTGGGGGTGCATTGGTATTGACCTGGATCGCTTCAAGCAGGTCAACGACACCCTCGGCCATCAGCGCGGTGACGAGGTGCTGATAGAAATGGGGAAATTCCTCTTCAAGCACGCGCGCGCCGGAGACATCGTGGTGCGCATGGGCGGCGATGAATTTCTGGTTTTGCTGCGTGACGCAGATGGGGCTCTCACGCAGCAGATCGCCGAGAAAATCGCTGCCGACCACGATGCCGCACCGAATGCATTTTCCATCGGTCATGCGGTTCGCAAGGACGGCATCAGCCTTGATGAGGCGGTGGCACAGGCGGACAAACGCCTGTATGCAACCCGGGCGAGCAATCGTTCTTGAGCGGAAAAATGTCACGCCTCCGCAGCCCTGCGAATGCATCCTGGCGGTCGATGGGCGATGCCTGTCCGGAAGACTCTCGCGGTGTGATCGTTTCCATCGCGCCGTTTTGCATTCTCGCCGGATGCGACGCAGGCTTGCGATGATTGTGCGATTGAAACCCAGAAGCGAGTAGCACGTGCCCGAAGAACTCCATTCGATGATGCTTGTCGCGTTGGTCGCAGGTTTGCTTGTCGGTGCACTGGTATTTGCCTGGCTGGGTAAGCGCTGGGCGCGCAAGGCCAGTGCCGAAGCGGTACTTCGGCGAGAACCAGAATTCAGTGCAATGCGCGAGCAGCGCGATAATTTCGAGCGGCAATCGGTCGAGTTTCGCGCCCAGCTTGAACGGGCAATCGATGAAAGAGCCGCGTTGCAAATGCGACTGGGTGAGGTGGGTGGACAGGCGGCGGAGCGTCGCGCCGAGGTGGATCATCTGACGCGTCAGTTGTCGGTATTGCAAGTTCGTCATGACGCAACCGCAAAGCACCTGCTGGATTTGAGCGCCATGCACGCCTCACTGAAGGCCAGCGCACACGAGCAGGCTGAATCCGCTCGAGAAAAACTGGCACTACTCGATCAAGCCGAACAGCGTCTGCGCGAGTCGTTCCAGAATCTTGCCAACCAGATTCTCGATGCCAAGACCGAACGCTTCAAGGAACAGAATGCCGAACATCTGGGCGGGTTGCTGGAACCGCTCAAGGTCCAGCTCAAGGAATTTCGCGAAACCGTCACCCAGACTCACGCCGTTGAGCAACGTGAGCGCGGCATGCTCGCGCAGGAGATTCGGACGCTCAAGGATCTCAACCAGCAGATCAGCCAGGATGCGATCAACCTGACCCGCGCACTCAAGGGTGACAGTCGCGCACAAGGTGCCTGGGGTGAAATGGTGCTTGAACGCGTGCTTGAAGCGTCCGGTCTGCAAGCGGGTCGCGAGTACGACACCCAGGAAAGTTTCCAGGGTGCCGACGGCACCCGCCAGCGCCCCGATGTGATCGTGCACTTGCCTGAAAGCAAGGATGTGATCATCGATGCCAAGGTCTCGCTGGTCGCCTGGGAGCGTTCGGTCGCTGTCGACGACGAAGTCGAGCGCCAGGCTGCATTGCGCGATCACCTGATCTCGCTGCGCCGACACATCGATGGATTGGCCGGCAAGAACTACAGCGACATCCCCGGCATGCGCACGCTCGATTTCGTGTTGATGTTTGTGCCCGTCGAAGCCGCCTTCATCGAAGCCGTGCGTGCCGACGCCGGGCTCTATGACTACGCGTTGCAACGCAAGATTTCACTGGTCAGTCCAAGCACCTTGTTGGCAACACTGCGCACGGTCGCCTATTTGTGGCGGATCGAAAGCCGCAACAACAATGCCATCGAAATTGCCCGCCGCGCAGCCAACCTGCACGACAATTTCGTCACCCTGGTCAATGAGCTCGATGTGCTCGGCGCACAACTGGACAAGGCCCAGGGCGCGCATGCCAGCGTCGTGCGTCGCCTCACCGAAGGCGGCAAGGGCAGTGTGATCCTGCAGGTGAAAAGCCTGGCTGAAATGGGTGCACCGGCGAAGAAGATGTTGCCATCGCGATACATTGAATCTGCAGGGTCCGACGATAGTGAAGATCAGGCTGACGCCGCCGACGGGCAGTCCACTGATTCCGATCACAAGCAATAGATTGCGAGCGTTGAATTACGCCTCGTCGCAGACATTGCAGCCAGGACGCCACTACGCACGAAACTGAAGTCCGACTCCCTGCGTCGGACAGCGCGTGTGACACGCGCCACCGACGCCAGGCTGACGGTCAGTCGTTTGAATGCGTTTTGGTGGTCAGCTTCTGCTTGAGGAACTCGAAGGCCAATGCCGTCATCATCGCGCGTTGACCGTTGTCGGCTGCGCCGCCGTGGCCGCCTTCGATATTTTCGTAATAGAGCACGTCATGACCCTGTTCGCTCATCTTTGCCATCATCTTTCGCGCATGGCCGGGATGCACGCGGTCGTCACGGGTCGAGGTGGTGAACAGTACCGGCGGATAGTCGACATCCTTCTTGACGTTCTGGTACGGCGAGAAGGACTGAATGAACTTCCAGTCATCGGTATCCGGATTGCCGTACTCGGCCATCCATGAAGCGCCCGCCAGAAGCTTGTTGTAGCGGCGCATGTCGAGTAGCGGAACCTGGCAGACCACCGCTCCGTACAATTCTGGATACATCGCCGTCATGTTGCCCATCAACAGACCACCGTTGCTGCCACCCTGGATGCCGAGATGGGCAGGGCTGGTGACCTTGCGCTTGATCAGATCCTCGGAGACAGCAGCGAAATCCTCGTAGGCGCGCAGACGCTTTTCCTTCAGAGCGGCCTGGTGCCAGCGCGGGCCGTATTCGCCGCCACCGCGGATGTTGGCGACCACGTAGACTCCGCCCTGGCTGAGCCAGCCACGACCGACCGTGGCGCTATAGCCCGGGGTCAGCGAGATCTCGAATCCGCCGTAGCCGTATTGCAGGGTCGGGTTGCTGCCATCCAGTTTGAGATCCTTCTTGGCAACCATGAAATACGGCACCCGCGTGCCATCCTTGCTGGTGGCGAAATGCTGGCTGACTTCGAGGCCGCTGGCGTCGAAGAACGCCGGCATGTGCTTGAGCGCGTTCTTTTCACCGGTCAGGTTGCCGTAATAGAGCGTAGCCGGGGTCAGATAGCCGCTGACGATCATGAAAACCTCATCGGAAGTCTCGTCATCGACCGCACTGATGCTGACCGTGCCGATTTCCGGCGCGCCCGGCATGGCTTCGCGTTTCCACTCGCCCTCGCCCGGATTCAACACGTAGAGACGGTTCTTCACGTCGTCGAGCACGTTCAGAACAAGGTGGTTTCGCGTCCATTCAAAGCCGGCAAGCGCTGTCGTGTCGGTGGGCGTGAACAGGGCGCGGAACTCTCGCTTGCCGGCCATGAAGTCATTGAAACGGGCAACGATCAGACTACCCGCCGGCCAAGTCTTGCCGCCGGTTTTCCATGCTTCGCGCAATTCGACCAGCAGCCATTCGCGATGTACCGAAGGCTGTGCGGATTCCGGTACCTCGACCTTGTGACGCTTTCCGTTGTCGTCGAGCAGGAACAGTTCGCTGCGGAAGAACGCCGGGATGCGGACAACGAAATCACGCGAAAAACCCGGCGTGAAATCATGGCTGGCACCGACGCCGAGATCCTCGGCGGCGACCTCGAAGATCAACTTCGCATCGTTCATCGGTGTGCCACGTGTCCAGCGGCGAACCTGTCGGGCATAACCCGATTCGGTCATCGTGTCCTTGCCGAAATCAGTCGCGACATAGACATGATCCTGATCGATCCAGCTCAACTCGCCTTTCGCTTCCGGACGAAAGAATCCGTCCTTGATCCAGGCTTTCTTGCGGAGATCGAACTCGCGTGTGACATCGGCGTCAGAGCCGCCGCGTGAGAGCGCGATCAGGCAGCGTTCGTTGGCCGGTTTCAGGCAGTCGGCGCCATGCCACACCCAGTTTTCGCCTTCCGCCTTGTTCAAGGCGTCGACATCGAGAACGGTTTCCCACTTCGGTGAATCCTTGCGGTACTCCTCCAGCGTGGTGCGCCGCCAGATGCCGCGCGGGTGCTCGGCATCCTGCCAGAAATTGTAATAGCGATCGCCGATCTTGTTGACCATGGCGATCTTGTCGTCGGAATCGAGGATGGCCTTGATGTCGTCGCGCAGGCGCTTGAACTCCGTACTTTCAGCCAGCTTCCTGGTGCTTTGCGCGTTCTGCTTGCGCACCCAGTCGAGGGAACGATCGGCGGTCACATCCTCCAGCCACAGATAAGGATCGGTGGCCGCATCGGCTGCGGAGGCGTTTGCATCATTCGGCATGGCGGCAGGGTTTTTCTCGGCGGATGCATCGATACTGACCAGAGCGGTCAGCAGCAGCATGGGGAGCAGGATTGATTTGCGCATTGGCTTTCCGGGTAACAAGGAGGAAGAAGGCCCGCGGCCTCTGTTGCTGATGCTGGCGCGGGCGTGCAGCGGCGTTTGCTCGGCTCGAGCGAGTTCTGCGACAGGCATGATCGATCATGCCATCTTCGTCGTTGCTTGAACCAACGTCGGCAAACTCACTTGTGGCGGGCGCTCAAGTCCCGGCCAAATCCATCATTGGCGTGATTCGCGCGCCAGCTTGCTGTGACGGAAACCGTAGAGGAAGTAGATCGCGAATCCGAAAAGGGTCCAGCCGACCATCAGCATCCAGTTGTGCACGGACATCGTCGACAACAGGATCAGGCAACTGGCAACACCGGCCAGACTGATTACCGGTGCAAACGGTATGCGGAACGAACGCGGCAGATCGGGCTGAGTGAGGCGCAGGATCAGCACGCCCGCACAGACGGCGGCGAACGCGATCAGGGTGCCCATCGAGGTCAGGTCGCCGAGTACGTCGAGCGGAAATACGGCAGCGAGGGTGGCGATGCCGATGCCGGTGATTACCGTGTTGACGTGCGGGGTACGATATTTTGGGTGGATTTTCGTGAAAACCGGCGGCAGCAAACCGTCACGACCCATGATCATGAAAATGCGCGGCTGGGCGATGACCATCACCAGCACGACCGAAGCAAGGCCGAGCATCGCGCCAATCTCGACCATCCAGCGCAGCCATGCCAATTCAGGGTGACTTGCCACCGCAGTAACAACAGGCTCATTGGTGCCGAGCAGGTTGTAAGGAGTCAAGCCGGTCATGACCAGAGCCATGCCGATGTAAAGCACGGTGCAGATGGCCAGTGAGGAGAGCATGCCAATTGGCAGGTCGCGTTTGGGGTTGTGAGATTCCTGGGCGGCGACCGAGACCGCCTCGAAACCGATATAGGCGAAAAACACCATCGAGGCGCCACGCAGCACGCCTTCCCAGCCGTATTTGCCAGGAGCGACGTTTTCGGGGATGAACGGGTGCCAGTTCGAGGTATCGACGTAGAAACTTCCGGCGACAATGACGAGAACGATCAGGGCCACCTTGAGTACGACCATGGCCATGTTGGCACCGGAGGATTTGCGGATGCCGACGTAGCACAACCAGGTCAGCAGCAGCACGAGAACCGCTGCAGGAACATTGGCGATCGCACCTGTCGGATTGAGCTGGCCATCCAACGGCGCACTGGCCAGCGCTGCCGGGATCTGGATATCGAAGTGACTCAGAAAACTGAGGAAATAGCCTGTCCAACTGACCGCGACCGCGGATGCGGAGACGCCATATTCGAGCACGAGCATCCAGCCGATGAACCACGCGGCGAGTTCGCCGAGGGTGGCGTAGGTGTAGGAATAGGCGCTGCCGGAAACCGGCACCATGGCGGCGAACTCGGCATAACAAAGCGCGCAGAACGTGCAGCAGATTGCGGCGAAAATGAACGACAGGACGATCGCCGGACCGGCATGCTCGGCCGCCGCGACACCGGTAATGACAAAGATGCCGCCGCCGATGACGGCACCGATACCGAGTGCGGTCAGACCCCAGGGGCCGAGGCTGCGGACCAGGCTCAGGCCTTCCGCGTCGGTGTGTGCCGCATGCGGATGCTTGGTCGCGAAGAGTTGGTTGGCCATCGTGGGTTTCCTGTGCATCCCGTCGTTGCGAGGGATGGGCGCGAGCTGGTGCCCGACGTGAAATGACAGGGCTGACGCGAAGGCGTCGGCCCTGGAAAGTGAATCAGCCCGCTTTGCGCAGCTTGCTGTGGCGATAGCCGTAAACGCCGTAAATCAGGAATCCGATCAAAGTCCAGCCGCCCATGACGTGCCAGTTTTCGGCGAACGGCTGCCAGAACAGATACAGACAGGTAATCACGCCGAGAGGACAAATAATGATCGCGGCCGGCACGCGGAATGGTCGATTGAGGTTGGGCTGCGTATAGCGCAAGACCAGCACGCCAGCCGAGACCGTGGCGAAGGCGAGCAGGGTGCCCATCGAGACCAGATCGCCGAGGAAGCTGATCGGCAGGAATCCGGCGAGCAGGGCGGCGATCACGCCGACAACGATGGTTCCGACATGCGGTGTGTGATGTTTCCGATGCACCTTGGCGAACATCTTCGGAATCAGGCCATCCTGTGCCATCGAAAAGAAGATGCGTGGCTGGCCCATGAGCATGACCAGGATTACCGAGCTCAAGCCGGCAATCGCGCCGAGATCGACGATAACCTTGAGCCAGGACAGCGCCGGATAGGCTTCGAGAGCGGTCGCCACCGGCTTCGGCGTGCCAAGCATTCCGTACGGCATCATGCCGGTCAGTACCGCCGAAACAATGATGTAGACGACCGTACAGATCGCCAGCGACCCGAGAATGCCGATCGGCATGTCGCGTTGCGGATTCTTTGCTTCACCGGCCGCCGTAGAGACTGCATCGAATCCGATGTAGGCGAAAAAGACTACTGCCGCACCACGCACGATGCCGTCGAAGCCGTATTTGCCAGGCCCCTGGTTTTCCGGGATGAACGGATGCCAGTTGGCCGGATCGACATACTGCAGGCTGAAGGCGACAAACATCAGGATCACCACGACCTTGATGGTGACGATGATCGTATTGGCAAAGGCTGATTGCTTGATGCCGAAATAGCCGATCGTGGCGACCGCAGCGACAATGGCCACGGCCGGAAGGTTGAACAGGCCGCCGGTATAGACCAGGGAGCCATCGACGACGTTGAGCGGTGCGGTCGACAGCGAGTCGGGCAGGGCCATGCCGAAGGTTGCCAGGAAGCTGTTGAAGTAACTCGACCAGCCTACGGCCACGGTGGAGGCGGCAAACAGGTATTCGAGAACAAGGTTCCAGCCAATGAACCAGGCGACGACTTCGCCAAGGGTGGCGTAGGAATAGGAATACGCACTACCCGAAACCGGCAGCAGGGCGGCGAATTCGGCGTAGCACAAGCCGGCGAATGCACAGGCGATGCCGGCGAAGACGAAACTCAGGACAATCGCAGGGCCGGCATGTGCAGCGGCGGCATGTCCGGTCAGGACGAAGATGCCTGCGCCGATCACGGCGCCGATACCCAGCATCACCAATTGAGTCGCGGTCAGCGTCCGCTCGAGGGTAACTTCACCTCCCAGCGAGCCTTCAACCGGCTCACCGGCATCGACGTGCGGCGCTGGTGCAACCGGTTTGGTGACAAATAAGCCTGCGGACATCGTGTTCTCCCCGAATCTGTGACGGAACGGCTTGGTGGCCGTGTTCTTGTTCGCCTGCTACCAACGGCAGCGACCCCGTACGATGCCAAACGACGAACCGGAGCACAAGCGCAAAACCGCCCGCTTTGCCTGACAAAATTTTGTGCAGTGCAGCGTGATTCGGGATTTGTCCGCCGGAGCAGGTAATCTGAATGCTTTCCGGGAGCCGCAACTGACGATGCGTAAAATGTTTCAGCGATATGCTTCGAGAACAGCGGATGGAACCTTGTCCGGCTTGTTTGCTGCTTTTCTTGAAATGCCCGACTGTTTTTTGCGCAGCAATCTTGAAGGGCACTTCACCGGATCCGCGTGGCTTGTCAGCAACGATGGGCAGCGTGTCCTGCTGACCCATCACCGCAAGCTCGATCGATGGTTGCAACTCGGCGGCCATGCAGATGGCGATTCCGATCTCGCCCGCGTGGCCTTGCGCGAAGCCGGGGAAGAATCAGGATTACCGGACCTCGAAGTCGAATTTGAAATCTTCGATCTTGACCGGCACTGGATTCCCGAGCGCGGCGAGGTTCCCGGGCACTGGCATTACGACGTACGTTTCGTCGTTCGCTGCGGCGCCAGCGAAGCCTTTGTCGTCAGCGAAGAATCACACGCATTGGCGTGGCGCAATATTGCCGAAATCGCCACCGACTCCAATGCGGATGAGTCGCTGCGGCGGATGGCTTTGCGTTGGCTGGAGCGCCAACGCGGGGAATGGGGAGTCGGGAGTGGGGAGTAGGGAGTAGGGAGTAGGGAGTAGGGAGTAGGGAGTAGGGAGTAGGGAGTAGGGAGTAGGGAGTAGGGAGTAGGGAGTAGGGAGTAGGGAGTAGGAAAAGCGACTCGCGCGCAATTTGTAGGAGCTCGTTTACGAACGAGGCTCCTGCTTTTCGCTCGAAATGCCTCGCGCCTGACGGCGCTCTTGCGAAACGCAATAGAGCCGGATACGCGAAAACTGGTTTTTCCCACTTCCCACTCCCGCCTTTCTCAAGCCCTTCCGCCAAATTCCCCGGTCACCGTGCTGACGTGAATCTTTTCTCCGGTGCGCACGTATTCGGGAACCTGGATTTCGATGCCAGTGGAAAGTTTCGCCGGCTTGGAGCGCTTGGTCGCCGTCGCACCTTTCATTTCGGGTGCGGTTTCGATCACTTCGAGGATGACCGAGGCCGGCAACTGCACGGCGACGGGTGCGTCGTCGATGATCTGCATGAAGCAGCCTTCGATTCCTTCCACGATATAGCCGGCCGCATCGCCGACGACATCGGCATCAAGCGTGTACTGGGTATAGTCCTCGTTGTCCATGAAGACGAATGCCTCGCCATCCTTGTAGGAGTAGCTGACCGGTCGACGGGTGACTTCGGTTTCCTTGATCTCGTCATCGGAGCGCAAGGAGAGATCGGCTTTGACGCCGCCTGGCACGCTGTACATGATGAATCGAAAGGTCACATTGCCGCTGCGACCCTGCGCTGAACTGCGCTCGATATCACGAACCTGATAGACCTTGCCGTCGTGTTCGACAACGTTGCCACGCTTTACTTCGGATGCTTTCATTGTTCGAGAGCCGGGAGTGGGAAATGGGGAGTAGGGAGTGAGAGAGCAAATGGCGGCAAACGGGTAAGCGGGAGGCGAAGCGGGCTTTTCCCACTCCCCACTCCCGACTCCCCACTCCCGCTATTTGGGAGCCAACCGCACCGCGCCATCCAGACGAATCGTTTCGCCGTTGAGGTAGCGATTGCCGAGGATGTGGGCGACCAGATCGGCGAATTCTTTCGAGGTACCGAGACGCGAGGGAAACGGGATCGAGGCGCTGAGGGATTCCTGCACGCTGTCAGGCATGCCGTCGACCATGGGTGTCCAGAAGATGCCCGGTGCGATGGTCATGACACGAATACCGAAACGGGCCAGTTCGCGGGCCATCGGCAGGGTCATGCCGACCACGCCACCCTTGGATGCCGAATAGGCTGCCTGGCCGATCTGACCTTCGAAGGCGGCGACAGATGCGGTGTTGATGATGACGCCGCGTTCGCCGTCTTCACCGGGATCGTTGTTCTGCATCAGCTCGGCAGCCGCCTTGGCGACATTGAACGAGCCAACCAGATTGACCATGACGGTGCCGGCGAAATTCTTCAGTGGCATGGCGCCCTCGCGTCCGAGCATGCGTCCGGCGCCGAGGATGCCGGCACAATTGACCGCGACATTGAGGCCGCCAAGGAAATCGCGTGCTGCTGCGACGTTGCCGCGGACTCCGTCTTCATCGGTGACATCGGTGCGCAGGAAAGTCGCTTTTTGCTTGCCCAACGCCGCCACGGCTGCAGCGCCTTTTTCATCGTTGACATCG
>NZ_DASSYD010000079.1:0-27019 GCF_035703485.1 Dokdonella sp. | reverse complement strand
AGCAGTTGGCGGTTTTGCTCGGAGCGGGCCAGCCACTTGATCGCGCCTTGCAGATTCTCCTCGATCTGCCGGAAAGTGAGAAGGCAAAGCATCTTCTCGAACGCGTGCGCGACCTCGTGCGTGGCGGATCGACACTTTCCGATGCACTGGAGGCCGAGCGCGGCACGTTCTCGCGCCTCTACATCAACATGGTTCGGGCCGGCGAAGCCGGCGGTTCGCTGGAAGACACGCTGCGCCGCCTGGCCGATTACCTGGAACGATCGCGGGCGCTCAAATCCAGTGTCATCAACGCGCTTATTTATCCGGCCTTTCTGGTCGGCATGGTGCTGGTTTCGCTGTTCGTCCTGCTGGTGGTTGTGGTGCCGCAATTCGAGCAGATGTTCGCCGACATGGATGTTGCGCTGCCATTGCTCACGCGCATCGTCGTCGGCGTCGGATCAACCTTGCAGAGTTTCTGGTGGCTGATGCTGGCCGGCACGATCTTTCTTGTCGCCTGGTTTCGGCGCAAGCTCGCCGATCCGGTCAGTCGACTCGATATCGATGAGCGTCTGCTGCGTGTGCGCATTGCCGGCGAACTCGTACGCAAACTCGAAACCGCGCGGCTTTCGCGTACGCTCGGTACCTTGCTCAAGAATGGCGTGCCGCTGTTGGGTGCCCTGACGGTCGCCCGCAACGTGATGGGCAATGCCTATCTCGGTGTCGCTGTCGAAAAGGCAAGTGAAGAAGTGAGAACCGGCAGCGGCCTTGGCTTTGCACTTGGCCAATCCAAGCAATTTCCAAAACTAGCCCTGCAGATGATCAGTGTCGGCGAGGAATCCGGCGAGCTCGATACGATGTTGCTCAAGGTTGCCGACACGTTCGATGTCGAGGTGCGCAATTCGCTGGAGCGCTTGCTCGCCGCGCTGGTGCCGGCAACGACCGTGGTCATGACCGTGGTCGTTGCCATCATCATGATGGCGATCATCCTGCCGATCCTGAAACTGACCAGTTCGATTCAATAAGGAGTCCGATCATGAACAAACGAAACTTGCGCAATCTGCGCCCGATGCCGCGCACGGCCGGCTTCACCCTGATGGAAATGATCGCCGTGATCGTGCTGCTCGGCATCGTCATCACGATTGTTGGTGGCGGCATGATGAACACCTTCAAGGGTGGCAAGTACAAGGCCGGAACGATCCAGGTCAAGAAGCTGGCCGGCTCGGTCGAGCAGTACCAGATGGCAGTCGGTTCCTATCCGAACTCGCTCGAGGACCTGACCAAGCGCGAAGGCCTCGGCCCCTACGCCAAGGACACCGATCTCAAGGATCCGTTCGGCCATCCGTTCATGTACAAGAGCCCCGGCGACAACGGTCGTGACTTCGACATCATCTTTCTCGGCGCCGACGGCAAGCCCGGTGGCGACAGCACGAACAAGGATTATGGAAGTTGGGAATGATGGAGCGGGAGTGGGGAGTTGGGAGTGGGAAACGGGAATAGCAACACAGGCGACTTAGAGTGAGCGGAGAAAAGATAGCAAGAAGCAGACAACGCAGAGGAATCGCACTTCAACGCGAGACATCCGTATGCGCGGCTTTTCCTGCTCCCCACTCCCCACTCCCCACTCCCCGTCCCAAAGGCTTCACCATGATCGAGCTGATCGTGGTCATTGTTCTGATCGGCATTGTTGCCAGCGTTGTCACATTCTCGTTCACACGTACTCTTGCGGGCGCGCGCATCCAGGCGGCGAGCAACGATCTGGTTGCGGGGCTGCGCTATACGCGTGGCCAGGCCATCGTCAAGGGTGAGCAAAAAGTATTGTTGCTGGATCTGGAAAAAAATACCTGGCTGGCGCCGGGCAAGGAGGAGAGAAAGCTTCCCGAGGGCATGATCCTGCGCCTGACCACGGCCCAGCAGGAACTGACCAGTGACAAGGCTGGTGGCATTCGCTTCTTTCCGGATGGAAGCTCCACCGGCGGCAATATCGCGGTTGTTCTCGGCGACCGGGAATGGAAGATCAATGTCGGTTGGCTGACGGGCGAAGTCACTCTCGACAAGCCGGACAACGAAAAGTGACGAACTCCGCCGTGCATGCGCGGTCTGTTCGGAGTATGCCCACGATACTTCCCAGACCCAGCCGCGGATTCACCTTGATCGAAATGATCGCGGCCTTCGTGATCTTCGCGATCGCGGTCGGCGCGCTGATGCAGATCCTGACCATGTCGATGAACAATGCGCGGCGCTCGGCTGACGAGACGCGTGCGGCATTGTGGGCACAATCGATTCTCGACACGGTTGGCGTCGGCGAACGGGTCGAAGCTGGCAGCAGTCACGGCGAATTCGATGACAAGTACCGCTGGGAAATGCAGATCGATCAGATCGATCCAGAACTCATGATTGCCGATGTCGCTCAGAACACCGCCAGCTTTGGCAACAACGGCTCAGCCCTTGCCGCTCAGGCGCAAGGATTCGGGCAATCCGGTCAGGCCTTGTTCGGCATGCCGCAGATTGATCTTTTCCATGTTGCGCTGACCGTGATCTGGGGCGACAACAATCATGAGCGAAGTGCAGAATTCACGACTTTGCGCACGGCAACCAGCGACTCCACGCCAACGCAGGGCTTTCCTGGTAGCGATGCCACCGGCAGACAACTGACTCGCCCACCGGCAGGTGGCATGCGCCGACCGTCGCCGAATCCCGCATCCGGGAGGCGTCAATGAAGCGCTCGCCGATCAATTTGGCAGCGCGCGGCTTCACCCTGATCGAGGTGATGCTATCGATCCTGCTGCTGGCGGTACTGCTGGCGGCGGCATTCGGTGGGATCCGTTCGGCGGTCAAGGGCATGCATGTCGGCGAAAATCTCATGGACCGAACCAACCGTCTGCGGGTTGCCCAGGAGTTTATTCGCCACCAGCTCAGTCGCACCCTGCCACTGGCATTCGGCCAGGAGCATGGCTCTGGCAAGAATCTGCTTTTCGAGGGCAAGCGCGATCTCATGCGCTTTGTTGCACCGATGCCGGGCTATCTGTCCAATGGTGGCGCCTATGTGCAAACTCTGGAAATTGCGAACACGCGCAACGGCAAGCAATTGCTGTTCAACCACTGGATGTTGAATGGCTACGATATGGACAAGCTGCGCAAGGGCGACAGTGAACCGGTCGTGCTGATGGATCAGGTTGATAGTGGAAAGTTCGAGTACCGCAAGCTGGATGATCAGGGCGAGCTTGAGGACTGGTCGGATGATTGGGATGATCCGGGCCTCACCCCGGTGATGGTTCGCATCGTGCTGAAGATGCGCGAGGAGGCCCTGGTCGGCTGGCCGGAGATGGATATCCCGTTGATGCTCGATGTCGGTGCGGCCAGGCAATCGCAGAGCTTGAGCTTTGGTGATCTCGATCGGCAACGCCAGGAACGAGCGAGTCCGCCGACCGATGGCGTGAGGCCAAGCCAATGAGGCCGAACGCAACGATCACCCAGCATTTTCAAGCCACGTCCATGCGCAAGTCGCGTGGCGTCGCCTTCATCCTGGTCATGTGGGTGGTGGCCATGCTTTCGGTCTTGCTCGGCGGCTTCGCCCTGGTCGCGCGCACCGAACGATTGCAGTCGCGTCACTTGTTCGATACAACCACCGCGCGCTACGCCGCAGAAGCCGGACTCAATCTTGCCGTGTACGGACTCAGCCAATCCGATCCGCAGCAGAAATGGGTGGCCGATGGCCGACCCTATTCATTCGTTTTCGATGGTGTCCAGATTGAGGTTTCGCTGACTGACGATTCCGGCAAGATCGACATCAATGTGGCCGACGCAATGGCCCTGACCAACCTGTTCGTGGGTGTCGGCGTCGAACAGGCCAAGTCCGAAGAACTCGCCGATGCCATCCAGGATTGGCGCGACCCCGATGACCTGACCATGCTGCATGGTGCCGAGCGCGATGATTATCGTGCCGCCGGTTTGTCGTACGGCCCGCGAAATGCACCGTTCGAGACACTTTCCGAGATCCAGCAGGTTTTCGGCATGAACTATGAAATCTACTCGAAGATTGAGCCGGCCATCACCATGTTTTCCGGTCGCAGTTCGCCCAGTGCCGCCTACGCGCCGATGCAGGCCTTGATGGCGATACCGGGCATGACCGCCGATGTCGCCCAGCAATTGATCCAGCAGCGCCAGCAGCTTGCTCCCGGCATGCTCAATCAGGGTGGGTCCGGTCTGCTTTTGCCGGATGGTTCGCCACTCATGGCGGACGGTGGAGGGCTCACGTATAGTGTCAAATCGCGTGCCAAACTCCCGAATGGAGCCAGCACCGTGCTCGATGCAACCATCCGCATGGGCGGTATGAATTCGGCGGGGCGGCCCTTTGTGGTGCTCCGCTGGCGTGATGACGAGAACGCGTAATCAACGTGAAAGAAGCCCTGGACAGACAATTGGCCCGTCTGCGGATGCGCCTTGCCAAGACACCCTTGCCACGCTTCTTTTCGTGGTGGGGCTCGGAGCTGCTCGCCTGCCTTCCGCAGCGCTGGCGCAAATTCTTCAGCGGCAATTCCGAAGCCTTGCTGCTTGAGCGATGTGGTGACGAGATTCTCGTCCTGCGTGAGCGCGACAGTGTCATTTCCGAGTTTGGTCGAATCGCAGCCAACGCCTCCAACGAGGAACAGGCCGCCGCGTTCAGGACCCTGCGCGGGCGCATCGAGAATCCCGCCCTGCGGCAAATCCTCTGTGTACCTGAATCGCGCGCGCTGACTCGCGTCTTGACCTTGCCTGCAGCGGCCGAGAACAAGCTGCGCCAGGTTCTGACCTTCGAAATGGATCGGCAGACGCCATTCAAGGCCGACCAGGTCTATTTTGACAGTCGTGTCCTTGCCCGCGACCCGGCGTCCCGCAGCCTGAGTGTCGAACTGACGGTCCTGCCGCGGACCATGCTCGATCCCCAGCTAGAATCCGTTGCCGGCGGGGCGGTCGATTTTGATGCGGTCGACGTGCGCGGCGAAGGCATCGAGGGCGCACGCCGTCGGGTCAACCTGCTTCCGCTTGAGCGCCGTGCGCGTCACCGTGACATGCGCGTGCCGATCAATCTCGGCCTGGCGGCGCTGGCGATCATCCTCCTCGTCATCAACATGTCCGAATCATTGAGCAACCGTGCCATTGCGGTGGAAACCATGCAGGCCGAGGTGGAGAAGGCCGCGGTCGCTGCCCGCGAAGTGCTGGCGTTGAAGAAGACCTTGCAGGATTCGATCAACGGAGCCAATTTTCTCTCCGAGAAGAAACGCAATGGGCCACTGGTCGTCGCCATGCTTGATGATCTTGCTTATCGACTCGATGACGACACCTATCTTGAGCGCTTCAGTATTGAGCGCAACCAGATCCAGTTGCAGGGTCAAAGCAAGAATGCCGCCGGCCTGATCAGTGTGCTCAGTACTTCGCCATTCATGTCCAACCCGAAACTTGAAGGTCAGATCCAGCCGGATCCACGAACCGGCAAGGATCGCTTCACGATTTCAGCCGAACCGAAAAGCGTTCCGATAGACCAGCTCATCGTCCATAAGCCGCGGCCTGAAGATACCGAAAAGCCGGAGCCGGGCGAGAAGGGCGCAGATGACGGCAAGCAAGACGACGCCGACAACAAGGACAAGGAGACCGCCGATGGCTCGCCTTGAGTTGCGTCCGAAAGATGGTCGTCTGCTAGCGGTCGTGTTGCTGCTGATCGTCGTGTTTGGCATCTACCTGTTCGGGGTTCACTGGTGGTTTGTTTCGCCCCACATCGATTACTTCAACCAGATGAGTGACCTGCGCGAACAGCAGCAGCGCTACGCGCGGGTTATAGCTGAACGCCCGGCCATCGAGAAAAGACTCGCTGAAGTCAGTTCCTATGAGCAGGGCAATCAGGCCTTCCTCGCCGAAGCGGATGCCAATGCCGCCTCGGCGAACCTGATCAGCCGATTGCGCCAATCGCAGACCGATCAATCCGACCCCAAGCGCTGCTCAATCATCAACTCGTCTCCGTCCAACCAAGGCCAGGAAGAGCTGTACATGAAAGTGGTCGTGCAGGCGCGCCTGCGCTGCGATCTCGAATCGCTGGCCGCCATTTTGTACGACCTTGAAAATGGCAAGCCCTACTTGTTTGTCGATGACTTGATGATCTACAAACAGCAGACTTATGTTCCGCCCGGGGGCAAGCGTCGGGCCAGCCCGCTTGATGTCCGCTTCAATCTCTCGGGGTACTTGCGGCAGCCCGGCAAGCCGGCGGAGACGCCGTGATGGATCTCAGAACCGCACGCATGCTGACCCTGGTGCTGGCAGGCCTTTGCGGCTTGTTGCTGCTCAGTGCGTTGATCCAGTTTGCCGGGTACGGGCGCGGCTATGGCTGGTTGCCGCCAGACGCTCCTTCGGATCAGGTCGTCGCAGCAGAAATCGACCAGACGCCAATCAAGATTCCGCCGATTTCGAGTTTTACCGAGGTCGAAAGCAGGCCGCTTTTCAATGATGACCGCAGGCCGACTCCGCACGATGATGGTGAGGCCGAAACAGAAGCGCCGCCCGCGGTCGCGCTGAATGTCACCTTGACCGGCATCATCATCGTGCGCAAAACCGAATCGACCGAAGAATTGCGCATTGCCATGGTCCGCGACAACATGCGGAACGAATCACTGGCGCTCAAGGTCGGAATGCCATTGAGTGGCGATCAAGCGGGCTGGACCTTGGTTTCGGTCGAGCCGCGCATGGCGACGTTCAGAAATGCCAGTGACGAGAAGGCCGAGATCGAGCTGAATACGGCGGCGACGCCTGCACGGGCACCGATGAAGCCAGTACCACCCAGAGCTGCCCCGCCAGGGCGTCAGCCCCCGGCGGCACAAAAGCGCGACAACACGGCAGAATCTGATCTGGCCAGACGTATCGAGGAACGACGGCGACAAATGCGTGAAGAAGCCGAGCGGTTGCGCTCGCAGCGAGGCAACTCGCCCACTGGGCAAAAGAATTGACGGAGTGATCCACGTGCTATCAAGAATCATCTATCTTTCGATCGCTCTGGCGTTCACGATTTTGGCCGGGTGCTCAACTGCGCCGACAAAAAGCCAAACGCGAGCGTATGCCGATGGAACGGCGCCACTGACCGCCGAAAGCCTCGCCGTCGACAAGACGGTCGACAAGCCTGCGAGCAATTCCGTGGGAATCGACGTTGGCGGTGATGAAGAGAAATCCTTCGAACCTCCCAAGCCGGAAATCCAGTTGGGCTCCGGCAAGTTCATCAACGAAGCCGCGGCACGTCGGGCGCGTCCTGTTGTGAAAGGAGAAGGACAGGTCGATTTCAACTTCGAGAACAATCCGATCCAGTCCGTGGTCAAGGCCATTCTCGGTGATCTACTCCAGCAAAATTACACGATTGCACCCAACGTCGGTGGCAATGTTTCGTTTTCAACTTCGAAACCGATTCGATCCGATCAGGCCATGTCCGTACTTGAGATGTTGCTGTCATGGACGGGAAACACTTTGATCTACAAGGATGGCCTCTACACGGTCCTGCAAATCAAGGATGCGCTGCCAGGTAATCTGACGCCGACGATCGCCTCGCCCAAGCCTGCCAATGGCTACGAGGTGCGTGTTTTCCCGTTGCGCTACATCTCGCCGACGGAGATGGCCAAGCTGCTCAAGCCATACGCCAAGCCCGATGCCTTCATCAATATCGACACAGCGCGCAGCATGCTGGTCCTCGCCGGTACCTCATCGGAACTCCGGAACTATGCGCAGACGATCGAGATATTCGATGTCGACTGGCTGAAAGGCATGTCGGTCGGCGTGTTTACCTTGCAGCGCGTGGAAGTCGGTACGTTGATGCCGGAACTGGAAAAAGTCTTCGGCTCGGCCGGTGAATCGCCACTGGCAGGCATGTTCCGCTTCATTCCGATCGAGCGCTCCAACGCGATCATCGCGATTACCGCGCAGCCGGAATATCTGCATCAGGCCGAAGATTGGCTAAAGCGACTTGATCGCGCCGGAGATGAAAGTGCGACCCAGCTTTTTGTCTACGACGTGAAGAACATCCAGGCAATCGACCTGTCCGACTACCTGAGCCAGATTTTTCTTGGCAGTTCCGGCGGCGGATCTTCGCGACGTTCCGATACCTCAGGTTCGGTTGCGCCAGGTCTCGCCTCGGCAACCATCGGAACTGCGGGTGGCGCAGCCGCCACGAATACCGGGGCTGCGGGAGGGCGATCAAGTCGATTCGGCAACCGATCAAGCCAGCGATCCAATCGAACCGGCTCAGTGGGCGGCGCAGTAGGTGGAAGTGGTGATTCAGATATCCGTATCACCGCTGTCGAGGAGAGCAATCAGCTCCTCGTCATGGCGACACCCTCCGAATGGGACTCAATGCAGGCGGCGATTCGCAAACTCGATATTGCACCAATGCAGGTACACATCGAAACCAAGATTCTCGAGGTTACTTTGAGCGGCGACCTCAAGTTCGGCGTCAAGTGGTGGTTTGCCGGGCTGACAGGGCAGGAGGGCTATTCCGGCCAGAGTTATGTCAACCCCCAAGGCGTCGCCTACCCGAATCAACTGGACCGCCAGCGCTACATGCTTGGTGCCGCGACCGCCCCTTCGGGCGGAAACTTTTTTTATTCGTACCTCAACAGCAAGTTCCAGGTGGCCTTGAATGCGCTACAGACTACCGGTCAGGCGAAAATTCTATCCGCGCCGTCACTGATGGTCATGAACAACCAGGAAGCGCAGATAAACGTGGGCACGCGTATTCCCGTGCAAACACAGAGTTTTATCGGAATCGGCGGCATTCAGAATGGCGGTACGACTACCAATACCGGCATTGGGCAGACCACCTACCTCGATACTGGCGTAATCCTCAAGGTCAAACCGCGAGTCAATCCCGGCGGCCTGGTTTTCATGGATGTCTCCCAGGAGGTAAGCAAACCAGGCCCGGCAGCGCCGGGCGCCAATCCTCCGATCAACACGCGCACGCTCGATTCAAGCATCGCCGTGCAGAGCGGACAAACCATCCTGCTTGGTGGATTGATCTCGGAGGATGACCAGGATTCCGATGACGGCGTGCCAGGACTGAGCAGGATCCCTGTTCTTGGCAAACTTTTCGGCAGTACGAGTAAAAACCACCAACGTACTGAATTGATCGTGTTGATCACGCCGCAGGTTGTCAACAATTCAGATGAGGCGCGAGAAATTACCGAGGAATACAAGCGCCAGTTCCAGAGTCTGGCGCCGCTGCGCTCGGAGATGCGCGGATCAAGCTACAAATCCGAAGTACCCAACCAAGAAGGAGTCAACCCGTGATTCAGGTATCCATGCGCCATTTGGCGACGCTGCTGGCTGTCGGCTCGCTCATGGCTGGTTGTACCACCCAGGCAACGAAATCAGATCACGCGGCGGCTGATGCCTCGCCAGTCAGTGACAGCGCGAAGAAGCTTGTCGAAAAGCGCGCCATCGAACGCTGGGATCTGTTGATCGCGCACAAGGCGGAAAAAGCCTATGACTTCTTGAGTCCGGGATACCGGGCGACCAAGAAGCGCGATGATTACGCGGCAGAAATGAATCATCGCCCCGTGCAATGGGAAAAGGTCCTTCCCTACAGTCAGACGTGCGACAAGCCCAATGTGTGCGTGATCAGCCTCCAGGTCGATTCCGATGTGAAAATGCAGGGGATCAGCCAGAACGTGCCCGTTCTGGGGTTTGTCACCGAAACCTGGATCAAGACCCAGGGGAAATGGTATTACCTGCCGAATGCCAAGCACACAACTGGAAGCGAATGACGGATGCGGGTATAGTGCCCGCAAGCGTATGCCCCAAATATGGGGCTCGCGCCTGCTGGTTTTCCACCGGCTGTTGATGGGGCAACAAAGCAATAGATATTTCGCGGGAGGGATTGCACCGCGTGGAACCTTGCCGTACGATTGGTTCGCTGTTGCCTAACCCTGCCCTGTGAAAAGCGGGACAAAACTGCTGTTGGACAGAAGTTAGCCGTAAAGCAAAAGCCCTGTGGTCAATTTAGGAGTGTCTGTAATGAAGCGAAATAGCTTGACGACCGCCGTCGTCGCCGGTATTGCCGGAACGGTGGGCATCGCGAATATCGCGAGCGCAGTTAACCTCAACCCGGATGGTCTGGGTCAGGTTCTTATCTACCCGTATTACACCGTCAACTCGAATGGCAGCGGTGACAACCTGCAAACCTTGTTCTCCGTGGTCAACACCACGAATCAGGGCAAGGCAATCAAGGTGCGTTTCGTTGAAGGCTATAACAGCCGCGAAGTGCGCGACTTCCACGTTTACCTGTCGCCGTATGACGTCTGGACCGCCAACCTGTTCAAGCTCCCGGACAGCGACGCAGCCAACCTGCTGACCGATGACAATTCCTGCACGGTTCCGCGCATCAAGGGCTCGACCCTGCCGCCGCTTAAGCAGTTGCCGGACGGCCGCAGCTACCTGCCGTTCACCAATGCTCTGTTCGCCGGTGCCAATAACGACGGTGGACCGACTGGTCTGGAGCGTACCCGTGAAGGTCATTTCGAGATCATCGAAATGGGTACCGTTGTCGACGATACCAACAACTCGCTGACCAACATCACCCATATCAATGGCGTGCCGAAGAATTGCGGCGCGATCGTTGGAGCTTGGGTTGCGCAGCCTCCGGGTTACTGGATCCAGGATTCGAGCACCGACATCGAGCCGCCGACCGGCGGTCTGTTTGGCTCGGCCCTGCTTGTCGACGTTCAGAACGGCGTCAGCGCCGGTTACAGCGCCGACGCGATCGAAGGCTTTGTCAGCAATGGCATCGACAACCTGCACGACGTTCCGGGCAACACCTTGCCGTCACTGGCCAACATCGGCGGATCCGATCCGACCGCAACGGCTTATGTGTTCGACAATGGCAAGCTGATCCAGGCTACCTACGGTGCCGGTTCGGGCCGCAAGATCGACGCGGTCAGTGCTCTGTTCGCGCACAATGACATCTTCAACGAGTATGTGCTCGGTGGCGGTGCCGCTGCGACGACCGACTGGGTCGTTACCTTCCCGACCAAGAACTTCTACGTCGACCGTGCGCCGCCAGCACTGGCTCCGTTCGTTGAAGTATTCGACGGCGAATCGAAGGTCCAGGTGGGTCTGTTCCCGTACGATCGTGAAGAAGGCAACCCGAGCGCTTGTACCGGTTCCGATGCCGACAACCCGAACTGCGGCGTCTGCTTCTCGCCGTGCGATCCGGGCGACTCGACAGTGCCGGTTCTGCGTTACGAAGCGCAGGTCATCTCGTTCCAGACGACAGCAGACTTCACTGCGGATCCCACCTCTCCGGTGCTCGGCTCGCAGCTGGCTTCCAACGTCGACGTGCGTGCGGACTTCCTGAACAACGGTTGGATGCGCATTGCATTGAACCCGTCGTCTGAATCGCATCTGATGTCGCCGTCCTCGGAAGGCGAAGTGTTCGAAGGCCTGCCGGTGACCGGCTTCGCCATCACGAACTATGTCAACGCCAACGCCGCTCCTGGCAAACTGGCCAACTACTCGGGCCTGTGGCGTCACAAGGGTTCGCGTGCTTGCTCGGTTCCGGATCCGACGGCTCCGCTGGCTTGCTCGTAAGTGTGATCTAGGTCAGCTTTCAAGTGACCAGAAGGCCCCGCGAAAGCGGGGCTTTCTTTTTTTTTAAGGTGGCAGGGGCTATCCTCTGCGCCATCCCCTCGTGATTTGAGAGATTCGACCAGTGATTGATTTCAGCAAAAGCTATCTGTTTGTCGCCATTGCGCTGCTGTTTGGTGCATATCTACTTCCGACCTCGACGGCACGAGCTGCTGATTTTCAAGTCGACCTCGATAGAAATGCAGTTCCGCAATGCTCAATGACAGGCTCGATGCTCAATATCGATCCTGGGACAGGAGCTGTATCAATTGATCTCAGTGCCGACTTCAATTGCTATCCATCGGTGATCGGCTCAATTGCAAACGGCGCCTCGCTGTCTGTCACCGGACCGACCACAGTCGGTGGTGGAACGACGGGAGCAGGCACTGTCAATTTGCAGCTCAATACTGGCCTCAGTGGGGTGACGCCAGGCGTAAGTTGTGTCCCTGACGGCATTGTCTCCACTCGGGTTTCCGTTTCCTCGGGCTGGACTACCAATCTGTGCAACAACAATTGTGGCGCCACCGTGACCCGCAGTGTCAATGTGCAAAATACCTCATCGACGCTGGACGGCGATATCACGTTCAAGGCGAAGTGTACTTATCAGGATCAATCCAACGTGGACCTGAGCACTGAGCGCACAAATATCTCCTCGACGCCCGCCGTAGCGGTGCTTCATGGCACGACGCCACCAGCCAACTACTGTCAGAGCGTTTCCGAGCTTGCCGACCCCAAGGGTTTGACTGACGGTATGCGTCAGCTCACAGGAAACATTACCGGCGGTACGATGCCAGGTACTGGTATTTCTTTCCTGGACTATGTTTCAGTCTTCGGCGTCAGTCCCAATACCTACTCGACGGGCTCCGGCGATACGGCGGGCTACGGATTCCCCGGGACCAATACGAGTACGCTCACGACGTTTATATCAACAAATAAATACGTATCTTTGCAGTTTCGAGCGCCGTCAAATCCGATCTGGCTTGGAAGAAGTGGTTCCTACTCCTACGTCGTGAATCCGCAGAACCTCCCGTTCAGTGCGGCCATTGCTCCTTGTCCCGGACAGTTTGACTCTGACCCCTTGTTCCCGATTGGATTCTCCTGCAAGGGAGAGGCGCTGTTTCAGGACACCACCTGGGCCATCACCAGTGGCTCGACAGCGAGTTGCAAGCTGGAGCCAGGAAAGACATATTATTTCAACATGATTGTCGCTCCGCGAGGCACCCCAAGCCAGTCGGGCTGCGCGGGTAGTTCGTGCAAGGTTCAATTTCGTAACTCCCATAGCTACTGACATTCATATTTTCGAGCATCGACATGACAGGCCGGGAATGCACGACATCTGCATTCCCGGCCTTGCTGTCCAGGCATCGTGATACCGCCCGGAATGCTGCAACTAATCGCGCATTGAATTGTCTGAAGCTGGCGTCAGGTTGGCATTGTCTCGCGGCTTTCTTCCGGGCGCTGTCAGTCGCGATACTTGATGAATCTTTGATATCCACACTTGTTATGGAGGTTTGGCGCGTGCTCAAGATGGCTCTAGTCAAGGGGTGCTCAGCACTCGTGATTGTCTCGCTGCTCATGGCCAGTTCGCTGGCTGCCGAGACGCGTTTTCCCGAGCAAACTATCGTCGCAACTCGCGGAACCGCAAGCGTGACCATGCTTGATGTCGATGCGGCGCTATACGGCCTGACTCCTCGTCAGCGTGCAAACTTCATGAACAGTCCGAAGCGTATCGAGGAGTTGATTGATCGGCTCCTGATCAATCAGCAATTGGCCAATGAGGCGCGCGCGGCCAAGCTCGACCAAAGTGCGCAATACCGTGAAGCGGTGAAGCAGCAGGCCGACAAGATATTGAGCGAGCAGATGGCGATGAAACTGCGCACCGACTTGCCCATTGGCGACGTGGAAATGCTCGCGAAGGAGCGTTATGACGTCAACCCGAACGCATACACGATTCCGGGGCGGGCCGACGTCCGGCACATTTTGATTGATACCAAGAGTCGCAGTGATGCCGAAGCAAAATCGCTCGCCGAGTCCGTACGCGCGAGGGCCCTTGCAGGCGAGGATTTCATTGCCCTCGTTCAGGAGAATTCCGACGATGGTTCAAAGCGCAGCAATGATGGTGAAATACCCGACGGTGAAGCCGATAGCCTGGATCCGGATTTCAGGGCCGCAGTAAAGAAGCTGAAGACCAACGGGGAAATTTCACCCCTGGTCAAGACCCAGTTCGGCTATCACATCATCATGCTGGTGCAGCGCTATCCAGCGCAGCCGCAGTCCTTTGATGAGGTCAAGGAGCGTATCGTTACGGAATTGGCCAACAGGCTGCGCGATGAGCGGGTCAAGGAACATATCGACCAGCTCAAGAGCATGGAGATAAAAGCCACACCCGATGTGGTTGCTTCGCTGAGAACGCGCTACCTGCCGGAGGGCGGTTCCGCCGAACCGAGCATCCCCGAGGAAAAGTAGGCTGGACACGTAAATGCAGCTCGCCGCATGCAACGGTTGCACATCCCGTTGCATGCGCAAGTCAGTTCGCTGAGTCCAGCCTTGATGCAAGGCTGGCTGTCTGGGATGCGGGATGTGCCAATCTCGCGCCGAATTTCAGGCAACGAGCAATGCCCATTAAATCCGTGTTTGCATCTGCATTCGCGATTCCTGAACCAGGCATGTGAGATTTTGTCCGCGAAGCAGCGCCAGCATTGTGAATGCGGATCGCGGTCGGAAGGAACAGGCGATGTGCCTGGGTAAGTGGGGAAGGGGCAGATCGTCATGAGTCAACTGGTTCTCGCCGCGCATTTCATACGACGCGAACTTCGCGAACGCTACCGGGGAAGCATTACCGGTTTCGGCTGGGCCTTGTTGCAACCCCTGCTGCAGTTGGCCATCTATGCGTTCGTCTTTGTGCAGATCTTCAAGGCGCGCGTGCCCGGAGCTGACGCGCCGGGTTATGTCCCGTTTCTGGTTGTCGGCATGTGGCCATGGATCGCATTTTCCGAAGCGGTTCTGCGCTCAACCACCGCGATTCAGGAAAATTCAGCCCTGATTGGCAAGGTCGCGATGCCGCGCGAGATTCTGGTGCTGGCACCAACTTGCGCGAGCTTCATCCTGCATATCAGTGGCTTTATCGCGATTCTCGTTGCCCTTGCGATCTTTGGTCATGGTGTTCAACTCGCCATGTTGCCGGTGGCCTTGCTGTTGTATATCCCGATGTTTGTTTACACGCTTGGAATTGCGCTGATGTTCTCGGCCATCCAGGTGTTTGTGCGCGATCTGGTGCAGATTCTTGCGCAACTTCTGACCTTGATGATGTTTGCTGCGCCGATCTTCTACGATCGCGACAATCTGCCCGAGCGTTTCCGGGGTTTTCTTGATTTCAATCCATTCACGTTCTACGTCGAGTCGATGCGCAGCCTGCTGCTTGGGTACGGAGAATTCCCCTGGTACGGACTGCTCCTGGCGACCATCGTCGCGGCGTTGTCCCTGGCAATCGGAAGATGGCTGTTCCGCAGGCTTGATCCGCATTTCGAGGATTTCCTGTGAGCGATGTGCTGATCACCGCGAGCAATCTCGGCAAGGCGTATCCAAAGGCTCACCTCGCTGGTGATCGGCTGCGTGCACTTTCACGACTGCTGCGCGGAAAAAGGGATCCAGACGCGCAGTTTGTCGTCAAGGACGTCAACCTCAGCGTTCGACGCGGAGAGTCGATCGCCATCATTGGTGAAAATGGTGCGGGCAAATCAACCCTCCTGAAGCTGATCACCAGCGTACTGACGCCGACGACCGGCCATGTCGAAGTATTTGGCCAGGTCGGCGCGCTGCTCGAGCTCGGCGCGGGTTTCCATCCGGACTACAGCGGCCGTGACAATATCGAGATGGCGGCAGCGCTCCATGGTTTGAGCAGCAATGAGCTTGATGCGCGCATGCAGCAAATCATCGAGTTCGCCGACATCGGCAGCTATATCGACGAGCCGGTCAAGCACTACTCCTCTGGCATGGTGGTGCGGCTCGGCTTTGCCGTGATTGCTTCGCTGAAGCCGGATTTGCTGATCACGGATGAGGTATTGGCGGTTGGTGATGAATCCTTCCAGAAGAAATGTGTTCGCTGGATGGAGCAGTACCTGAAAGAGGGCGGCACCTTGTTGCTGGTATCGCACAGCATGTATCACGCCCAGAAGCTCTGCAAACACGCGCTGTGGATGAGCCATGGCGAGGTCATGCAGTACGGCGATGTGTTTGATGTCACCCAGGCCTATCTCGCCTTTCACGAGCGCAAGCAGGCCGTCGAGGAGCAACCAGCCGAAGAAAAGGCAGGCATGGAATTTGAGGTCAGGGACTTCCTCGTCAATCGCACCGGGGGCAATCAGCCGGTGGTGATTTCATTCGGTGACCCTCTTGAGTTGCGCACGGCAATCCGCTCAAGGGAAGATCGCATGCCGATCGTGATGTTTGGCATCACCCGGGTCGATGGCACGCCGGTCTACGGAGTCAGTACCGACATGGATGAGGTCGAGGTCTGCAGAGTTGAGCGTGGTGACTATCGTGTCGGGATTGAATTCAAGGCTCTCAACCTGCTGCCTGGCAGCTATTTTTTGCGCGCACATGCAATGGACAGTGAAGGCTTGCGCCTGTTTGACACGATGGAGCGGCCACTGACCATTCGTGGCAAGTCACGGGAATTTGGCATGGTCCGGCTGGAGCACCGCTGGGTCAACAAGGTCGGAGAAGTTGATGACTGAAAGCGCCGACAAACTGGCGTTCACCGGTGAGCGATTTACTCCGGAGTGCGTTCGCGAGATCTGGTATGAGCACTGGCACCGTTACGCCTTTGCACTAGCCCTGGTCAAAGGCAAGCGGGTGCTGGATGCGGCGTGCGGCGAAGGCTACGGCAGCAACCTGTTGGCTGACGTCGCGGCTGGTGTTTGTGGCGTGGATATTTCCGCACAGGCCATCGAACATGCGCGGTCACGCTACGGAGCCAGGAGCAATGTCCAATTCCATGTCGGTGATGCGGCCGCACTCACGTTTCCCGACCAAAGCTTCGATGTCGTCGTTTCGTTCGAAACCCTCGAACATCTTTCAGCGCAACAAGAGCTGATTGCCGGATTCGCTCGCGTGCTTGCGCCTGGTGGAATCTTGCTGATCTCCTCGCCCGACAAACGGACCTACAGCGACATCGCCGGATTCCGCAATGAGTTTCATGTCCGCGAGCTTTACCGCGACGAATTGCTGGAGCTGCTCCGCCCACACTTTCCGGAGTTGCGCCTGTACGGGCAAAAATTGCTGTTTCAATCGGTTCTGTGGACGATGGATGGCGACGAGCGCAGTGCGCTGATGCAGACCGCAGCGGTCGACGGAACGATCATGGCCGGGCTCGACTACGCGCCGATGTACTACATCGCCATCTGCTCGAAGCAGCCGTTGCCGACACATCTGCCAGGTCTTTCCCTGTTCGGTGATGGGGAAGAATCGGTCTATTCGCATTACAATGGCGAAATTCGCAAGAACATGGGGGCCGGCGCCCGCATCGCCGAGCTCGAAGCCGAAGTCGAACGACTGCGCAACTTGATCCCGAACCAGACCTGATCACGCTGACCGCATACGTCAGCGATGATGTCGCAACCCGGTAAACCGATGACCACCACTCCAGAATTCGAAATCAATTACGGCAAGCCCAATTTCGCCGCGCAAGCCTCGCGACCCGCTACCGATCAGACACTCTATGCGGCCATCGATGCCATGGTCGCACCGTTGTCCAGCGACGAGTTCGCTTTTATCGCACGCGATTCCGGACAGCGCCACGTGCTCAGCCATCATGTTTTGCAGACACTGGATCAATGCCGTGAATTTCGCAGCATTGATGAACATGTGGTGCGGGTCGCATCGGTGGTTCCGGGTCTGACCCAGCATGATCGAATCCGCAAGGGTCTTGAAGGCCTGGCTTCGACTGGACTCATGGTCTCCGATCGGGACTTTCTGGCTGGCCTGGAGCGTGAGCCTGAGGCGCAATCGCGCAGTCTCCATGCAATCTACATTCGTGCCTGCGACCGGCCTCAGCAACTGCGCCTGCTGCTCGATTCGCTAGCCAACTATGAGCGTCGCTTTCGGGTCGCGCGCAATGTCGTATTGCTCGATGACTCCATCGAAGACGCCAATCGAGATGCCAATCGCGATCTGTTGCGCGAATTTGCCCGCGCAGTCGGCAATCCGGTCAGCTATATCGGCCCTGCAGAGCGCGCCAAGCTGCGTCAGCAATTGATCAAGGCGGCGCCGCAAGCGCAGTCAAGTATCGAGTGGTTGCTGGATCGTGGACCGCGTACCCGTCGCGGCGGTGGCGGGCGATCATGGAATCTCGCCCTGCTGCTTTCGGCCGGGCGCATGTTCGCGATGCTCGATGAGGATTTCCGGTTGCCGCTGCAACGACATGCCGATGTGCGCACGGGCCTGGAGCCGAATCCGGCCGTTGCCGCTTCAGCGCGATTCTATCGCCGCCTGGACGACGCGCTGGATGCCGGTGAAGAGGAAGCCCTGGATCCATTCGAACTGCACCTGGGCGTCTGTGGCGAGCGCCTCGGCTCGGCACTGACTCAGGATGCATTTCGTCTCGATCGAGAAAGCCTGCGCGGAATCAATCTCGGGCGTCTCGAGCATCTGCGTGGCGATGCACGCATTATTTCCAGCTTGAATGGCACCTGCGGCGCATCGGGCACCGAGAGTGCCCTCTGGCTCTATCAACTCGATGCCGAGAGCCGTGCAGAATTCTGGGCCGATCGCGAGTCCTATCTGCGCAATATCGAAGCGCAAAGTCTCTGGTACGGCTGTCTGCGCGCGAAGCCGGCTTCTCAGGCTTATTTCACTCCCTTTGTTTTCGACAATCGCGAAATGTTGCCGTGTACCAATCCGGATGGTCGCGGCGAAGACGGACTGGCCAGCGCAGCGGCGCGATTCTGTCACCCTGGCTCGCTGGTGCTGCATCTGCCGACTGCCATAGGCCACGCCCAGGAGTCGCAACGCAAGCGCTCGGAAGTAACCATGGCCGCACATACGCCACGCTTCAATCACTTTCTGCGTGACTACGTGTGCAACCAGGAAGGCACGTCCAAAGCGGCTGATCCTGCCCATCGTCTGGGCTTGCTCGGCGCAATCACCAGAGATCTTGCCGCTGCCGATGACAAGGTGCTGGCGTCCTCGCTTGAGGAGTACCTGGGATTTGTCCGCGCCGATGTCGTCGAGCGATTGCAGAATCAATTTGAGCTGCTTGATGATGCGCCAGTTTACTGGCAGGCGGATGTGCGCTCGATCGTGCGCAACAACGGCAACGCCCTGCTCAAGCAAGGCGCGCCACGACTGGCCGATTGGGCGGAGGATCTTGACGCCGCAGGCTGCGCCAGGGCCGCGCGCGAGGAATTGCTCGATATGGCCCAGGCCTGGCGCGACTGGCCGGCGCTGTGGGAGTTCGCTCGTGACCAGGGCGATCGCCTTGTCAGCGGATTCTGAGGACACGCCTTGCACGGCCTGACCAGCGTCATCGTGGTTACCGCCAACAGCGGTGCGCTGAGTGTGGAATGCATCGACAGGGTTTTGAAATCTTCGGCGACCATCGAATTGATTGTCGTCGACAATGCATCGAGTGACGGTCACACCGAAGCAATCGAATCGCGCTTCGGTCGCGACGAGCGGCTGCGCATCCTGCGCAGCCCGCAAAACATCGGCTTCGGACCTGCCTGCAATCAGGGGCGTGCGCACGCGCGCGGCGACTGGCTGTTGATCCTCAACCCGGATTGTCTGCTTGAGACCGACACAATAGAAAGGCTGCGCGCAGCGGCATTAGACGAGCCTCAGGCCGGACTATTCGGAGTGCGCGTTGTCGATCCGCGTGGCAATGGCGAAAAGGCGAGCCGCCGGCGTGATCCGACCTTGCGGCGTGCGCTGAATACCCTCAGCGGCTTGTCTCGACTTGAGCGGCGCTGGCCCGGCCTGGCCGGGATCGAGATGCCGCAGCTGGCGACCGGAACGGAACACGAGGCGGTAGACGCCGTTTCCGGTGCCTGCCTGTTCGTGCGCGCTGAAGTATTCGATGCCGTCGGCGGCTTTGACGAGGAATACTTCCTGCATTGCGAGGATCTCGATCTGTGCCGTCGCATTCGTGATGCCGGTTTCGAGGTCGTGCATGTGCCGTCGATCGCATTGCGCCATGAGCAGGGCAGTTCGAGTCAACGACGCCCGTTGTTTGTTTCACGGCACAAGCACCGTGGCATGTGGCGATACTTCCGCAAGTTTGACCCGGCTGCGCGAAACCCCATCCTGCGTGGGCTGGTCTGGTCCGGGATCTGGACACATTTTCTGATCAAGGCGCTTGGCAACGGCTGGAAGCAATGGCGTCGGAATTCGATTGCTATTCGAGAAAAATAAAGAACGCAGCGATAACGATCAAGGCGAACCCGACCAGATGATTCCACTTCAGGTCCGCCCCCAGCCAGAAAACAGAGAATGCAACGAAGACAATCAGGGTGATGATTTCCTGAATCGTCTTGAGCTGTGGCGCATTGTAGACCTGATAGCCGATCCGGTTTGCCGGAACCTGCAGGCAGTACTCGAAGAACGCGATTCCCCAGCTGACCAGGATGACCAGCAACAGCGGGCGATTGGTGAACTTGAGGTGTCCATACCAGGCAAAAGTCATGAACACATTCGAGCCGATCAGGAGCAGGATTGGAGCAATGTGATTCCACATCATGAAAACTCCCGTCGCTGGAGCCAAGGCTCAACTCTCGGAGTCCGGACTAGGGCGAGCTCTTGTCAATGAAGTTCGATTCGTAAAGCAGGCTCTCGATGATCGATTCCTGGTCGGGCCGAAACTCGAATCCAAGATCCTCATCTCCGTCACGAACACAATCGGCATCAATGGCGATGACGGTTTCCTGATCGAAGATGAAATAGACACGGCATCCGCTGCGATCTGCGGAATTCCATTGTGCCGGGCGTGCCAGGCGGGCGCCGCCCTGTGACAAGTCACGGACCTCACTGAGCCAGCCCTGGCCCTCGTGGGTGATCAGCGCTGCCGAGAAAATCGGCAGACGCGGAAAGCGGCGCTTTTCGTCGATGCTCATTGAATTCACGATAGTCGTCTTGCGGGCAAGCGCGCAAGCCCTCGATCAGGCACCGTGCCGCAGTACTTGCATCGGCGGGGTTCGTGCAATCCGGCGCGTGCCGGCGAGGCCGGCGAGCATGACCACAACTGCCGAAGCCAATGAAATCAGGAGCAGTTGCGTTATCGGTGGCCAATAGTCGCTCATGCGAAACACCGTGCGGGCCAGGGCGATTCCCGTTCCCGCAGCACCGAACGCGGCGACCGCTCCGGCGAGCAGTCCGAGCACAGCGAATTCTCCAAGCACGGCGATGTTCAATTGCCGGCTGTTCGCGCCCAGTGTGCGCAACAGGGCAATTTCGAAACGTCGCTCGTCGGCGGTTGCCGCCAATGCGGCAAGCAGCACAAGAATTCCGGCGACCAGACTGAAGCCGAGTACCCAGGTAACCGCCGCCGAAACCCGGCTGATGATGTCGCGGACACGATCAAGAATCGCATTCACATCGATCAGCGACAGGTTCGGCATTTCCCGGGACAAGCTGGCCAATTGCGTATCGGGCGGAACGTGGAAGCTCGAAATCAAGCTATGCGGCAAGGGCTCGCCGTGCTTCGGATCGAGCATGAGGAAAAAATTGACGCGAAAGGAATCCCAGTCGACCTCACGCACGCTGCTGATCGTTGCGCTGATCTCCTGGTCGCCGAAGCGCAGGCTCATGCTGTCGCCAAGTCCTACCTTGAACATCTCGACCCAGCTCTTGTCGATCGAGAGTTCGGCAGATTCCGCGTCGGATCTTGTCCAGCTTCCCTCGACGACGCGATTCGAAGGTGGCAAATCCTTGCTCCAGGACACGCGCACTTCACCTTCGACGCGATTTCCGGCGGATGAGCCTTCTTCGTAGTCAGAAGCTTGCAGCGGCTTGCCGTTGATCGCGACGAGTTTTCCTGCTGCCAATGGCAACAGACTCATATTGTCGGCGCCGAGTGCCTTCAGGCGTGTCTCGAAGCGTTCGCGTTGATCGGCCTGCAGATTGAGAACGAAGTAGTTCGGTGTATCGACCGGCAGATCCGCGCGCCAGCGATCCAGCAAGGAAGGGCCGACCACGGCGAGCAGATCGAGTGCGGTCAGGCTCAGTGCGAAAGCGCCGACCTGAATCAGGGTCAGGCCACGGCGTCGACTCAGGTTGGCCAAGCCGAAACGCAGCGCCCCCGGAATCCGTCGCGAACTGCCACGCAGGATTTTCAGCAGCAGCAAGGTCACGGCCACGGTCGCCACGGCGACAGCGATCAGTCCGGCGGCAAGAACGCCGGCCAGTTGGGTCGAGCCGCTTTCGATGAGTATCAGGATTCCGCCGACGACCAGCGGCAATGCATAGAGAGCGTCGAAACGGCGCAATCGGGTGTGCACATCGCGCCTGAAAACACGCATTGGCTCGATATCGCGCAATCGCAGCAGCGGTGGCAGGGCGAAGCCGAGCAACACGGCCAGGCCAATCACGAAGGCCGATAGGGCCGGGCCAAAGCCCAGCGCCGGTGTTGCGCCACCGAGCAACTGGCCGGCGAACAGAAACGCGATTTGTTGCAATCCGAGACCGATCAACGCGCCGATTGCGCAGGCCGGAAGTGCGAGCAGAACCAGTTCGGAAATCAAACTGAGGATGATTTCGTTGCGGCTGGCACCCAGACAGCGCAGGACAGCGACCTCCTCGGTCTTGCGTCGGGCAAAACGCTGTGCGGCCAATGCGACCGCAATACCGGCAAGCAGGGCCGCAAGCAGGGCAGCCAGGCGCAGGAAGTTTTCACCGCGCTCGAACGAATTGCGCAGATTGGCCTGAGCATCGGCGACCGTGGTCAGGCGCGCTGCAGGCGGAAGATTGTCTTTCGCCCAGGCCGCATAGCGTTCTATCGAATCGCCATCGCCGGAAACCAGTACCCGATACGTTGCCCGACTGCCTTGGCCGAGCAAGCCGCTGGTTTCCGCATCATCACGATTCATCAGCTGGGTGGGAGCGAACTGAAACACGGCTCCGCCGGGAGCGCTGATGATTTCGCCGCCGATGCGCAGATCGCGGCCGGCAAGCTGAAGCGTATCGCCGACGCCAACGGCCAGGCCGTTGAGCACGGCACGGTCAGCGAAAACCTCTCCCGGGGTCGGTGCCGAGGCTGCATGCGGAACTCCATCGGCATCACTGACAAGGAGCTTCCCGCGCAGTGGAAACGAAGCGTCAACCGCACGAACCTCGATGAACTGGCTGTTCTCGCCAGCGAACACCACGCTGGAAAATTCAACACTGCGACTACTGGCAAGACCGAACTCGGCGGCCTTCGAGGAAAATTCTTCGGGCAGCGCCGTGCGCCGTGCGCTGACGCCGAGATCGCCACCGAGCAACTCCGCAGCCGAGGCCAGGATCGCATTTTCGACCCGCGAAGCCAGCGTGCCGACGGCGGTCAATGCGGCAACTGCCAGCACCAGTGCAGCGGCCAGAGTCGCCAGTTCGCCATGACGGAATTCGCGTCGCAGGCTGCGCGAAGCGAACAGCAGCGGCTTCATGCGTCGTCCTCGATCACGCGGCCGTCGCGCAGACGCAGACGGCGCGCGCAGCGCGAGGCCAGGGTCAAGTCGTGACTGACCAGAACCAGAGTGGTTTCATGTTCGCTATTCAGGGAAAACATGAGATCGCTGATGGTGGCGCCGGTGCGCTGATCGAGATTGCCAGTCGGCTCGTCGGCGAACAGCACTTGCGGTCCGTGGACAAACGCGCGGGCCAGCGCGACACGTTGCTGCTCGCCGCCGGAGAGCTGATGGGGATAATGGTGCAGGCGTTTGTCCAGTCCGACAGCAGCAAGTGCGCGGTTGGCCCGCTCGCGGGCATCGTCACGGCCCTCCAGTTCCAGTGGCAACATGACGTTTTCCTCGGCGTTGAGTGCCGGGAGCAGGTGGAAGGACTGAAAAACGAAGCCGACCATACGTCGACGCACGCGCGCTCGGGCTTCCTCATCGAGAGTATCCAGGGATTCTCCGGCCAGGGTCACGCTGCCTGAGCTTGGGCTGTCGAGCCCGGCGAGCAGGCCGAGCAGGGTCGTCTTGCCCGACCCCGAGGCACCGATAATGGCCAGGCTGGCGCCACGCTGAACACTGAGGTTGACTTGATCGAGAATGACGAGGCGACCATCGGGTCCATCGACGGCTTTGCTAAGCTTCTCGGCCTTGAGCACTGTGGTGGAATCGATATTCATGTTTCGCATTTTTCTCGTGATCCTGCTCGTGAGCCTGCAAGTACCGGTTGCGCGGGCCGATGTTTCAACTGCGCCGATCCTGATTCTTGGTGATTCGTTGTCCGCCGCCTACCGCATTCCGCCGCAGTCGGGTTGGGTCAATCTGCTGCAGAAGCGCCTGCAAAGTGCTCATCCTGCCCGTTCTGTCGTTAACGCGTCGATCAGTGGCGAAACGACGGCAGGCGGTCTTGCCCGAATCAATGAACTGTTGGTCGAACACAAGCCCGGCATCGTCGTTGTTGAACTTGGTGCCAACGATGCCTTGCGTGGCCTGCCACTGGCCACCCCACGCGAAAATCTGGCCAGGATCATCAGTCTCGTTCAAAAGGCTGATGCCAGGGTTCTGTTGATTGGCATCGAGATTCCGATCAACTACGGACCGCAATATCGCGATGGCTTGCGTGACATGTATCGGGATCTTGGCGCCGAATTCAACGTGCCATTGGTCCCGTTTCTGCTCGAAGGCGTCGCTCTTGACGACAACTTGATGCAAGCGGATGGCTTGCATCCCACCGCCGCCGCACAGCCGAGAGTGCTTGAGAACGTCTGGCCGGAGCTGGAGAAGCTTGCCGGCAAGCGGGGAGTGGCGAGTGGGGAGTAGGGAGTAGCGAGTGGGAAAAGCAACTGCGCATGCCACCCAACAACTGATGAATCTTGTCGGAACCGAGCTTCAGCCGAGTCGAGCCTTCTCCGCTAGGAAACGGTCCTCTGACCGCTGAGGTTTGAGGCTGGCCTCTCGATCAAATCCAACCGCTTTCCAACTCCCCACTCCCCACTCTCAGCGCTTAGGCACCTCACGCACCGGACGCTTGGCCAACTTGCGTTGCAGGGTGCGTCGATGCAGGCCGAGGCGGCGCGCGGCTTCGGAAATATTGCCGTCGCATTCATTGAGCACGCGCTGGATGTGCTCCCATTCGAGGCGTTTCAGTGGTGGTGGCGCGTCGGGAAGATCGTCGGCGCTGGTTGGCAGTGCATGAGTTGTGCCGATCAGGGCCTGGACGACCTGGTCTGCATCGACCGGTTTGGCCAGGTAGTCGTGTGCGCCGCGCTTGATCGCCTCGACCGCCGTGGCGATCGAGGCATAGCCAGTCAGCAGCAGGATGCGTGCGCTCGGGCGGGATGCGGTCAGTCTTGGAATCAGGGCGAGACCGCTTTCCGCGCCGAGCTTGAGATCGAGCACGATGAAGCGGGGTTGGAAGTCGGCGCAGCGGATCAACGCTTCGCTGCCATCCTTTGCTGAGGCCACCTCGAATCCGCGCGTCGTCAAGGCGCGCCCGAGGACATGGACAAAGATCTCATCGTCATCGATGAGCAGGACACGACCCGTGCTTTCAGCGTTCATGCTGGGGATTGTCCAATGTAGCGAGTGGTAGACGCAAACGTTGTCGCGTTCCGCCCCCTTCGGCGGGGGCTGCAACGAGAGTTCCGCCGAAGCGTTCCGCGGTTGCATTGGCGAGGGCCAGGCCAAGACCAAGGCCGTCGCTCTTGGTGGTTTCAAAGCGCAGGCCGAGCTTGGGGCGGACCGCCGCATTCATGCCTTTGCCGAAATCGCGCACGTCCAGTTGCAAGATGTCCTGGCTGCCGCTGACGCGCATTTCGACGCGCGGATCGGCATTCGCCAGTGACGCATCGGCCGCGTTGTTGAGCAGGTTGACCACGGCGTGGTGCAAGGCTGGTACAACGGCGATGCGGCGTTTACCGATGCCCTCATCGATGCTGATGTGAGCCTCGGCTTCCGGGCGCAACAATGCGAATGCGTCGCGCGTGGCCTTGCACAGGTCCTTCACTGTCACCCACTCGGCAATGCCGGTCAGCTGATTGCTGCCGACCTTGACCAGATCCTTGAGGATGTCGCGGCAGCGTTCGGCCTGGCCGATCAGCAAGTTCAGGTCATCTTTCAGCGCAGGTTCGGTCGCATGCTCGCGAGACAATTCGCCAAGCAGCGTGCGAATCGTCGACAGCGGCGTATTGAGCTCGTGTGCGGTGCTCGCTGCTTGAGTGGCGATGGCCAGAATGCCCTCATCGCGCAGCGCGCGTTGGCGCTCCAGTTCGGCATCGGCTTGTTGCGCGCGCAGTGCACGGGCCAGGCGAGCGATGAAGAATCCGAGCATGCCCGCGGTGATCGCAAAGCTAATCGCCATGCCCGTCAGGTGCAAGCCGAATCCGGCGACCGAGTTGCGATCTCCAACCTCCGGCAGCGGCACATGGAAGTGCATCAGTAGCAGGTAAGTGGCCACCGAAAGAACGGCGACGATCGTCACGGAACGCAGTGGCAGCGCAGTTGCGGCCAGGGTGATTGGCATCACCAGCAAGAATATGAACGGATTGCTCGCGCCACCGCTCAGATAGAGCAGATAGCCGAGCACCAGCGTGTCGATCGCGATATGGATCACCGGCTCCCAGACGCCGGTTTTCGCCTGTTGGTGCAAGCGCCAGAAGGTGACCAGACTGAACACGGCGAGTACGCCGACGCCAGCGAGCAGGGCAATGATCGGAATGGCCAGCTTGAGAACATCCGCGACAAAGATGATCGTCAGCGTTTGTCCGCCGATTGCGCACAAGCGCAACCAGGCCAGTGTCGATACCAGTTGGCGCGGTCCGTGGGGCCAGGTTCGGCCATCGTGATAGATCAAGACCGGTTTCCCCTAGCGCTGGCTGGAAGGCTGCCAGCGACGCACCAGCAACGACACCAGCAGGGCCACACATGCGGCGATCAATGCCGAGCAGGTGACGTCGGAAAGAAAATGCTTGCCCATGTCGAGGCGAGCGCAGATCGCAAACAGCGGAATCGCGAGCAAGCTGATGCGCTGCCAAATCCGCGGCGCGGATGCCGCAAGCGGCAGGAACAGGCCGAAATAGAACGCTCCATGACCCGACGGAAACGAGCCGCCGCCAACAAACCAGAGTACCGACCAGTCGCCCGATTCAAGCAGTTGCATCGGGCGCAGGCGGCCGAAGGTGTTCTTGCCGAGGATCATCAGGCCAAGCGTTGCGGCTTGAACCAATCCAGCGCTGAAGACAGCCAGGGCGAGATGCCGCGACAATCGCGTTGTGCGG
>NZ_DASSYD010000087.1:0-26140 GCF_035703485.1 Dokdonella sp. | reverse complement strand
TGATGCCACGATGGGTGATCAGCATGTCGGCCTGAAAGCGTGCGCCATTGCATGAACTGGCGACCGGCAGGGCAACTCCGCTCAGATCCTGCAGACGTTCCTGATGCTTGCCGCTCAAGGTCAAGGGCACCAGTCCGGCGCGCGTGGCCAGCACGTTGTGGCCGAACTGGCGGGCAATTTCATAGCCGAACCCGCTTGCACCCATGCTCGGAATCGACAGCCCGCCGGTGGCAACAACGAGGGCAGGGCAGTCGATCACTCCGGAATGGGTATCGAGGCGAAAGCCCGTATCCAGATTCTGTATTCGATCAACCTTGCAACTGGTATCAATGCGCACACCGGCATCGGCACATTCATCGAGAAGCATGCGCACGATCTGCTTGGATGAAACATCGCAGAACAGTTGGCCGAGCTCTTTCTCGTGCCAGGCGATTGCATGCGCATCGACCATGTCGATGAAATCGACCGGCGTGAAGCGTGCCAACGCGGATTTGCAGTAGTGCGGATTGGCCGAGAGGAAATTGGCCGGTGTCGTGCCGGTATTGGTGAAATTGCAGCGCCCGCCACCGGACATCAGGATCTTCTTGCCGACACGGTTGGCATGTTCGATGACGCGCACACGCTTGCCACGCCGACCGGCTGTCAGCGCACACATCAATCCGGCAGCACCACCTCCGATGATGGCGACATCAAGACTATCCGGCATTGCTCCAGCGCCCGGAGAAATCGGCGGCCATGCGCGGCTTCGGATCGATGCCGATCACCGTATCACCGCTGATGATCTGAACGTGGCCATCCTGGATCAGGCATTGCAGGCGCAGGCCGCGCTCGGCCAATGCCGCGAGCGCGTCAACCACGTCGACTGAAATATCGAGCACCGTGAGATTCTTCGAGCGCTTCAGGTCCCTGGCTGACTTTTCCCACCAGATATCAGCGCCGCGACCGCCGTAGTTGACCACGATGACCAGATTCGAGCGACCGCAGGCCTTGCGGATGCGCGCAGGATCCGGATGACCAAGATCAATCCAGAGAGCGATATCGCCAGTCAGCTCCTTGCGCCACAGATCCGGTTCGTCGTCGGTACTGAGGCCCTTGCCGAACTCCAGGTGTTCATCAGCAAAAAGCGCAAATGCGAGCACACGAATCATCATGCGCTCATCGGTTTCCGAAGGATGGCGGGCCAGAGTCAGTGCATGGGTCGCATAGTAATTGCGGTCCATATCGCTGATCTGCAGCTCGATCTTGTAGATAGTTGCGTTGAGTGCCATGCGCGGACCGAGCGGGGAAAGTCGACCATTGTAGTCTGCCAGCGGCACATGGGTGATGCGTGTCAGTGGCGAATACGTCCTTGAGGCCTGACAAGGCAAGCATTTTCAACCCTTGCAGCGCAAAGGACGATGGTTCTCCAGGACGAGTTCGATGACGGTTGCTCCATTTGAATCCACTTTGGTCGAATAGTAGAGACCACCCGCGTATTTCCAGTTTTCTGTGATATCAGGCGTGATTCCCAGCCCTTCGCGGCGACTCCAATGCAACTTGCCCGGCAACCTTTCCTTTGGCGCTTTCGGCCCGGACTCTGCTGATGGCGGTTTGTGACGTTGCAAGGCCGAAATCGCCGGATTCTGACTGGCGGCTTGAGTTGCAGTTGCGGATTGCATCGTTGGCGCAAAGTTGCTGCGAATCCAGTGGTAGCCAAAGTATCCAAGCGTTGTATGGGCCGCCAACACGACGAGGACAAACACCGCCGTTGCGAACCAGCCATTGGAGGGCGATTTTCGCGCGCTTGCATGGGACGATTGCCCATCGGCTAGCTCAATCGCATTCCAGTCCACGTTGGGACGATTGGTGCGCGGTGACGCGTTCTGTTGATGTTCTTCCATGAAGCGCGGCCGTAGAAGCTGGGTGAATGTGACAGGAGGTCTTGAGCAGAAGCACGTCAATGGCGATACAGCAAAATGCACTAGCGAGTTCTATGCCAATGCCAACATTAATACGCACAATGCATATTATGTCAAATGCTAGATGCCTGAATGATTGAAATTCAATGCCCCACCTGGCCAGTCAGAACTGCGCATACATCTGAGCAGCTCTGACTTCACGCTCATCCTTGTCCTATCCCGCTTTACCGAAAGCGCTGTCGAGTATCCGGCTGACTTTGTGGGCAGCACCGCGCACCGCATCGTCGATGCCGTCGGCATTGTCCGTGGCTGCCATGGGTTGCAGGCCCTCGGGACGGACCTCAATCGTGCACTGCTTGTCTTCAGGTCCGGACTTCCCGGCGTTGACGTCGGTCAAATGCACCTCGACTCGGGTCAAACGGTTCGCATGATTCCTCAGCGCGTGCTCAACAAGTCCGCTGACGTGATTCGCCATTCCTTCGCTGGCTTCAATTGAGTGATCGGTGTTGACCTGGACCTTCATGCAATTCTCCTGAGTATTGATTCGAAATCATGCCACTGCTGATTGACAGTTCCATGGCCTGAGCATAGCGAACACGGGTACTACGAGATCTGAACCGGTCATTCCCGTCAATGATTGGCCCAAAAGCCGAGGTGGCCCTGCCGGGTGAGAGTATTTCGGGGCAATCGATAGCAGTGCACAAACAAGCCACCCGCCAATGCCACCTGCATCAACAAAAACAATCGGTTAGGCGACGCCTGTCTGCGCGCCGCGATCTGCACGCAGACAGGCGTCGTGACGATTGCGCCACTTGATCAGCGTTGCCTTAGCGCAGTACCAGTACCGGAATCTTGCTGTGGGTCAGAACCCTGTGGGTTTCGCTGCCGAGCAGCACGGCGCTGACGCCACTTCGCCCGTGTGAGGCCATCAGGATCAGGTCACATCCGTTTTTCTCGGCGCTATCGATGATGGCTCTGTACGGGCGATCGTTGACCGCCATCTCGGTTTTGCACTCGACATTGGCTGCCTTGGCCGCCTTGCTCAGCACTTCCAGGATGGCCAGAGAGCGAGATTTCGCCGCTTCGTTGAGCGTCTGCCGTGTTTCTTCGAGTATCTGCAATTGGTAATCAAGCAACTTCAGATTGGGAACCACGTTCAAACCGGTTACCGAAGCGCCGATACCGGCGGCGAACTTGATTCCTTTCTCGATTGCATTGGTCGAAAGCTCTGAACCGTCTGTGGGTATCAAGATGTGCTTGAACATGAAATTGACTCCAAGGCGAAGGAAGATTGCGTCACTTACAAGGCTACATCCCCAGTCTGGACGCCCTGTTGATGCAGATCAATAGCTGAACAAGCCGCAGCTCGAACCTCACCAGTCAGTCGGCTTGTAGTCCTTGAGGAACTGGCCCCAGATGTGCTCGCCACTGTTGATGCCGTGGATGATCGGATCGACGATGCGTGCGGCACCGTCGATGATGTCGAGCGGCGGATGGAAACGCTCCTCGACGACCTTGCGCGCAGCAATGTCGACCGGATCCTCGTCGGTCACCCAACCCGTGTCGACACTGTTCATGTGGATGCCGTCGTTGTGGTAGTCGGTCGCCGAGGTGCGCGTCATCATGTTGAGTGCGGCCTTGGCCATGTTCGTGTGCGGGTGTTTGGTCGTCTTGAAGTTGCGGTAGAACTGGCCTTCGACAGCCGAGACGTTGACGATGTGCTTGTCACGCTCGGGTGTACGCAGCATCAGCGGCTTGAGTCGCGCATTGATGATGAACGGTGCGATCGCGTTGACCAGTTGCACTTCGAGCAGTTCGACGGAAGGGACTTCATCCATCAGCAGACGCCACGAGTTGCGACCACGCAGATCGACTTGCTGCAAATCCTGATCGAGCTGTCCCTGCGGAAACAGGTGTTGCTGGGCGAGCAACTCGTCGGGCAGCAACTTCATTTGCGACAGCTCGGCGGCACGGATCAGGCCCGGCAGCCTGCTTGCCGCCTGCCCCGCTGATGGAAGGTTTTGACCCTTGCCACCATCGAGCATGTCGGCGCTGCGCAGCCCTTCGTAGCGGCCGACCAGCTTGCGCACGTGTTCGGGCACATCATCGAGTGCGGCTGATTCGCCCGCCATCATGTGCGCATAGAACTCGGGTGGACGGCGCACCGTCTGGCAGGCGTTGTTGATGATGAAATCGAGACGTGGACGCGTCTTCAGCAATTCGTTGCAGAACGCTTCGACGCTCGGCGTGTGGCGCAAATCGAGCCCGAATATTTCAAGACGATCGCCCCACTCCTCGAAATCCGGCTCCTGCGCATAGCGTGATGCCGAATCACGGGGAAACCGTGTCGTCACAATCAGGCCGGCACCGGCGCGCAGCAACTTGAGTCCGGCCTGATAACCGATCTTGACCCGACCGCCGGTGAGCAAGGCGACGCGTCCGCTCAGGTCGGTGAGCTCGGTTCGTTTGGCGAAGTTGAAGGCGGCACATGCTGGACACAACTGATCGTAGAAGTGATGGATCAGGGTGTATTTCTGTTTGCACACATAACAATGCTGCAACTCGATCGATTCGCGTCGGGCGACGCTTTCATCATCGGTATCGCGCACGTTGTCGGTTTGCGGCGGAAAGACGTTCGGCGTGGTGAACACCGGCTTGGCGCGCAACTGGCGGATGCCGGTGGCATTGAGCAAGGCATCATCCTTGTTGATCTTGCTGTTGATGCGCTCGCGCTCGGCCGCCTTCATGCGCTGGCGACGGGAAACCGGATCCGGGTGATAGACGCGGGCAACCGCCTGGTGCAGAAGCTTGCGGTCCGCGGCGGGCAACTGCTCAAGCAGGCTCCAGTCATCGGCCACTTCAAGCAGCGCGGAAGTCGCGGCGCGCAGGCGTTCGATCAGGCCGGATACGTCGACGGGAGCGATGGATTTCGGGTTTTCGTTGGTCACGGAAAGCAGTTCACTAACGGTCAGCCGCGCATGATCGCATGCATGAACTCGTCGGGCTGCTCTCATGTCTGGTAGAACGCCTCCAATGGAGCCCAAGCAACGTCACATGACCCCTGCGTTCACAGGGATGACGAGATCAAGAATGGCGTTTATGGTGAGGGTGGCGCTTCTGCAAAGCGTCCGAGCAGGGGTCGGTAGTAGGCCAGTTCATCGATCGAATCACGCACATCGCTCAAGGCGGTATGCGCCGATTCCTTGCTGAAACCCTTGCACACATCGGGGGCCCAGCGTCGTGCCAGCTCCTTGATCGTCGAGACATCAAGGTTTCGATAGTGGAAAAACCTTTCCAGCCGCGGCATCAGCCGGTGCATGAAACGGCGATCCTGGCAGATCGAGTTTCCGCACATCGGCGATTTGCCGGCGGGAACCCATTGCAGAAGAAATTCGACGGTGCGCGCTTCGGCCAGGGCCATGTCGATCTGTGAATCGAGCACGCGCTGCCAGAGTCCGGATTTGCCGTGTTGATTGCGGTTCCAGTCATCCATCGCCAAAAGACGCTCCTCGCTGTGGCGAATCGCGAATTCCGGACCTTCGGCAAGAATGTTCAGATCCTTGTCGGTGACCACCGTGGCAATTTCGAGGATCGAATCATTGTCGGTATCGAGGCCGGTCATCTCCAGGTCGATCCAGATCAGATTGTCCTCATGGGTCGATGGCATCGTGCACTCCGCTTGGATGAATGGGGTGATTATTGCCGCGATGCACGGTGCAGGCCAAGCTTCCGCTTATCGATGTAGCATGCACGCACTCCCGCCCTGCTCTTCCCATCATGGCCGAAACCACCTTCTTCTGGCACGACTACGAGACCACCGGTGCCGATTCGCGTCGCGATCGGCCTTCGCAGTTTGCCGGTATCCGCACCAATCGCGAACTGGAGATCATCGCTGATCCGGTCATGCTCTATTGCAAGCCGCCAACGGATTCCCTGCCACATCCGCAAGCCTGCCTGATCACCGGCATCACCCCGCAACATGCCGAGCGCGAGGGCCACATCGAAGCCGAGTTCGCGGCCATGGTGCATGAGGAGTTGGCCACGCCCGGGACCTGTGGCGTTGGCTACAACTCGTTGCGTTTCGACGACGAATTCACACGGCACATGCTGTATCGCAATTTTCATGATCCGTATGAGCGGGAATGGAAGGATGGCAATTCGCGCTGGGACCTGATCGATCTGGCCCGCATGTGCTACGCGTTGCGACCTGACGGTATCGAGTGGCCGATGCGTGATGACGGCACACCGAGCTTTCGGCTGGAAGATCTGGCCACCGCCAACCACCTCAAGCAGGACCGCGCACACGATGCGCTTTCCGATGTCGAGGCCACCATCGGCCTGGCTCGATTGATCCGCCTGCAGCAGCCGCGACTGTTCGATTTCCATTTCGATCTGCGTCGCAAGCAGCGTGCGTTCCAACTGCTGGATGCCGTGCGTCGCACAGCGGTCGTGCATGTTTCATCGCGCTATCCGGCGAGTCGAGGTTGTCTGGCCATCGTTGTGCCGCTGGCGATTCATCCGCAACAGTCCAACGGCGTGATTGTCTACGACCTCGATGTCGACCCGACGCCGCTGCTTGAACTCGAACCGGATGAAATCGCCGATCGTGTTTTCGTCTCGCGTGCCGATCTTCCCGAGGATGTCGAGCGCATTCCGCTCAAGCTCGTGCACGTCAATCGCTCGCCAGCACTGGCGCCGATGAGTGTGCTCAAGGGGGTCGATAGCGCGCGCATCGGGCTCGACGTCGACCGTGCCTTGCGCCATCTGGATATGCTCAATCAGGCAGATGGACTGGCGGAAAAAATGCAGGCCGTGTTTGCCGCTCAGGCAGCCCACGACCCACCGGCAGATCCGGAACTTGCGCTCTATTCGGGGTTCCTGCCGGATGCCGACAAGCGATTGCTGCGCGAGGTGCGGCAAACGCCCGGGGAACTCCTCGGCAACTCTTCCATTCAATTTTGTGATTCTCGCTACGCCGAACTGCTGTTTCGCTATCGCGCGCGCAACTGGCCCGAATCGTTGAGCGATGAGGAGACAATACGCTGGGAGGAGTTCCGCCGACGACGGTTGACGTCTGAAACTCCGTTGACGACGTTGACTCTTGATCAGTATTTCGACCTGATTTCCACGAAGAGAACAGAAGTGGATGCGAGCAGGCTTCCATTGCTTGATTCGCTTGAGGTTTGGGGGCGCGAACTGCAACGGCAGATCGAATAGGAACCCATTTTCGCTTTGCCCGTTTTCGCAGGAGCTGGCTTCAGCCGCGATGCGGTTGGCTTCATCGCAGCCGGGCCGGGAGCATCGCGGCTGAAGCCTGCTCCTGCAATCACCCGCGGCGTAGCCCCGACCAGCGACCATGGCCCTCTGATACCCGCAATTTTGAGACTCCAATGACAACCGCCTATTTCACCCCTGCCACCTTCCGCTTCCTGCGCGATCTCAAGGCCAACAACAATCGGGTCTGGTTCAACGAAAACAAACCGCGCTACGAGGAAGTACTGCGGCAGCCGTTCCTGCAGTTGATTGCCGACCTGCAGGTACCGCTGGCGAAGATCTCGCCGCATTTCGTGGCAGATCCGCGTGGCCATGGAGGCTCGATGTTTCGCATCTATCGCGATACGCGCTACGCCAACGACAAGACGCCATACAAGACCTGGTCAGGCGCGCGGCTGTTTCATGAGCGTGCCCGGCAGGTTGATGCGCCATCGTTCTACTTGCATATCGAGCAAGGCGATTGCTTTGTCGGCGGAGGGAAATGGCACCCGGAACCCGAATCGGTCAAACGCATCCGCGCCTTCATCGCCGACAATCCGGCAGCGTGGAAAAAGGCGACGCGCTCGAAAGCGTTTACCTCGCATTTCAGCCTCGGTGGCGCCAGTCTGATTCGACCACCACGTGGTTTCGATGCCGAGCATGAATTGATCGAAGATCTCAAGCGCAAGGACTTTGTTGCCGTCGAACGATTCGCCGACAGCATCGCCATATCTGCACAATTGAAGCCCATGCTGGTCGACCGTTTCAAGCGCGTGGCACCGCTGATCGACTATTTGTGTGCCAGCCTCGATCTGGAATTTTGAGTGAAACGCAAATCGACAGCGAAAATTGTGCAGAGATTCCCTGCGTGAATGCGGCCGATGCCAGCATGAGCGCGCGAATTCCTGCGCTGCGCTTGTCGAGCTTCTACTTCACCTATTACGCCGCACTCGGCGCGTTCAATCCGTACTGGGCGCTCTACCTCCAGGAGCGCGGCCAGGATATCGCCGCGATCAGCATCCTGATGAGTCTCTGGTATGGCACGCGAATTTTTGCGCCGAGCACCTGGAGCACATTGGCCGGACGATCCACGCATCCGATCCGCTGGTTGCGCGCGGGTTCGGTGCTGACCGTCGCCAGCTTCGCGTTCTTCACCGTGCCGCACGATTTCACCGCACTGTTCGTCACAATGAGCGTGTTCTGCTTCATGTACAACGCGGTGATGCCGCAGTTTGAATCAATCACGCTGTCGCATCTGGTCGGCAAGAGTGAGCGTTATGGGCGCATCCGTGTCTGGGGCTCGATCGGTTTTGTCACTGTGGTCGCGTTGTTTGGGGTTCTGCTCGATTACCTGCCAGTCACCTCCCTGCCCTGGCTGATGCTGCCGCTGTTCGTGGCAATGGCGACCACGGCGTTCTTCAACGACTACGGTCGACAACCCGTCACCGCCGTCAGCGATGAATCGCCGAGTTTCTTCAGCAAGCTGCGCCGCCCCGAGGTCATCGCGTTCTTCGTCGTCGCCCTGCTCATGCAGATCTCGTTCAGCCCTTACAACACGTTCTATTCGATCTATCTCGACGAGCACGGCTATCGAACCTCGGCACTCGGCATCTACTGGTCGATCGGCGTCGTTGTCGAGATCCTGGTGTTTGGCTTCGCCGCCTGGATCTTCCGTCGCTGGAACGCGGCGACCGTGATGATCGTTTCGCTGGTCGCCGCCAGCCTGCGTTGGTTGATGATCGCGCTATGGCCTGAACACGCTGTCCTGATGGCCTTCGCACAAACCCTGCACGCGCTCAGCTTTGCCGCCTTCTTCGCGGCCAGCATGCAGTTCCTTGTGTTCTTTTTCCCCGGTCGTCAGAACGGCCATGCACAAGGAATTTTCTACGGATTTTCTTCCGGCATCGGTGGCGTGATTGGTGCGCTGCTGTCAGGGCAAGTCTGGGAAGCTGCCGGCGGAGAAACCGCTTTCATGCTCGGCTCGGCGACGGCTGCCGTTGCGGCTGTGATCGCGTGGATCTGGATTCGACCAGGACGTCAATTCGCTTCCGGCTGAACGACTACTCAGGCGTCGGCGAAAGCAAACGCCAGCAGCGCACGGATATCGTCCTCGCCACTGAGGCACATCAACAACCGCTCGATACCGAGAGCGACACCAGCGCACTCCGGCATTCCACGTCCAAGCGCCGCCAGCAGGTTCTGGTCAACCGGAAGCTCGCGCTGGCCGCGTGATTTTCTGCGGCGATTGTCGCTTTCGAAGCGCTCGCCCTGTTCGATCGGATCAGTGAGTTCGTGATAGCCGTTGGCCAGTTCGTAGCGACCAAGATACAACTCAAAGCGCTCGGCAACCGGTGGATCCTCATTGCGAATCTTCGCCAGCGCACATTGAGTCGCCGGCCAGTCGTGGATCACGGTGATGCGATCGATGGGGAATTCCGGCTGGATGCGGTGGGTGATCAGCAGATCGAGCCAGTCGTCACGCTGCAGGCCTGTGCCTTCGATTTCGATGTCACCCAGGGATTCGCGCAAAGCATCAATCGATGCGCTGAACGGATCGATGCCCAGTGTGTCTGCAAACAGTTCGCGATAGGTCATCGAATTGAGACTGGCTTCGCGCCCGACCATTGCCAACGCCTGGCGAATCAGCTCGACAGTCTCGTCAATCAGACGCTGATGATCCCAACCAACCCGGTACCATTCGAGCATGGTGAATTCGGGATTGTGTCGCCTGCCCGCTTCGCCGTTGCGGAATACCCGACCAAGCTCATAGCAATCCCCCACCCCGGCCGCGAGCAGGCGCTTGAGCGGAAACTCGGCCGAAGTGCGCAGCCAGCGTTCCGCCGAACCGGCATCGACGTGGCCCGAGAACAGCGTGCTGAAACTCTCGATATTCGGTTCGGTGTTGGCCGCTGCTGAAAGAATCGGTGTCTCGACTTCGAGCACCTTGCGCGCGGCGAAGAACTCTCGGATCAGGGTGTAGAGGCGGGCGCGCAACGCCAGCGCTTCGTGCAAGGTGATTGCGTTCAAGCCGCTTGTCCGGCGAGGAAATCGAGCAAGCGCGCTTCGTCCCAGATTTCGATACCGAGAGCCTGTGCCTTTTCGAGCTTGGAGCCGGCTGATTCGCCGGCGACGATGAAATCAGTCTTCTTCGAAACGCTGCCGGCCACTTTGGCTCCGAGTGCTTCGAGCCTGGCGCCGGCTTGGTCACGCGTCATTGCTGACAGCGAGCCGGTCAGCACCACGGTCTTGCCATCGAGCGGAAGTGATTGCTCTGGCGCGGTGGTCGATCCGACGAGTTCGCGCAAGGTGTTCCACTCGTCCAGGCTGCGCTTGAACAGTTCGGCGTGCGCCGGCTCTTCGCGCCAGCGCAGGAGCGCGGCCGCCGTGTCGGCGGGCAAACCGGCGGTCAACAGTTGGTGTTCGGGGGCGCTGACCACGCGGCCAGGATCCTCGAACGCGCCAGCCAGTTGTGCCGCGCGCTTCTCGGTCAGCTTCGGAATTTCGAAACTGACAAGCAGCCGATCCGGACTCAGGCTCTGGCGCAACTTGGGCGAGACATCGCGTTCGTCCTTGAGGTTCACGCCGCGCATCAGCAGTTCGTCGATGGCCGCCTGGTTGCCTTCCTGGGCGAAGAAGTGATCGATCGAACGCGCTACTTCACCACCGATATCGGGCACCAGCTTGAGCAGTGGCCACGGCAAATGACGGATCAGTTCGAGTCTGCCGAACCACGCCGAGAGAGCCTTGGCCGTGCTTTCGCCAACATGCTCGATACCGAGCGAAAACAGGAAGCGCTCCAGCGTCGTCTGCTTGCTGTGTTCGATGGCATCGATCAGGTTCTCTGCCCACTTCGTCGCAACCTTGCCGGCCTTGACGGTTTCTGGTGTGGTGCCATCGCGCTCGTCGGCGCGACGCTTCATTTCGATGAAATCGTCGAGACCAAGCTTGTACAAATCGGCGATCGAGACGACGAAGCCGAGATCGCATAGATCTTCGATCAGGCGTGAGCCAAGGCCTTCGATGTCCATTGCGCGACGTGAGGCAAAATGAATGATGGCTTCCTTGCGCTGGGCCGGGCAAATCAGTTCGCCCGAGCAGCGCCAGACAACCTGTCCCTCCTCGCGCACGAGTTCAGATTGGCAGATCGGGCAATGGCTCGGCATCTGCCAAGACGTGGCATTGGCTGGCCGCTGATCCTCAATCACGCGCACGATTTCAGGAATCACATCACCGGCGCGTCGCACGATGACGGTATCGCCGATGCGCACATCGAGCCGCTCGATCTGGTCAGCATTGTGCAAAGTCGCATTGGTGACGACGACACCAGCCACCTGCACCGGTTCAAGCCGTGCAATCGGCGTGGCTGCGCCGGTACGGCCGATATTGATATCGATCGCGAGCAGACGCGTGCTCTGTTCCTGAGCCGGGAACTTGTGCGCGATGGCCCAGCGCGGCGTTCGACCGACGAAACCGAGCTCGCGCTGCGCATCGAGATCATCGATCTTGTAGACGACGCCATCGATATCGAATGGCAGGCTGTCGCGCGATTCTCCGATGCGCCGATAGTAGTCAAGGCAGCCGCGGGTTCCTCGTGCGGTTTCAACCAGATGGCTGACCGGAAAGCCCCATTCGCGAAATTTCTCCATCAGGGCCGAGTGGGTCTTAGGCAACGCGCCCTCTGCGACGGCACCGGGTGCATAGGCATAGAAGGCGAGCGGTCGCGAAGCCGTGATCGAGGAGTCGAGTTGGCGCAGCGAGCCAGCCGCCCCATTGCGCGGGTTGGCCAACACCTTGCCACCATGCTCGCGGGCGTGTTCGTTGTAGCGTTCAAACTCGGCACGCGGCATGTAAACCTCGCCGCGCACTTCCAGCACCGCAGGCCAGTCATCACCGCGCAGGCGCAACGGAATCGCCTTGATCGTGCGCAGATTGATCGTCACATCCTCGCCGGTCTCGCCATCGCCGCGTGTCGCACCTTGCACGAACAAGCCATTCTCATAGCGCAAGCTGATCGCGAGCCCATCGAACTTGGGTTCAACCGAGAACACCGGGTTGTCGATTTCAAGTCGTTGTGCAATGCGATGAACGAAATCCGCGATTTCTTCGTCGCTGAATGCATTGGCCAGCGAAAGCATGCGCAACTCATGACGCACTTCGGCGAACTCGCGCGAAGGTGCAGCGCCGACACGCCGGGTCGGCGAATCAGCGAGTGCCAAATCGGGATGCTCGGCTTCAATGGCTTCAAGCGCGCGCATCAGCTTGTCGTAGTCGGCATCAGGAATCTGCGGCTCATCGAGGACGTGGTAGCGATAATTTGCTTCCGCGAGTCGCTGGCGCAGTTCGGCGGCGCGATGGGCGGGGTTGGTGGATTTCTCGGCAGAAGTCATTGAGATCTTGGAGTCAACGGATTGGTGTATTGCTCACTTCCGTCATCCTGGCGAAGGCCGGGATCCGGTGCCTTTGCATTTCAGAAAAGCGGGATCCCGACCTTCGCCGGGATGACGATAAGGGTGAGAGGGTTTCTGTTTGAAACTGGATTCTTCGAATCATCAGGCAATGCACTAGCCAAAGTCGCCGACATATCGAGGCTGCCGCGAAGTTTAACGGCTTGCCGCCGCATGCGCTGCTGGCGCAGGATGCAGACAGGCAAATCGAGGGTTCAATGATGGCAAAGAAAAACTGGAAGGTGTTTCCGCACAAGAACAAGGCATTCGATTATGCCGGTGACAAGCTGGCCAAGGCTTGGCCCAAGCTGCATGCAGGCGATCTGGAGCCATACCCCGATGTCAAGCATGTTGCAGCCCTGCTCAAGGCTCATCCCAAGCTCGGCAAGGATGCCACCGTAATCGCGAACCAGTTGCAGGATGCCTGGCGCGATTTTCATCGTGGCGATTTTCAGCAAGCCTACGAGTCCGGCATTGCGCTGAAGGCGCTCGGTGCCTCGGTGGCAATCAAGGCTGCTGGAATCCATGCCTCGTATCTTGTCGACGATGAAGATGCCAAGACCAATCGCTATGAGGATCTCGTCCGTTTGGCCGATGAAGCAGTGAGCATCCTGCCCGAGCTCGCCAACAACCATTACCGGCGCGCCTTCGCGATCGGTCGCCTGAGTCAGTCGATCTCGATCGCCAAGGCACTGGCCCAGGGTTTGGCCGGCAAGGTCCGTGAATCACTCGATACGACGCTGAAAATGGCCCCGAAGCACGCCGAGGCGCTGACCGCCATGGGCTTGTATCACGCTGAAATCGTCAACAAGGTCGGCGGCATGCTGGCCAAGCTGACCTACGGCGCCAATGCGGCAGATTCCGAAAAGCACCTCAAGGCCGCACTCAAGCTGACCCCGCAGTCGCCAATCGCCTGGATCGAGTACGGAAATGGCTTGTTGCTGTTGCACGGCGACAAGCGCGAGGACGACGTCGCCGAAGCCTACGACAAGGCCGCCAACTCCAAGCCGCTGGACGCGATGGAAGCCCTCGATGCGAACTGGGCGCGCGAACAGATTGAGTAGCGGGCGGTGAGCGGTCGCGGGAGCGAGATTTTGTAGGAAAGGCCTTCAGGCCTGATGCCCTTCTGAATGCGGAGGGAAAATGCATCGCGGCTGAAGCCGCTTCCTACAAAACTCTCTCAGCAGCCACGCTGCCGATACTGCTTTTCCGGCTAACCGCTAACCGCTCTTCCGCTCCCGATCAAACGTGCTCCACACCCAGCTAAACCCCGAAACCAGCACAAGGACGTTAAACCCCGCACCCAAGCAGATGACTCCCCCCATGGATTGCCTTAACCTCGCACGCATGGGGCTTGAACGAACGGACGAAGAACTGATGCTCGCGTATGCCGGAGGCGACTTGCTCGCTTTCGAAATGCTCTATCGGCGCCACCGTGGCACTCTGTACCGCTTTCTCCTGCGCTCCATGCGCAACCACCGCGCCGATGCCGATGAACTGTTCCAGGAAACCTGGAGCCGCGCCGTGGCCGCACGTGAGCGCTATCGTGTTGAAGCCAAGTTCACGACCTGGCTGCTGCAGATTGCGCACAACCTCGTGATTGACCGCTTTCGCCGCAGCCGTCCTCAGGCTTCGGCGGAGGAAGCCGAGATCGTATTCAATCAACTTGACGCGCCCGAGAACGAGCAACCCGAACGCGTGCTGAGTGAGTTCGAACAGCGGCGAAAGCTGCAGATCGTGCTTGAGGAATTACCTGAAGAACAGCGCGTAACGTTCTTGTTGCGTATTGAAAATGGCCTTGGACTTGAAGAAATTTCTGAAGTCACGGGAGTCGGTCGCGAAACCGTGAAGTCGCGGCTGCGCTATGCCCTCGCCCGGGTCCGCGCGAGGTTCGAGACATGAGCAAGCGCCGCGACCCCGAACAAGATCTTGAACGTCTGCTCGATGATGATGGCGGCGAATTTGCTGCCATCTATCGCCGTCTGCCGCATCCTGAGCCACCGAGCCGACTGGATCGGGCCGTGTTGGCCAATGCCGCTCGCGCGGTTCATGGGAAGCACACGTCGCGGGGGCAGCGCTGGTTGCTTGGGTTCGGCTCGGCTGCCGGCATCGTTCTGGCCGCGGGAATCGCCTGGCAGGTAGGCAAGCAGCTCGAATCACACGAGACCCGGAGCGACACCAATCGCTCCCGGCAATCAGTGATTCCGGTGCAGCCGATCAGTGAATCGCCGCGACCGCAGAAATCCGAGCCAGCCGAGGCCGCTGCAACCATGGCGGATGAAGAGCTGTCCGCTGCGCCAGCGGCAATCAAGCAGGAGTCCGCGAGGCAAGCGAGGAGCAAGCTGATGAGTCCTCCTCCTGCACCGGCGCCCGCACCGCCACCACCGCCTCCTGCCGCGCCTCCAGTGCTTGAACAGAGGCCAGCCGAAACCGAGCCCGCAGCCCGCATGCCGACAACCGACGAAGCGCAGCCGTTTCTGGAAAAAAAGGACAGCGCACCGATTGAGAAGGATTCCGCGGCCGCTGGGGCGATGCGCACGCAAAGGCGGGATCAAGCTGCTGGCAATGCCGAAGTGATGAGTGCGCCGAAAGCCGCTGCCGAGCAGTCACGCGTGCCTTCGCCGAACTCATCGGTCAAGTTGCGTCGAAACATGCACCTCGCGCCACAGGACTGGTTGGCCGAAATCGTGCGACTGAAGGAAGCTGGCCGCCGCCAGGAAGCCATCGAAAATCTGCGCCTGTTTCGTCGCATGCATCCGGACTGGCAACTCTCCGACGAGTTGCGTCGGCTGGCTGAGTGAGCGTGCTGCAAACCCTGACTGGTTCGGCCAGCTTGCTGCAGGAAATCCGCAAGAGCCGCTTCCTCGCCAACGCCGAACCCGTTGATGATCCCGATCGGGCGCTGACCTTGCTGGCAGAAATCAGCGATCCGCTGGCGACGCATAATTGCTGGGCATACAAAATCGGCCAGCAATATCGATTCTCCGATGATAGCGAACCCGGCGGCACGGCAGGCCGACCGATCCTTCAAGCCATTGAGGGCCAGGGCGTTGATCAAGTCATCGTCGTCGTCACGCGCTGGTATGGCGGCACCAAACTTGGTGCCGGTGGCCTGGCACGCGCCTATGGCGGCTGCGCAGCCGAATGTCTGCGCCTCGCTGAGAAGACGCCGATCATCGAAACCGTGACTGTGCGCATCCATTGCGAATTCGCTGAACTGCCGATCCTGCAGGCGCGATTGAGTGAGTTTGCCGCGGAAAGAATTGAAGAAAATTTTGATGCCAGCGGTGCCGCGCTGCAATTGCGTCTGCCACGCGATCAGCTTGATGGGTTCTCCGACTATTTGCGCGATCTGACTCGCGGTCGGGAGACTATTGCGGAGCCGATGGATTGACGGCATCCGCGCGCGATGAACTCGCTTGAATGGACTTGAATTCCACTCGTGCCGAGCCCATTCGTTGGGTTGCCCTGTCGAATTCTGCCCATGCCCGAGCCAACTCCAGCGACGCCGCCCAAACTCGGCGCATACCGCCGCCTGCTTCCGTATCTTCGCGAACAGCGATTGCTGATCACCGGTTGGCTGGTGTTTCTGGCCATCTCGTCGGCGGCCACGCTCGCCCTGCCCGCTGCAGCGCGCTTCATGATCGATCGGGGATTCGGCCAGACCGATCCGGATCAGCTCAATGCCGGTTTCATCGGCTTGTTTGGTGTTGCGGTGGTCATGGCCATTGCCGGGGCTTCGCGCTATTTCTGCGTCACCCTGCTCGGTGAACGGGTCGCCGCGAACCTGCGCTCACGCCTCTACTCGCATCTGCTGACGCTCGATCAGGCATTTTTCGAACGTACCCGATCCGGTGAACTCGTATCGCGCCTGGCTGCCGATACCGAACTCGTGCAGACCGTGGTTGGCTCGACCTTGTCCTTGTCGCTGCGCAGCGTGGTCATGCTGATCGGCTCGACGACGATGCTGATCGTGACCAGTCCGCAACTGGCCGGGCTGACGGCGCTGGTCATTCCGGCGGTGATCCTGCCAATCGTGTTTCTTGGACGTCGCGTCCACACGCTGTCGCGCGAGAGCCAGGATCGCATCGCCGATGCTTCGGCCATCGCCTCGGAATCGCTCAACGCAATCCACACCGTTCAGGCCTATACACGCGAGCCGCGCGAACGCGATCGCTACACCTCGGCCGTGCTGCTTGCGCTATCGACGGCGCGCAAGCGCATTGGCACCACGGCCCTGCTGACGGCGCTGGTTATCCTGCTCAGCTTTGGTGCGATCACGGTCGTGCTCTGGGCCGGCGCGCACCAGGTGATTGCCGGTGAGATGAATGCCGGCGTGCTCGCACAATTTGTTCTTTACGCGGTCGTGGCCGCCGGGTCGGTCGGCGGATTGACCGAGGTCTGGGGTGAACTGCTGCGCTGCGCAGGCGCACTGGGCCGGATCAGCGAACTGCTCGATACCGATGCCGATATCCGTTCGCCTGAACCGGTATCGGCATTGCCGCATCCGGTGCGCGGCGCGCTGCGATTCGAGCAGGTTGAATTTCGCTATCCATCGCGCCCCGATCAAGCGGCGATCCACGATCTTTCGCTGAGCATCGAGCCGGGAGAAACCGTTGCCCTGGTCGGCCCTTCCGGAGCGGGCAAGACGACGCTGTTCCAGTTGCTGCAGCGGTTCCATGATCCATTGCATGGTCGGATCACGCTCGATGGCGAGGACTTGCGCGCAATCGAACTCGCTGAGTTGCGCGGCTGCTACGCACTCGTGCCGCAGGATCCGGTGTTGTTTGGTGCGAGTGCCGCCGACAACATCCGCTTCGGCCGCATCGAGGCCAGCGACGCGGAGATCGAGGCGGCGGCACGGGCAGCGGAATCCCACGAGTTTCTGAGCGCGTTGCCGGAAGGCTATGACACCTATCTCGGCGAACGTGGCGTGCGCCTGTCCGGTGGCCAGCAACAGCGTGTCGCAATCGCGCGGGCACTGCTGCGTGACGCACCGATCCTTCTGCTCGACGAGGCAACCTCAAGTCTCGATGCGCAATCCGAGCGACTTGTACAAAATGCGCTCGAGCGATTGATGAACAACCGCACTACCCTCGTAATTGCCCATCGTCTGGCCACGGTACAAAAGGCCGATCGCATCGTCGTGCTTGATGCAGGACGTATCGTTGCCCAGGGCACACATGCGCAGTTGCTTGAACAGGGCGGTCTCTATGCGGAACTCGCCAGGCTGCAGTTCGCCGCCTGAGAACGTTCGACGAACACGGAATCAGGATTCGCCGAGCATTGCCGCTATGATCGGCGGCACCTGTGCGGTGGCCTTTTCGAGGTTGGCAAAAATCTCTTCGAGACTGATCTCGGCCTCGTCGCCGCATCCAGCGGCCCAATTGGCGACCAGGGCAAGGCAGGCGTAGTCAACGCCGAGCTCGCGCGAGAGCACCGCTTCGGGCATGCCGGTCATGCCGACCAGATCGCAGCCATCGCGGCGCATGCGCGCGATTTCCGCGCGGGTTTCAAGACGTGGGCCCTGAGTTGCGCCGTAGCAGCCCCCATCGACCACAGCGACGTCTGCGCGTGCGGCCGCATCGATCAACTGCTGGCGCAAGGTCTGAGTGTAGGGGTCGCTGAAATCGACGTGACGTACTTCAGCACCATCCACATCGCAGTAGCTGGTGATACGCCCGTAGGTGTAGTCGACAATCTGATCCGGAATGGCGAGGACGCGCGGACCCATGTCCTCGCGGATACCGCCAACGGCATTGACGCCGATGATGCGGCGCGCACCAATTTGCTGGAGAGCTTGCAGGTTCGCACGGTAGTTGACCTTGTGCGGCAGGATGTCGTGCTTGCGCCCGTGGCGAGCGAGAAAGGCAACGCGCTTTGCGCCAAGCTGGCCGCTGACAATGACATCGGAGGGCTTTCCCCACGGCGTCTCGACGACCTGTTCGACAATATTTTCGAGGCCGGGAAACCGGTACAAACCGGTACCACCAATCAGTGCGAGATCAATCGACATCGGCATCAAAGCGCGTAGATGGCAGGAAGGTTGCGGCCCTGCTCGTTGAAATCCATGCCGTAGCCGAAGACATAGCGATCTGGCACCTCGACGCCGACGAAATCGGCGGCGAGATCCGGCACCGTGCGACCATGACGCTTTTCGCAGAGGACCGCCAGCAGCACTTTCGATGCGCCCTGGTCAGCACACCATTTGCGGATCGCTTGAAGCGTGTGGCCTTCATCGAGAATGTCGTCGACAAGCAGCACGATACGATCTTTCAACGCCGTATCCGGTCGTCGCATCCATTTCAATTCACCGCCTTCAGTGGTGCCGCGAAAGCGCGATGCATGCACGTAGTCGAACTCAAGATCGGCATCGATCGCCGTCGCCAGTTGTCCGGCGAAAATGAGCCCGCCCTGCATGATGGTCAGGAAAACCGCGGACTGGCCATTCAATGCCTGGCCAATTTCCTGACCGATTCGCGAGATCGCCGTCGAAAGCGCTGCCTGATCATGGATGAGGTCGGCAGTTCGTAGCGCCTCGGAAAGTTTCGGTCGACTCATTTGCTGCTCGGTTCGGGGAGGAATTCGGCAAGGCGCGCAATCACCTCGTCGCGTTTCGGGTTGTCTTCGAGCGCTTCCCAGGTCGGTGCAACCGCACCGCGCAAGCTTTCAACACGTGCCGCCGGGCAGGCATCAAGATGCGCGGTCGCATTCACGGATTCTTCGACGAGCGACGGACTGCAGGCGAGAATCAGCTCACAGCCCGCGTTGAGATGCGCTTCGATTCGCGCAGGAACTCCGCCCATCGCCTCGGCCGCCGCCATGCCGATATCATCACCGATGACGATTCCAGCGTAGCCAAGCTCCTTGCGCAGGATGTCTCCGATCCAGACATTGGAGAATCCTGCCGCCATCGTGTCGATTTTCGGATAGTTGACATGCGCAAGCATGATCGCTTCGGCACCAGCGGCGAAACCATCCACGAACGGAATCAGGTCGCTGCGGCGCAACTCATCAAGCGTACGTGAATCGGTCGCGGTGTCGAAATGCGTATCGGCAATGACGCTGCCATGCCCCGGAAAGTGTTTGAGCGTGACCGCCATGCCGGCCAGATGCATGCCGCGCGTATAGGCCTGGACCAGTTCGGACGCAACGGCGGGATCAGCGTGAAAGGCACGCGGACCGACAGCCAGATTTCCACAGGCGAGATCGGCCACCGGTGCGAAACTCAAGTCGATATCGATAGATCGCATTTCGCTGGCCATCAGCCAGGCATGCTCTTCGGCGAGCGCAACCGCCAGTTTCGGCTTGCTGTCGTGGAGCTCGCCAATTTGCGCCAGCGCCGGCAAGCGGGTGAATCCCTGGCGAAAGCGCTGAACCGGACCGCCCTCCTGATCCACACAGATCAGAAACGGATCATCCGGGCGCTCCATGCGGATATCGTCGATCAGTTCCGTTACCTGATCCCGATTGCTGCAGTTTCTGGAAAAAAGAATTACACCGCTGACTTGCGGAGCCGCCAACCAGACACGGTCTTCGTCGCTCAGGGTCTTGCCGGAAATACCGATGATCAACATGCTTCAACTGCCTCGTGAATTCTTGTCATCTTTTCTGTCATTCAGAGAGGTACTCATGTCCCGCATCCTACCGGTCGATCAACGGATGAACAACGCAATTGATTCGACATGCGCGGTATGCGGAAACATATCCATGACCCCTGCCTCGACCAGGCTGAATCCATGTTGATTGACGAGGATACCGGCATCCCTGGCCAGGGATCCTGGATGGCAGGAAACATAGACGATTCGATTCGTGCCCTTTCGTGGCAAGTACTCGAACACCGCGGCGGCGCCTGATCGTGGTGGATCGAGCAGCATCTTGCTGTAGCTGCCACGTGCCCAGCTTGAGGTGGCGTGATTCTGAAGCAGATCAGCCGCATGGAAGAATGCATTTTCGACATGGTTGCTCTCGGCATTCCGGCCGGCGCGCATGACCAGTCCTTCATCGCCTTCGACGCCAACGACAGATGCGACCTGTCTGGCAATTGGCAAGGTGAAATTGCCCAGTCCGCAGAACAGATCGAGCACCACATCGTCTGGCTTCACGTCGAGCAAATTCAGGGTCTGCCGGATCATGCGCTGATTCATGCCCGCATTGACCTGGATGAAATCCAGCGGTTCAAACGCGATGTCCACGTTGGCATCGGCAATTCGGAAACGCAGATCGATCTGCTCAGGCCACAGTGCGTGGACGCTGTCCGGCCCTTTGGGCTGCAGCAGGATGGCTAGCTGATGATGTTGCCCGAAAGCGATCAGCTTCTGTCGATCGCCGTCGCTCAACGGAATCAGGTTGCGAAACACCAGCGCTACCGTGTCATCGCCCGCAGCAATCTCGATCTGGGCAATATCGCTTTTAGCATCCATCGATCCGATCAACGCTGACAATGCCTCGATGCGCTGCCCGACCTCAGGCAGCAAGGTATGGCAAACCGAGAGGTCAGCAATGAATCGCGGGTTGTCTTCGCGAAAGCCGACCACGACCTTGCCCTTCTTTTCGACCCACTTGACCGACAAGCGCCCCTTGCGACGATAACCCCAGGGCTGGTCGCTCAGTGGCGGCAGCCAGCGCTGCGGGCTGACCTTGCCGATGCGCTCGAAGTTTTCGGCCAGCACGTTCTGCTTGGCCTCGATCTGCCGTTCCGCGGGCAGGTGCTGGAACGCGCAACCACCACAGCCGCCAAAGTGAGGGCACCGCGGCTCGATTCGATCTGGCGAGCGGGTCAGGAATTCTTCAACCCTGGCTTCATCGTAGGCACGTCGACGTTTGCCATACTGGATTCGAACGCGTTCGCCCGGCAAGGCACCTGAAACGAAAACGGCCTTGCCATCAATGTGGGCAACACCGCGTCCATCGTGGAGCAGGCTTTCAATGTCGACTTCTGGATTCGGCATGATGTCATCAAGGGCGGGGATCTGGAGGCAGCGCATGGTATCAGTCCATTCGATTGCGCTCTCGGCAAAATCAGCAGAACCAATCTCGATATTTGACGGCAAGCGTCAATCGGATAAAGCTGCATCGTTCTCAGGGAAAGGGAGATTCTTGATGGCACATGTACTCATTGCTGACGACAACCCGCTTAGCCTGCATTTTTTCAGTGAGTCGATCACTCTGGCGGGGCATGAAGCAACCCTCGCAGAAGATGGAACGGCTGCGTTGAGCCTCGCTGACAAACAATCCTTCGATCTCATACTGCTCGATGCGCGCATGCCCGGCCTTGATGGCAGCAGCGTTTTGCACGCCATTCGTTCAGAAGGACAGCGCAATCGGATGACGCCGGCGTTGCTGACCACCGCCGAGGCTTCAGCCAATCGGAATGCCTTGATCGCCATGGGATTCGCCGAAGTGCTGTACAAGCCCATCGGTGTTGCCGCCTTGCATGCCTCGTTGGGTCGCCATCTCACAGATTCCGCCAATACCGGTACATTGCTCGACGACGCCATGGCCGCCGAAACAACAGGGGGCAATGCATCGATCATTGCCGCTCTCCGAGGTTTGTTCGCTGGGGAGTTGGATGCGCTGGCGGAAGAGCTCGATCAGTTTGCCGCCAGCAGCGACTACCCTGGCCTGCTCGATCGCCTGCACCGGCTTGATGCGTCGGCGGGTTTTTGCGGCGCACCCGCTCTGACCAAGTCAATCAAGGTGCTGAGGGCGCAGGTTCACGCCGGGAAAGACTGGCCGACCTCGGCAATCGCCAACTTTCTTCGCACCTGCATGCAGACCCGAGCCGCATTGCCTTGAGGTTCGATCGAGGGTCTTGTGCACGAACGCGATCAATCGCGTCTCCGGGTAGACAGTTCCGATTCAATTCGTTGGCTTTACCCGCATGCTCCATGCGTTCAACGTGCCGCCGCCAAGCTGATGCTGTAGCAGCACGCGCATGAAGCGCTTGAGCTCGATGTTTTCCCTGGAAGAAGGCATCTCGTCATTCTGCAGAGCAACAAGGGCTGATCCCTTGATGCGCAATTCATTCTGATGGCCCCGCGCAGGACGCGGGCCCGCGTCGATCGCGTAGGCATAGTCGATGGAGGGAACGAGTGGCTCGCCAGTTTCGGTATTGCGATCAAGGACGAGCCCGTAACCAAGATCGTACATCAGGTCACGCTCGAAGCGCCGCAGGGTCCAGGCTTCCGGCTCGCCGCCTGCAAGACGATGCAGGCAAAGTACGTAGTGATCGAACAACTCGCTATGCGGGTCACCTCGTGCGCAAAGTCGAAGCACCAGCTCGTTGATGTACATGGCGGAATAAATTCGGTCGCCGGGCATCGAATACGGGCCTGCCGTGGCTTCCGCACGCGTCATCGTCATCAGTTCGCCTTTGCCGACCCAGCTCAGATGAAGGGGTTGCAATGGTTGCAACGTGCCGCGTGGCAAACGCGAACGCTCGCGCCTGACACCCTTGGCGATCATGCCGACCCTGCCGTAACCGGGTGTCAGGCATTCCAGCAACAGGGATGTTTCGCGATACGCCCTCGCGTGCAGGATCAGGGCGGGTTCGGCATCGACGGACACATTGGCTCCCAGGGATTGCTCAGCCGGAATATCCGAGCTGCTTCAAGGAAGCTTCATCATCGGACCAGTTCTCGCGAACCTTGACCCAGAGTTCGAGAAACACCTTGTTGCCAAAGAGCTTTTCCATGCGTCGCCGTGAATTGCTCCCGATCGCCTTGAGTCCGGAGCCGCCAGAACCAATGACGATGGCTTTCTGGCCTTCGCGCTCAACCCAGATTGCGGCTGCAATCCGGGAAAGATTGCCGACCTGCTCGAAGTGCTCGATTTCCACCGAGGTCGCATATGGCAATTCTTCCGACAAACGCAACATCAATTGCTCACGAATCATTTCCGCGGCGATGAAGCGTTCGCTTCGATCAGTCAGTTCATCCGCATCATATTCTGCCTCACCTTCGGGCAGCAGCTTGACCAGCTCATCGAGAAAATGGGGCAGACCCTTGGCATGGGTCGCTCGAAGATAGTGAATTCCCTGATATTCACGGCTTTCGCTGATGCTCGCCACATAAGGCAGAAGGTCAGCCTTGTCCTTGACCAGATCAATCTTGTTGATGACCAGCAGGCGTGGCACATCGTGTCGTGATATCAAATCCCAAACCTGTTGGTCTTCGTCGGTCCAACGCGGAGCGGCAACCACATGGACGATGACATCCGCTTCATCCGGAACCTGACGTGCGACTCGGTTGAGCTGACGGTTCATCGCCCGCTTGCCACCCAGATGCAAACCCGGTGTATCGAGCAATGCGATCTGCGCCTGGGCGTGAGTGGCAATGCCGAGAATCCGGTGACGCGTGGTCTGCGGCTTTGGCGAGACAATACTGAGATCTGAACCGATCAGCGCGTTGAGCAAGGTCGACTTGCCCACATTCGGGCGACCGAGCAAGGCTACTCGACCAAAACGATGTGGACCTGGGGGTGTTGCACTCATGACTTGCGATTCTTCTTTTGGGCGGCAATGGAGGCGCGTGCCTGGTCCAGCAAACCTTCGGCTGCGGCTTGTTCGGCCGCTCTTCGACTCGATCCGCTCCCGCTGCGGCTCAGCTCAAGACTTTCGATCTGGCAGATGACATCAAACTCCTTGTCGTGATCATCGCCACGGGTACCCAGCAACTCATAGACAGGAAGCGGCAAGGCATTTGCCTGCAGCAGCTCCTGCAGCAAGGTTTTCGAATCCTTGCTGACCTTGCCGTCCACCGCCATCACGCGTTCGGCAAACACCTGGCGCACGAGCGTCCGGCATCGCTCCCAGCCGACATCCAGATAGATCGCAGCGACCAGCGCTTCAAACGTATCGGCAAGGATGGAATCACGACGGAATCCGCCGGTCTTCAATTCACCTGGACCAAGTACCAGGTGATCGCCAATTTGCGCTTCGCGAGCAAGTTCGGCCAATGTCGAGCCGTTTACGAGAGAAGCGCGCGCGCGGGTCATGTCGCCTTCACTTGCGCGGGGGTATTGCTCATAGACGTACTCGGCAACAATCAGGTTGAGCAAGGCATCGCCGAGAAACTCAAGGCGTTCGTTATTGCGACGACCTGCACTTCGATGAGTCAGTGCTTGTTCGAGGAGTGATTTGTCGACAAAGCAATGGCCGAGGATCTGGTGACTAACCTCCATCTCCGCCCGACAAGCTGACTGATTTGTCGAAAGACCCGATCAAATCGATATTGTGGATAAACGACACACGGCGCTCGTAGGTGATCCGCAGGGTTGTACCGTTGTTTTTTTTCAGTATCTGGATCGACTGGGGAGGGATTGCCGAATCGTCGACATACTGAGTGTCGAACTTGCGGTAGAGGCTATTCCGAATCTCTTCGGGCGACATGTTTTGGGCGTTCGGTTCCGTTTTGACCTGCTCCATTGCCTTGACTACTCCCATGTACTCGACAGTCATCGGCACAAGTCGCATTGCCATATAGCCAAAAAATCCGATCACACAAAGCAGCATGAGAAACCCGATCAAGGTAATACCGCTGGTGCGCTTTCTATTCCACATGAATCCACCCTCCGTTATTTGATGATCGTGCCGATCCGTCGATAATCGATACTATTGTCCCAGTTCATCCAGATCAGGAATGCGCGTCCGACCAGAGCGTTTTCGGGCACGAATCCCCAGTAGCGACTATCCGCGCTGCTGTCGCGATTGTCACCCATGGCGAAATAACTGGACTCCGGAACCGTCCAACTGCCTTCCCGACCGGACGTCTGCGGAAGCGTCATCATCCGGTGGCTTGTGTCTGACAGTTTCTCGTCCTTGACCTGGGCCGAATCCATGTTGCGGCCTGGTTCAGACGGGCCAATGTAGGGGCCGACATAGGTCTGGGGAATCTCGTTTCCGTTGACATAGAGGATCTTGTTCCGATAGGTGATTTCATCACCCGGAAGGCCGACGATGCGCTTGATGTAATCCTGTTTTGGAACCGGAATCTGTGGTTCATAGCACGGATTGCCGCTACGCACTGCCTTGCCATTGCGCTCGCACTGATAGCCGGGGTAGCGAAACACCACGACATCTCCACGCTGCGGCTCGCCGACATCAAGGAACTTCGTATTCAGCACAGGCAAACGCAATCCGTAGGCGAACTTGTTGACGAGAATGAAGTCACCGACCAGCAGGGTCGGCATCATGGAGCCTGATGGAATCTTGAAAGGTTCGGCGATAAACGATCGAAAAATCAGAATCAGCAGCAATACCGGGAAAAAAGAGCGCGCGTATTCGGTGATCACTGGCTCGCGCAGTGCTTCCAGCATGCGCGCCTTGCGCTCTGCCTCGGAAAGTGCGGAAATTTCTTCGATCGTGCTTGCTTGTCGCGCACGAGACGGTGCGAAAGCCAGCTTGTCGATCAGCCAGATCACGCCACTCAGCGCAGTCAAGATCACCAACACCAACGCCAGATCAAAATTCATTCAATTTCCTCTTCGGCCATTCCGCGCATCGCGATTGCCTATTTATTGTCCGCCTGCAGAACGGCAAGGAAT